>DATGNN010000313.1:0-17531 GCA_035306725.1 Chitinispirillaceae bacterium | reverse complement strand
TCGTAATGATTGGGTTTATGATTAACAACATATTTCCCGCACGTCTTGGAGAAGCAGCCAGGGCGGTGTTGTTATGGAAGCGTGACGGATTTACATTCGCTCAAAGTGCAGGATCTTTAATTATAGAACGTGTTCTGGATGCACTTGTTTTTTTAGCATTCTTTTTTATTCCTGTATTTTCAAGAAGCGATTTGAATCGCCTGGTAGGGTATGCATTAATTGCATCAGGATTATTCTGTGGTATCATCCTGGTTTTTATATTTTATTCTATATATCCTGGTTTTGGTATGAGGGTTATGACCAGCATGACAAAGATATTGCCTGTTAAGTTGCGTGTCAGAGTTCAAAAGGTGAGCAAAGAGTTGATATCCAATCTGGAATGGGTATTTTCGGGCAGAAAAGTGTTTTCAGTTTGCGTTTTATCATTATCAGTAGTACTTTGCCAGGTATTGATCATGCTGTTACTTGCAAATGGAGAAGCTGCTTTCGGTATCCTTGGAAGTATGTTTGGGGTTGCGTTTGCAGCTTTTGGTGCAGTTATTCCGTTATCACCTGGATATATTGGTACACTTCACGCAGTCCTTCTTCAGGGATTGTCCTTTCTGGGAATGGAACTTGAGAAGGCTGGTGCAATTGCAATTCTGTATCATGCTATTGGTTATTTTACAGTAACAGCAATTGGCCTTTACTATTTTTTCTGTACAAAAATAAATATTGAAGAGTTGAGTAGTGTCAGGGAAAAACTTGAACGAGGGGCATTACAGGAAGGGTAAAAGATGAAGCATTCCATAAAAGATGAAAATGAGATATTAGAGCAGTTTGCACAAACTGTCGAAAAAATTAAAGGAGAACTGAAAAAAAAGATAATTGGCCAACAGAATATAATAAACGATCTGATTGCGGGTTTTTTAACAGGTGGACATTGCCTTATAATTGGTGTACCAGGTCTTGCAAAAACAATGCTGGTTCAAAGCCTTGCAAAATGCCTTGATCTTGATTTCAACAGGATTCAGTTTACTCCTGATCTTATGCCCTCTGATATTACCGGTTCGGAAATACTTTTTGAAGATCGTTCAACGGGTGGGCGTAGTTTGAAATTCGTACATGGACCAATATTCAGTAATATTGTACTGGCAGATGAAATTAACCGGACACCGCCAAAAACACAATCAGCATTGTTGCAAGCAATGCAGGAACAGGAAATTACTTCTTCAGGAAAAACATATCCGCTGCCTAAACCATTTTGGGTATTGGCAACACAAAATCCCATTGAGCAGGAGGGCACATATCCGTTGCCAGAAGCGCAACAGGATAGATTCATGTTTTCGGTTCTTATCGATTATCCGGATTTTGAATCAGAGCTGCAGATAGTTCGTTCAACAACATCTGTTTCAGAAGAAGAAATTGAACCTGTAGTTTCTTTGGATGAAATCCAGAAATTTAAAAATCTTGTATGGAGAGTTCCGGTTACAGATTCTCTGGTTAATGCAGCAGTGAAACTTGCGCGCGCTACGCGTCCTTCATCGGTTGAATGTCCTGAAAAAGTGAAAAAATTGATTACATGGGGAGCTGGTCCCCGAGCTTCACAAAATTTAATACTTGCTTCAAAAGCGTACGCTCTTATTGATAACAGACCCTCTCCGGATATTTCTGATTTGAAAAAAGCTTCTTACCCGGTTCTGCGCCATAGAATTGTCAGGTCTTTTCATGCAGAAGTTGACAGTGTCGGCACGGATGATATAATAAAGATAATCATTAATGAGATTTTGAAATAAAAGTCAGAAATTTGTATATCCCTCGTTAAAGTGTGGAATTTTTCGTTCCACATCAAGAATCGAACCATTGAAATATTGAATACTACTAATTTGTGTGGATTACGTATATGTTTTGGCCAGAGGGGTATCACGAATTTCTAAGGACAGGTAAAGCATATGAATAAGACACTCCTGGAACCGACACAGGAATTGTTGAATGAATGCAAATCTGGTAATCAGGTTGCATTTAAAGAGATCTTTTACATGTATCGATCCTATGCATACAACTTGATCTACAAAATAACAGGACCGCACGGAGATCATGAGGATTTGATACAGGAGGTTTTTTTTCAGATATATCTATCTTTGAAAACATTTCATGGAGATTCATCATTTAAGACATGGTTTCACAGAGTGGTTATACATGTATGCACCAGAAGATGGAGATATCAGAAAGCAGAAAAAAGGATTTCTCCTAAAGACACAATTAATCTTGATGCTGTTGAAAACATGGTACAATCGAGAGAAATGGGTTGCCTTAAACATCTTGAATTGAAGGATCTTGTGGAGCAGGCTTTGGAAACAATTGATTTTAAACTTAAAATTCCACTAATATTGAATATTTATGGAGAAATGGATCTTGCTGAAATAGCTTCGATTATGGCAATTCCTGAAGGAACTGTTAAATCGAGATTGTTTACAGCTCGTAAACATATAAGAGAATTTCTGGATAATCTGGACTAAAAATGGAAAATAGAAAGAACAAACTTTTCTGGTTTGCGCAGGAACTGCGAAGGGAGCTGAGTGATTCTGCTGTTGATTACAAATTAGTAGAATCCAGACTCTTTAGTCGCATTTTTGAAGCAGAAAAGCTTGGAGGTCTTTCTGTTCTCAAAATGGATGAGATAGTCTCGCTGGAAAAACTTGATCAATTGAGTAGAGATCTGTTTTCATATATTACCCAGTTTAAAGAATATGAAGAGCCGATTAATGATTGTATTAAAACCGAGCAGGATCCGCAAAGAATAAGATGGGATTTATTGGAATCAAAACTGGAACGGAGCATCAACGAAATCTCATCAATTCCTGAATGGGAACAGGTATTAAAAAGTTCTGAGCAGGAATTTTTGCCCGGTGAATGGGAAAAGCTCGAAAAAATGCTTTTTTTAAAAATTTATGATGTTGAGACGGGTGATAGCTGGGTACCTGTATTAAAAGAAGAAAATATACCAGTTCCTGTGCAGTTTGAAAATTCTGAAGAGCACATGAATTATAATCTGAAAAAATCATTAAAGCTGGATTTTATTGACCAGGTTCTACTTAAGGATCAGATACTTCCACAGGGTAAATGGGAAAAAATTGAAGATAATCTATTAAAAACGATTGAAGCTGAAAAGGAAAATCTGGATCTGGAAAAACAGCCTTTCTGGCATATAATAGCCAATTATGTTTCATTATTTAAAAAAGGTGCTATTGTTGTTGCCGGATCGGTACTTGCTATAATTGGTTTAAATGGATACAGAATAAACAGTTTTGAAGGTGATTCTATTCCTACGATTGTTTACCAGGTACAGGGTGAAATGGCTGTTCACAATAATTCAGCAAAATTATTGAATAGAAAATTTAATTCAGTCAAGAATGGCAGGGCAACGCTTGTAAACGACCATGGAATAATTGAATTGGAAGATCAAACAGATTTGCTCTTGTCTAATGTTACTGAGAATTGTGCACACTATAAAGTGAATTTCGACAGAAATCGAAATGAAAAAAGCGGCAAAGCAAGTTTTATTGTTAACCAACGTACAGAAAAACAGGATTTCAGGGTGTGTACTCCTGATTATGAAGTCGTTGTCAAGGGGACATATTTCAGGGTTGAACCTGATGAAATGGGAAAAATTTCAACGAAAGTTTTTGAAGGATCCGTAAAAATCGAATCGACAGTATTTGGAGATACAATTCTAAAGGCGGGGCAAAGTATCTTTTTTGATCATGTGTCAAACAAGTACAGAGTTCGGGATGGTGGTACAGTTATCAGCAGAGAAGAGGTGATGCAGACGCCATCTATTGATCAACTGCTTGGATATCAGGTGCTCAGGATAACGTCAAATATATCTGGAGCAGAAATTAAAATTAATGGAAAATTTGTTGGATTTTCACCTCTGGTGATTCGTCAGCCAACCGGGTTGTATCATATTAATGTAGCCAAAAGCGGTTTTTCATCAATTGATACAACGGTCAACATTATTCAAAATGAGCCTGTTCAGCTAATAGAGTTTGGATTGGAAAAAACTGAAAAAATAAAAGTCGCAAGAAAACCCGGGAGCAAAAGAAGGGTAAATATCGAAACTGAGAAACCTGCAATTGCCAGGCAGGAGAATGTAAAAACGAATAAAAAAGAAAAAGAATATAAAGGAGATAAAGGAGATAAAAAGGTACAAATTGTTCCAGAAATCGTAGCTAAAAATATTCGTGAAGGGACTTTACCTGAAAATGATGAAACCGAGGAAATTTATCTTAAAGCCCAGAAATTTGAAAAAAATGGAAAATGGCAAAAAGCCATAAAATTTTATAAACAGATATTTGATAATCAGACTGCTTCAAAGTTACGTCGTGAAGATGCATTGTTTTCAATTGGAAGATTAAAGGCTGATAATGGAACAAATATTATTGATGCTCAAAAGGTGTTTTTAAATTATCTGGCGATTTTTCCTGATGGTTCTTATTCTGGAGAAAGCTGGTTGAGATTGGCAGAATTGGAATTTCTTAATTCGCCAGAAAATTCAATTCAATATTATCTCAAATATTTCGAAAAATTTCCACATCACCCACGGATTTCCGAATTACAAAATCGTGTTGGTGTTATATATCTGCAGCAAAAAAGATATAACAGGGCCGTTGAAATGTTCCGTCGGGCACTTTACAATCTTGACCCTTCAAAAAAAGAAGAACAGAAATATATATCAACAAATCTTCATAAAGCTTTGCAGGAAAAAGGTGATACCCAACGTGCCGAGCAGGTCTGGAACCAGTACCTCGCAAATGTTCCCGAAAGCCCTTGATCTGTTTGTGCAAGGGTTCAGGTAATTTAGTTGTAAGGAGATACTATGGAAAACAGCAGTGTTCATTTTATTGTTGGTGTTCATATTACTAATCGTGTTACACATGTACCTCAGGTACAAAGTGTATTAACCGAGTTTGGTTGTTTTATTAAAACAAGAATCGGCCTCCACGAATTATCAGATGAGACATGCTCTCCCAATGGGTTGTTAATTGTTGAATTTATTGGAAATGAACAAAAGCTTACAGAGTTTGTTGAGGAACTTAAAGCTGTCAAGGGTATTGATGTCCAAAGGATGACGTTTAAACACAATTAATAATCTAACAAGTTGAAAAAAATGGATATTAAAAAGAAGTATATGATGTGTTTTGTCTACTATTAATAAAAAACCATTACCTAACTACCGCTTTCACAGTATTCAAAGCCGTATCATATTCAATGGTTTACCATGTATCGAGAAAATAAGTTGTTTTGTGCATGTGAGAGCAGCTCAGCCGATATGTGTTCAGATGTATGGTAGAAAACGTGTTGGTATTATTTACTTCCAGGGTTAAATGATAAGTTGTCAAATTGTAGTTTACGATCCGCTTGAAACGCTTCTTCTGGAAGGGGTAAAAACTGTTGTTAAAAAAAGAAGTGAATTTGATTTAGTAGCAGATTGCAAAACAGAAGCCGAACTAATCGATTTTTTGGGTAGAAATAAACCACAGATTCTTATATTTACGATGCAGGATAATGAAAATGCGTCGGTTAATTTACTGAACAGGGTAAGACAGTTTTCTCCGGAAATTACAATTCTTGCAATAACACAGCACATAAAACGTGAAACTGTTTTCAGGGCAATCAAGTCTGGCACAAAAGGACTTTTATCTTCAGACAGTACAGAATGTGATTTGATTCAGGCACTTTTTACCATAAGAAACGGATATGACTATTTTAGCAAGCCAATCACGGAACTTCTTATATACGATTACATCGATAGTATAAAAAAGGGTGATGAAAAGAAAAGATTCCTGGTTAATGAGTTAAGTAAGCGGGAAAGGGAAGTGCTTACATTTTGGGCTCTGGGGTATACGAATAAAGAGATTGCAGACGAACTCTTTATAAGTGTTCGGACTGTGGAGAGTCATAAAAATCATATTATGCAGAAACTTAATCTGAAAACAACAGTTGATATGGTAAAATTTGCCATTCGAAACAATATAATTGAGATTTAAAATTGCTGATAAAATCCAGGTAACAACAAAAATTTATAAGTGTTTCACGTATTTTTCACCAAAATCAGTTATATCGAATTTTGATCTATTATATTGGTTGCAGTTTTGATGAAATGCTTGTTTCGGTTTCAAGTTATCTGAAAATTGTCAATTTGTTATTGTTAATGGAGTTTTTAAATGGCTAATGTTTTTGATATTCAAATTAATGATTTTATGAATAAAGTAATTTCACGTAATCCTGGAGAACCGGAGTTTCATCAGGCTGTTCAGGAAGTAGCAGAATCATTGATTCCGTTTATTGAGGAAAATCCCAAGTATAAAAGTGCCAAAATACTCGAAAGAATTGTTGAACCCGAAAGGGTTATCATGTTCAGGGTTCCCTGGTTTGATGATAAAGGTGAAATCCAGGTTAATCGGGGATTTCGTATTGAGATGAACAGTGCAATAGGTCCGTATAAAGGAGGACTCCGTTTTCATCCTTCAGTTAACCTAGGTATTCTTAAATTTCTGGCTTTTGAACAGGTTTTTAAGAACTGTTTGACTACACTTCCGATGGGGGGTGGAAAAGGTGGGGCAGATTTTGATCCAAAAGGCAAATCTGATAATGAAGTCATGCGGTTTTGTCAGAGTTTCATGACAGAATTGTATCGACACATCGGGCCGCAAACAGATGTCCCGGCAGGTGATATAGGTGTTGGTGGAAGAGAAATCGGTTACTTGTTCGGCCAGTACAAAAGGATTAAAAATGAGTTTACAGGAGTTTTGACTGGAAAAGGGATAGAGTGGGGAGGAAGCCTGATTCGTCCTGAAGCGACTGGTTACGGGGTAGCTTATTTTACTGAACAGATGCTTTCAACCCGTAAAGTTAATTTTGAAGGTAAAAGTGTTGCAATATCTGGTTCAGGCAATGTTGCTCAGTTTGCAGTGCAGAAAGTAATCCAGTTGGGTGGAAGAGTTGTAACCGTTTCGGATTCAACAGGATACATTTATGATAAAGATGGTATTGGCGAAGAAAAGCTTGATTTCATAATGGAATTAAAAAATCAAAAACGTGGACGTATCCACGAGTATGCAGAAAAATTTAAGGCTGAATACCATGAAGGCAGACGACCGTGGGAAGTTCCATGTGATATTGCCCTTCCATGTGCAACACAAAATGAGATAAACAAAGAAGATGCCGGGTGTCTTGTTAAAAACGGGTGTATGGCAATTGGTGAGGGAGCAAACATGCCTTCTACACCTGAAGCTGTTGAAGTATTTATTAATAATAAGGTTTTATATGGGCCAGGTAAAGCTGCCAATGCAGGTGGTGTAGCTGTTTCCGGGCTTGAAATGACTCAAAATTCAATGCGGTTGCCCTGGAGTCGTGAAGAAGTTGACAACAGATTGAAATCAATCATGAAAAATATTCATGAAACATGCGTTACTTATGGAAAAGATTCATCTGGTTTTATAAATTATGTAAATGGAGCCAATGTTGGTGGTTTCATCAAAGTAGCAGATTCCATGATCGCACAAGGAGTTGTTTAATATTTACTTAAGATGAACAGTCTCGTAGATAAGTCTAATGCCGGATTTTAAACATCCGGCATTTTTGTTATTTTTACCTGAGCCCCGATTACAATTCCTGTATCTGACCTGTGCAATGGTGTTTTGATGATTTTCAGTCTATTACCAGGTTAATTGTAAAATCATAGATTTATACGGACTGGTTTGAAACTGGATAGTTTTTTTATAATTAATTATTTTAGTATTAAAGTAGTGTTCGGTAAAACAGAATGTATGCGCTTATAGGTGTTTTGGAATATATGAATATTTCACAGAAGACCAGATTCACAAATTGGCCAAATAATGTTCCCGATTGTGGACCTGTCAGGCACCGTAAGATCAGATGGTCTGATATTGACAAATAATCAGTCAGAAGTTGAATTTATAGGCTGGTTTTATTTCTGCAAAACCGGTTTAAGATATTAGCCGCATGTCATTTCTGCAAGGATTCTGATGCAATACGGGTGTGTTGTTTGTAAGGATATTTACACATTTTTTTAACTCTGGAAGCTGGCAGGTTTACCAATGTTTAATCTGGAATTAATTCCGGTACCACAATATGTAATTAAACTTTTGTTGTTAGTTGGAGCAGCTATGCTGCTTCATCAGATTACTTACAGGATCTTTCTTCCTCTGTTTACAAAGGTCAGTAAGAAAACCAGATTTACATGGGATGATTATCTGATACAAAGGAAGGTAATCAGTCGTGTTTTTCACCTTTTGCCTGCTTCAGTGATAAGTTTGGGAATACCAGTAATTCTGGATGCTGATACCGAGCTGTTTATGATATTGTCAAAAGCCGTAAATATCTATTATATAGTTACCGGTTATTCTGTATTTGCAGCATTGCTGAATGTGGTTCAGGATGTTTTTGAAGAAAATGAGATTTCGAAAAGGATAAGTATCAGAGGCTTTGTTCAGGCAATCAAGATAACCGTATTATTGCTATCCTTGATATTGGTAATCAGTCAGATAGCAGGAAAGAGCCCGCTTGTTTTTATCTCTGGTTTGGGAGCATTTACAGCAATTTTGATGCTTGTATTCAAAGATTCGATTCTTGGTTTTGTAGCCGGCGTACAGTTAACGACAATGGATCTTGTCAGAAAAGGCGATTGGGTAGAAATTCCGAAACATGCAGCGGATGGTGATGTGATAGACCTTTCCTTGACAACTGTAAGGGTTCGGAACTGGGACAAAACCATTACTTCCATTCCAGCATACGAACTGGTTTCTTCTTCATTAAAAACTGGAGAGGAATGAGTGAGACAGGTGGACGACGAATCAAGAGGTCGATTTTGATTGATATCAGAACTATCCGGTTTTTAAAACCGGACGAGATTGAAAGACTGATGAAAATCAGGCTTCTTAAGGATTATTTGAAAAGAAAACAGGAAGAGATCAATAAAACAAACTCTTCATTGTACAGCAGCTCGGAACTAAGTATACCTGTGAATGGACGTCATCTGACAAATGTGGGTACATTCAGGGCTTATTGCGAATCATATTTACATAATCATTCCGGAATTCATCAGGAACTTACTTTTCTGATCAGGCAGTTGGATCCATCTACCAATGGGCTTCCACTGGAAATCTATGTATTTACAAATGATGTAAGGTGGGCGGTATACGAAGGGATTCAGGCAGATATTTTTGATCATCTTCTGGCAATTTTACCTGAATTTGGATTACAGGCATTTCAAATCCCAAGTGGTTCAGACCTTGAGAATTTAAAAACAGAAACATTTTCTATTTGACATAACTCATGTTATACCGAGTCAAGTGCGAAACCTGATTACAGATAATAATACTGTTAATCAATTCATGATTTGAGCCAGAATGCAGGTTGTTAATTGATTGATATGTTTTATGCCCGGTTAAAGCTTGGTAGTTGTAAACATAAAACTACTTAGAGGCTGCAAATCAGTCAATTGAAAGATGCTTGCCAAATGAGTTTCGGCAAAGATCGCCGTTGAGCGCGTTTTTTGGTTTTGGTATTTCACAAGTTTTGAAAAAATGCATTTGGCCGCAGTTTTTTATGAAACGTAAAAACAACAGGAAATCACTGTTCGGTTGTAAAGGCTTCAATCCGGGTAATTCCGTATGGCAATATGTCTATGACATGAAACGGACCGTTAACATTACGTGTTTCACCCTTTTTACATCTCCACTGTAGAGGAAATTCGACGGCTTCATCAAAACTGTTTTCATCAAGATTGACAATGTTGATTGATCCTGGTAAATTGAAAATGGTTACATGTTGAGGTGTATCTGTGAGATTAGCCAGCAGCATAAGCATTGAAATGCCTTTGTAAAGCACTACACAGGCAAGCCGGGATGGATCTGAAGAGATGCAGATTTGAGCGAATGCATTGTTCATCTCACGAAAATTTGCCAGGACATGATAAACCGGAAAAACAGATTTCCCATCAGCAGGCATAAGGCCACCGTCTCCTGTGGTTTCAAAAAACGTAAGGCTCGAAACACCTCCCTTGATACAGTATATAAGGCATCCCAGGGTCCATGCAGCGCAGAACAAACCTTTTTGCCTTGGATCGTAACCATTAAATTTTTGAGGTTTATCAGGACGTTTTCTTGGACGTAACGTAACAGGTGTGATGGCACAAAGAGCTTTATCTTGAAATAGTGCCAACGACTTAAGTGTTTCAGAAAAACCGGGTAAATTTTCCATTAATGCAGCATTATCAAATGTGTGTACCTGCGGTGTGGCTGAAAAGCAGATCATATCAAGCAGACTGGATGGAGGATGATTTCTGTTAATCTCTACAAAATAATGATCTGTACCTGAGCAGATCATTGAAACAGGAGAGTGTGATTTCAATATAGTAGCTGCATTGATAATTGTTTCTGCGGGAGTTACGGGAAAACCTTTTCTGTAAATAAGAAAACGGCGAACCGGAATTTGAGTTGTATTAAGCAGTTGTTTGAGTAATTTAAGTTCAGATTCATCGGAAGAGGTGAAATAGAGAGCTAATTCTGATGGTAAAGCCAGATGTGTGCAGATACTGGCTGCACTTTCCATTTTTTTTACCACGTTTTCATCATCAAGATCGATATTTACACGAATATGAGAAAGAGAGAGGGTGTTGAGCAGTTCCAATGATTTCGGATTAAGGGTATGGTTTTCACGAAGCATGGTTCCCACATCTGGAACGTAGTGTTGATACTTGTTTCTGGGTGGGATATGAATTTCGAGAGGTTTTGGGACATAAATATCTGGTACTTGAACAGTGTCAGTTTTTAGTGTAACGGACTGAAAAATTTCGGTTCCATTTTTAACTGTAACGGGGATGGGTATTGATAGTGGAGTAGAATAAGTTTTGTATGAAGCATCGGTCCAGTTTCGCTGGTCTTCAGTCTCGAAAGTGTCTCCTGTAAAGGATATTGTTACTCTGCCCGGAGGACTGGCCGGATAAGATATGGAGCGTACATTTTGAAATATCTGCCATGGATTAATAAATATGGGAAATGTTTCTTCACGAAGAGTACCATCTGTTGTCTCAATAGTGCATGCACGGCCTGCGCAGGTATCTATAGGATGAAGAATGCAAAAACCGATTCTGTTGCGTTTAAATGTAGATTGAGCCTTCCCTTTCATAGAGAACATGATACTTCCATCATCGTTTCCCGTAATATTTCCTTTCCATGAAAAATGTATATCATCTTTATGGTGTTCAGATCTGAAAGATATTTGAAAAGAAGATTTTTTAATATCGACAAATGTATCGGAAATTATTGGATTTATAGTATTCCAGAACTGGTCTCGCAGAGCCATATAGATTCGTTTTACAATTTCGTGTTCGCCGAATCGGATTGAACGTATCATTCCATCATGATATAGAAGAGAAAGAGGGCCAGCTTTTAAAAAAATCGGTTCTGACAGATCCAGATCGGTTCCATAATAATAGGTTGAATCGCTCATCAGGCCCTCCTTAAAAAGATACTGCCATTGATGTCTTTCAAATAAAAAAAACAGTTCAATTGTTTGCTGAGATTCAGCAGTTTAAGCAAATTAGTTTTAAAGATTGATATTATCAAGGTATTAATTTGTGTAGAATTTTTCAAAACTGTTTTCAATATGAGTTACCAGGATCTGGTAAATTATATCAAATTTATTTTGTTGATGCTGAATTAAATCCAAATTAAATTACTGACTGAAAATATATGCAAGATGTGATCCATTATGACCAACGAAAAAGGTTATGATAACACGAAATAAAGGAATTAAAAGGGGTGTTTAATTTTATTAATATTGTTATTCAAAGGATTGATTCAGAATGGAATTATATTGTTTTTGAATTTTGGGACGGACGATCTTTTAACTTTTAGCTAAAGAAGTAAAAAATAGTCCGTCACAAAATCCAAATTAAGATTTGAGTAGATTTAACAAGTATTGGGGGAAAAATGATATCTCTTGAGAACAGATGGGCTCTTGTAACCGGTTCGAGCAGAGGAATCGGGCAGCAGATAGCATTAGGGTTGGCAGCTCTGAAATGTAATATAATTGTACATGGGAGAGAAATCTCACATTTGGATGAGACGCTTAAGGAGCTGGAAAAATATAGTATAAAAACTCATGTTGTTTATGGTGAATTGTCGACACCTGATGGTGTTGATTCGATAATAGACGGAGTCTATAAAGGTCCGGGCTCAGTAGACATACTTTACAACAATGCAGCAATTCAAAACAAATGGAAACCGATATGGGAGATTAGCAAAAAGGAGTGGATTGAAACGTTTCAGATTAATTTCTTTTCGGTTGTTACTTTATGCAATACCTTTGCTGCAGAAATGAAAAAGCGTGGATTTGGGCGGATAATCAATCTTACTTCAGGGATAAGAGATGTTCCGCAGCTCTCTCCTTACAGTGTTTCAAAAGCATCCATAGACAAATATTCTCAGGATTTGGCGTTTGAATTAAAGGGTACAAATGTGTTGGTTAATTATCTTGATCCTGGATGGTTACGGACAGATCTTGGTGGTCCTGACGGGATGTTTGATGTAGAGACAGTCATTCCTGGAGCATTAATTCCTGCACTTCTTGAGGATAATGGACCTTCAGGACGCTTATTTTCGGCTCAGGATTTTAAGTATTTAAAGTAGTGCAGATTATTCTGCACCACAACATTTTTTGTACTTTTTTCCACTGCCACAAATGCAAGGATCGTTTCTTGAGATTTTTGCATCGATTCTGATATATGGTTTTGGTTTTTGAATTTCTCCATCTATGTAGAACCAGTAACCATCAATTTTTTTAAACACAGCTTTTTCGTGAAGATTTTTTTTAATTCCGGATTCAGTAAAAACTGCTTCGAATTCAACAACGCCTTCTGTATCGTCTGAAGTACCTTTTTTGGTGTTGATGATATCAAGTTTATGCCAGACAGAATTTTCTGACCAGTTTCTTATAGCTTTTTCATCACACTCTTTCCTTTTTTCTTCAAGAGTAGAATTTAAAATAAAATCAACAGCACCTTTAACGTATGCTGTATAACGGGATCTCATAAGTTGTTCGGCCGTTTCAGCAGGCGTTTTTTCTGTAATAATTGGTTCACAGCATGTTGAGAAAGGAAGTTTGGACCCGCAGGGGCATGTATCCATATTGTATTTCTCCTTTAATAGTCAAAAAACCAAAAATACAACCGTCATCAATGTTATGAAAGTATCTGAACAGTAAAATTTGTTGAATGGGTACATTTTTGACTGAAAAACTGTTTCGGGAGATACTGTTAGTTGTCTTATAGACAGAAATAAACCATTTTTAGAGAATGAGAGAAACCAGACGTAATCATATTGCACTTGCATTAGATAATGTGACAACCAGGGATCAGATAGTTGATTTAATTCGAAGGACATCTGAGTGGGTTGGTATTTACAAAGTTGGTCTTGAACAATTCACCCGTTTTGGTCCATCAATACTGGATCTTATTCGTGATACGGATCGGCAGATATTTCTTGATTTAAAATTTCATGATATACCCAATACTGTAGCGAAAGCTGTATTATCTGCATGTGAGCTTGGGGTGGACTATTTGACTATTCATACCCAGGGTGGAGTGAAGATGATGGAAGCTGCAATTGAAGCTGCAGGTTCATTTTCCGGAGGTAAAAAGCCAAAAATTATTGGGGTAACATTACTGACCAGTTTGAGTGGTGAGTCTTTGAAAGAAGAGTTGTGTGTTAACACCGGAGTTTCACAATACATTAGCCATCTTTTATCTATGGCACTTGAAGCTGGATTGAATGGTGTAGTTTGTTCTGCGGCTGATTTAATGGAAATCAGACAAAGTTTTCCACAAAATTTTGAGGTAATAACGCCAGGAATTCGTCCTTTGGGATCGGGTGCTGGAGATCAGAAGCGTGTTGCTACACCACGTGAAGCTATTGAAAGAGGAGCTACGATTTTAGTCATAGGCAGGCCGATAACCGGGGCACAAGATCCGGGTAAAGCTGCTATGAATATTTTTAATCAAATAATGGCAGTTATTTAAATAAGCCAGAAAAGAAAAGAATGAAAAAAGTATTATTTATTGAACCACCGCCAGTTCTTGATTGGACTGTTAATTCGAAAATTTCAAAAGCTGGCCGTCGTCATCCATGTTTAAATGAAACAGGAGAACAGACATATAGTTATCAAAATCTATCCTGTGCGGCGGTTCTTCGTGAGGCGGGCTTTGAAGTACAGTATTTTCACTGCTCAACCCAGAAACTGGATTTACAATCAACGAAAAATCGGATGGTTGATGAAGCACCGTTTGCAATTGTAATTATGATTGAACATATAAATGCAAACGTGGCCATAGAGGTTAGCAGGCATGCCAAAGAAAATGGAATTATCGTTGTATGGGTTGGTCCGTTTGTCACGGCTCTTTATGAAACTGAGATAAATAATGACTGTGTTGATTTTATTCTGAGAAAAGAATGGGACTATACGGTTCTTGAATTGTTGAAAGCATTACTGGAAAAAAAACCGTTAATCAAAATCAGCGGCTTAACATGGAAAGAGAATGGTGAAGTTAAAAATAATCCGGTCGATCATATTATTTCTGATCTGGACAATCTTCCTTTGCCTGCCTATGATCTGTTAGATTTAGGGAAATTTTATGAAAGTGTTTTTATAAGATTTCCTGCAGCAACTATGATTACCTCACGAGGATGCCCGTTTAATTGTATTTACTGCAGCTATCCTCAAACAATATATAGTCATAAACACAGGGTGATGTCGCCACCAAGGGTTTTAAGAGAAATTAAATATCTGGTTAATGATTTAGGTGTTAAAGAAATTCGTATTGATGATGATACATTTAATATCGAACAAAACAGGGTTGTAGAGATTTGTAAATTGATTGTAAAAGAGAAACTGGATTTTACATTCTCGGTACAGTGCCGGCCTCAACTTATGACAGAGGAACAGGCGTTCTGGTTAAAAAAGGCGGGCTGCAGGATGGTACTTTATGGTGTTGAATCAGGAAATGATGAGATTTTGAAAAAGATACGAAAAAGTACTACAAAAGATGAGATAAGAAGAGGGGTTTTGATTGCCAAGAAATATGGTATTGATGTGCTTAATTGTGTCATGTTGGGCTTTTACTGGGATACAAAAGAAACTGTTGAAGAAACAATTCAATTCGCATTTGAACTAAATGCGGAATTTACACAAGTTGCAGTACCCACACCGTTACCAGGAACAGATTATTATAAAATTCTTGATGACAACAATTGTTTTTTATCAAAGGAATGGGAACATCACGATTCTGTTCATCATTCATCTGTTGAGTTACCGCAGCTTAAAAATGAAGATTTGAATTATTTTCTTAAAACTTTTTATAGAAGATATTATAGAAGAGCCGGATATCTTCTGATGATGTTTTTTAGAATGTTTCGTTCCTGGGGTAATTTTTCTCAGAGTATTCGTAAATTCACAGTACTTTTCACAAAATGAAATTCCTGCTTGTATCACCTTTTACCAGCACCTGTGGCAGTGCTATAAGGTTCTGGAATATTGCGCTTCATTTGAAACAAAAAGGGCATGATGTTGTATTTATAGATAGAAAATCAAAGAATGGTGAATCATTATATTGTTCAGATCAGATAAAATATCATAGCTGTTATTCAACCGGAAATCAGTTTGTTGATATTTTTGTGTCTGTTTTTTTTAATATTCTGATTTTTTTTAAAAATATTGATTGTGAAGTATTTTATGCGTTGAAACCAGCTCCGAATAACTGCTTTCCTGCATTGATAAGCAGGCTTTTGGGTAAAAAAATCATACTGGATGTAGATGATCTGGATTATGCTTATCTGTCGGGTGTGAACGGCAGAATATTCAGTTTCTTTTTCAATTTGTTTCCACGGTTTTTTCCGGTTATTACCTATCATACTCCTAAATTAAAACGATACCTGAAGACTAAGGCAAAAATACCTGAAAACAGGTTATATTATCTTGCCCAGGGAGTTTCACGGCAGTTCTTTGATGTGAAGGTAAATGAATTTGTTCCATATTACAAATCAATTATTTATGTAGCTACACTTGGAATAACGTCTGATTTTGGTGATTTAATTCCAATGCTTGAGTTATTGTGTGAGAAACATCCCGACATTGTTATGAGTATTGTTGGTGAAGGGTGCAGAAAACAGGAGTTTGTGCAGCGTGTTCGCGTTTCAGGATTAGAAAACCAGATTAAGTTTAAAGGTAAATTAAATCATGTGGAATTGCCTGAATTTATTTCGAGTCACAGGATTGGAATAAATTATATGAAACCGCTTGAGGTAAACCAATGCAGGGCAATACTAAAAATTAGAGAATATCTGGCATGTGGCCTAGAGGTGGTTTGTAATAATGTAGGGGATGTTGAGTTGTTTAAATCGAATATTTACATTGAAGAGGATCTTGATTTAATCAGAAAAAGACTGGAAATATTATTCCTGTCAAAGCCATCCAGAAATTACGATGGAAGACTGGAAATGGAAAAAAGATTTCAATGGAATGGAATAATTGATGATTTTTGTGAGAAGATAGAACTTATATGAGAATCGGAATTGATATAAAAGCATTTAAAAATGGCAGTACCGGGATTTCTCGATACCTTCATAATATGATGGACTGGCTTCAAAAATTGGATAGTCATAATGATTATTTTTTATTTGAATGTGTTCCTGTTGAGTATAAAATATTCAATTCTCATTGGAAAAAAGTTTATGGAAATTGGAAAATACCAGGAATTTTATGGCAGCAGTTTATTCTCCCTTTTTATTTAAAGAAGTACCATATTGATCTGCTTTGGGCTCCCGAACAAATCTGTCCGGTTGTATTTAAAACTGGTTCGGGAATCATAACTACTGTTCATGATCTCACTGCTCTTAGATTTCCGGAAACATGTCAGAAAACTAATTTGTTGATTCAAAGATACCTTTTTCCTCTTTCAATAAAGAGATCAGATTATTTATTGCCTGTATCAGAATTCGTTGGCAGAGAATTAAAACACTTCTATCCCCAACTGGTAAAAAAGGAACAAATAAATATAGTTACGTGTGGTGGTCCGGACTGGGAAATACCTCAAAAAACAGATGAAAAAAAAAGAAAGGAGTATATTCTTTTCACTGGAAATATGGAACCCAGGAAAAACCTGGAAAAACTAATCGAAGCACTTGAGATATTAAAACAGTCGGGATTTAAGGTTGTTTTACACATCGCAGGTCCACAAGGTTGGAAAAACCAGAGTCTTTTAAGAAAGATTCATTCAAGTCCTGTCAGAAATCAAGTCAAGTTCCTTGGGTATATTTCAGAAGATGAATTAAAAAACCAGATCGGAAATTGTAAGGCACTAGTATATCCTTCATTGTATGAAGGTTTTGGATTGCCCGTTCTTGAAGCATTTGCAATGGGAACGGATGTTTTAACTTCAAGGGGAACAGTAATGGAAGAAATTGCCCGGA
>DATGNN010000312.1:0-3463 GCA_035306725.1 Chitinispirillaceae bacterium | reverse complement strand
CTTTGTCACTGCCGTTCCTTAAAGGTAGAGTATTCCAGTGTAGGAACACTGTTTCTATTATGTCTTTTGCCTTTTGCTCCAGGGCAAAAAAGGAACCAAACCGCAAGATTATACAATATAGCAAAGCCGAAGGCTAAACTCCTTACGGTTAAAGAATGGCAATGACAACATGCCCTGGGAGCGGCCATGTTTCGCATACCACCTGCAAAAAAAACAATAAGTAAAGTTTTTAGTGATTTAAAAAGAAAGCGTCTTTTAAACTCGCCCGATCATAAAACATTTTTTCTCCTCGCTCAATAAGTAAATGAATATAGCGGGACTCGAACAGTAAAAGCCGCTTTTCTTAGGTGCAGGTGATGCTCAACATAACGGCCGCAGAATGCTTATGCTTTTTAATCCACTGAAGTGGATAAAGTATGAAATGTATGAATGAATTAATTAATTATCATTTATGCATTACTATCCTGCTGGCCCCCGTCTATTGACCTCTCCCTCTAAATCTCCCTCTCCAGGTGTGAGAGGGAGACTCCAGATGCATAATGTTTGAATAAATTATATGTAAAAAGAATGAATAAAAGCTCAGAGAAGGAAGACTGGGGGAAGAGGTCAATCGCAACAGGAAAATGTCTGAACCGCTGATTGTATCTGATGGAATTGATTAAAACCATGATTGATGTTTATTAAAAGGTAATCTTATACTGCAATCAGACTTCGTGCGTGACCCGATGTGTTAATCGGGACTTGATTATTGTATTTGTATAGGTACCAGCAACCCCACCCTGTACCAAGCCTTAAGCTGCAATAAGGGTGCCCGGGGGTCCCGTTTGCGAGTGCCTGTCCCGTTTGCGGGAAAAAATGTGGTCTTTAGCCCCATATAATTTTTACCATCCATATATGTTTCCACACGCCCCCAAGAGGGATTTACAGAACTGCAATACGCTGCCGCGGGGTCGTGTGCGCTCGTCAAAATGAAAGTAGTTATACATTTATAGATACCATGTTTAGATACTATGTTTAGATTATCAAATGCACAATTTTTAAATATTACTCTCAAGAATTTCCACAAAATTACTCAGAGCTGTATAAACTGTTTTCTGCCGGATTTCCGCTCTATTGCCGGTAAAAATATTCCTGATACTTTGAGCATAATCGTTTACGACAATACCGATATAAACCAGTCCTGCCGGTTTCTGAGGTGTTCCTCCACCCGGACCTGCAATTCCGGATACTGAAATCGCGCATTCTGTTTCAAGAAGAAAACAGGCACCCTTTGACATTGCAATAACAGTTTCTTCACTTACCGCTCCCTTGCTTTCCAGTATATTTCGAGGTACTCTAAGGATGCGTTCCTTGACACTGTTATCGTATGCAATAATTCCGCCCTTGAAATATTGTGATGATCCGGCGCAATCTGTCAGGCTCGCACCAATCAGGCCTCCGGTACAGGATTCTGCTACACTGACAGTTAAGCTGTTTTTGATCAATAACTCTCCGATTCTTTTCGAAAGAGTTCCTGAAGTCATGTTCTTTCCTTTGAAATGTATTTTGTGGGATCATCAATATGAGCTGATGAAAAACCGTTTTTACGGATAATGCAGCTATCGCAGGTACCGCACGCCAGTCCGTCTGGTGACGGGTCATAACAACTGTGGGTGATACTGTAATCAACACCCAGATCTGTTCCTGCCTTGATTATGTCGGCTTTGCTCATGGAAATTAACGGAGTGTGTATCTTTATACGGTTACCTTCAACAGCCGCTTTGGTTGCAAGATTTGCCATTTTTTCATAAGAAGCGATAAATTCAGGACGACAATCCGGATAGCCGCTGTAATCTACAGAGTTTACCCCGATAAAAATATCATGACACTTTAATACTTCTGCCCATCCTAAAGCGTAAGAAAGAAAAATGGTGTTTCGTGCAGGCACATAGGTATTTGGAATCGAATTTTCATTTTCCGGTGTTCTGTTTTTGGGTACATTTAAATCTGATGAAGTAAGTGAACTTCCACCAAAAGCCCTTAAATCTATATTGATAATTTTATGTTGATCCACATCAAAAAAGGATGCAACCCTTTTTGCTGCTTCAAGCTCCACGGTGTGGCGCTGCCCGTAAGAAAAACTCATTGCATATAGTCTGAAAGACTCTTTTTTTGCGTACGCACAGCATGTCGCAGAATCAAGACCTCCACTGAGAAGAATAACCGCTTTTTTCATCTTACTATACACCTCTCTTTTTTCCCCAGATTATCTTGTGAAGCTGTATCCCAAAACGAACCGGAACTGATAAATTCACGATCCATTCTGCCATTTCTGCAGGAGATATTTTGTCAAGATTTGGTGAAAAAATTACTGTTGTTTGTTGATCCAGTTTTCGGGAAAAAACCAGATCCCTTGCCCAGTCAAAATCATTTTTATCACTGATCACAAACTTCAGTTCGTCAAAACTTGTTATCTGATCATAATTACTCTCAAGAAATGATCCGCACATACCGCTTGAAGGGCATTTGATATCAACGATTCTTTTACACTTCGGGGAAATTACAGCTATATCACAACTTCCATTGGTTTCAACTAGTACTGTATACCCCTTTTGTAAAAATATATCACACAGTATTGGCGTCGGTTTCTGTAAAAGAGGCTCTCCGCCAGTAATTTCAACAATTTTTGTGGAATGGGTTTCAATTCTCTCTACAATCACATCGATTTCCATGGGAGTTGATTCTGTCTGGGCATACTGTGTGTCGCAATAGGTGCAGGAAAGATTACATCCGCTTAATCGGACAAAAGAGCACAGGGAGCCAGCAAGAGTCGATTCGCCCTGAATTGATTTGAAAATTTCACATACCTCAAGCTTATTCATAGTAAGCTGCACAATTTCCCGGAGTTTCGTATACTTCAACACGCGACACGGAGCCATCCCAGTCTGCAAGTGATCTTTTCAGTCTCGAATAGATCAAACGGGCGATATTTTCTGAAGAAGGGTTAAGATCACCCAGAACTGCATTGAGATCCTTATGATCAAACTCTTCAACAATCTGTTTTAAATTGTTTTTGAGAATTTTAAAATCAATACCAATACCACTCTGGTCTAAAGTTGTGCATTTTACTGTTGCCCTTACAAGCCAGTTATGTCCATGGAGGTTTTCGCATGGACCATGGTAGTTTTTTAAACGGTGAGCAGCGGAGAATTGTACTTCGGTAGTTATTTCGAACATATTATATCCTTTAAAAACCTAAAAAATATAATATGTTCCACCTGTCCGAAAAAGAAACGCCTGTTTTGAGAAATAAATTGGAAAAATTTTCCACTCACGCATAAGATTGCCTTTATTAAACTGATTTCAGGAACGGCCGTAGAGTTACTGGAAAAATTATTTCTTATTTACATATGTTTTAAACAGTGTTCCCCATTGCTCATCTGAAATTAGTGTTCCTTCAGCAGGACCTGCAACCCAGAAAAGA
>DATGNN010000311.1:0-4322 GCA_035306725.1 Chitinispirillaceae bacterium | reverse complement strand
ATGGATATAAAATCTCATAACACGGAACGTTTCATAGAACTTCATAATATAATAAGTGAAGGTGTACACAAGGTTGAAGACATTGAAGAGAATGTCAATTCTTTGCTTTTGGCAATAATGAATCCTGAGGATCAGAAAAATATCAAGGAGTTCAAATCTTTTTCAGACCGCATAGAGTATATCAATATACCATATGTAATGGATATAAATACAGAGGTTAAAATATACAAAAACACTTTCGGCAAACAGATTGAGGACCGGTTTTTACCTCGTGTATTGCTGAATTTCGCACGTGTCATAGTATCTACCCGTCTGATGACACGTTCTGAAGCATTGCTTGAATGGATAGGAGATCCTGAAAAGTATAACCTTTACTGCGACAGCAATCTTCAGCTGCTTAAAATGGAAATCTATACTGGTGTTATTCCGCAATGGCTGAGTGATGATGACCGGAAAAAACTTACATCCAAACGACGCAGGCGAATTATTGCAGAATCGGATCGTGAAGGAGTCAGCGGAATATCGGGTCGTGATTCCCTGAAAATATTCAGCGAATTTTTTTCAATCTATGGAATACATGAAAAATTGATTAACATGTCGGTACTCTGCGATTTTTTCACACGTAAAAAAAGGGATTTGATGCAGTCTATTCCGGGCGGTTTTTTGGATTCATTAATGAGAATGTATAACTATACGGTACTTCAGGAAGTCAAGGAATCCCTTTATTACTACAACGAACGGCAAATTGCAAGGGATATCATGAACTACCTTTTTGCTGTAAATTTTGAGCCTCCGGTAACAGAAGTATGTACTTACACAAATGAGAAGCTTAAAATAACAGAAGAATTTTTTGATGGAATCGAGAGCAGGCTTCTCAGTTCCGCTTCAAGCAAAGCCGGCCGTATAGAGTTTCGTGAAGTCGTTCAATGGGAATATACTTCAAAAACTTTGACACAGGAAATTCTTCTCGAAGGTAAACCCATTACAGAAACCGATATCTACAGAAGACTTCATGAAAGATATGTTCAGAACATAAAGGAAAAGGTTCTTGATCCTTTTCTTGAAAACAGCAATTTCAGGAGAGCCATTAAAGATTATAACACTCCGGATTTTAAAACTTACGACAAAAGAATCAGAATTGATGTTAAATATCTGATCAGAAATCTCCAGCGCAAATTCCATTATACCGAACAGGGTGCAAAGGAGGTCTGTATCTATGTTATTGATAATGATCTGGCCCGTACATTTGCCTCCAGGTAGGGCAGATTATTTCTCCGGAATTGCCCGATAACATATCCTAACCTGCAAGGTGACGACTTTCGCAGGTTCGAGTGGTTGTAAAGGGGCATCTGCATATCCACTTTTCGGTATCGTTGTCGCATCAATGAAACAGAGTTGTTCTGGTATCGGTATAGGTATCGAATCATGGAAAAAGAGTGTGATTACAAAAAATCATTCTTTTTGGCGTATAATAGTCAATACCATAATAAGCGATTGAAAAATTGAAAATTCAGAAATCGGTTCCGACTCCGAGTTCCGACCCCGATAGGATTGGAAGGGGACAAGGGAAGCTGTGGTTTTGTTCTGATATCGGAATTCCGGGTCGGTATCGAATCACGGAAAAAAAGTGTGATTACAAATAAATCATTTTTGTTTGGCGTATGATAATCAATACCATAATAAGCGATTGAAAAATTGAAAATTCAGAAATCGATTCCGATTCCGAGTTCCGACCCCGATTCATCATTCATCATTCATCATTCATCATTCATAATTATTCTTAGTCCTTGCAACTTGACTGAAATAATGTCATACTGTATTATCGAAGTCTTTTAAGAAATTTGTTTCCTGTTTTACAATTTACTGGCATCAACTTTTCTATCAAACGAGAGAAAGGTATCGGCGGAATGAACCTGTTATTTACTGCCGGTTTTGTTTTTGTAACTGCAATTGTAGTTCTGCTGATTTGCTGTTTAAGACTCCAAAAGAAAGTGAAACGACTGAAACGGTTTCGTACCTATACTGAACGTGATGTTACTTTTTCCGACCAGATTATTATCAGCAAAAGAGAACTTGAAACAGTTTTTGATGCTATTTCTGAGCTGATTTGCATTTTAGACAAGAATTACAAAATAGTACGCGTAAACAAAAATTATGCTGTTTCGGTAGGTATACCCATAAGAAGCATTCTGAACAAGCACTGTTATCAGGTATTCAGAAACCGAAACCGGATTTGTGATAAATGTCCCGCAAAGGAAACTTTTAAAACTGCAAATGTTGCTGCCCAAAAAACAGTAAGCTGCAGGTGCAATGATGAAGTCAGGTATTATGAGCTTCAGACATTTCCTGTTTTCAACGAAACAGGAGAAATAATCAGGGTTATAGAACGCATAAGGGACGTTACTGAGGAGAAGAGGTTCTTTGAACAATTGGTCCGGTCTGAGAAACTCGCAAGTATTGGAATAATGACTTCCGGAGTTGCACATGAAATGAATAACCCGTTGTCCGGGATTTCCGGTATCGCAGTCAATCTGCTTCAAATGCCCGAAAAATATGGTTTTAATGAGAAGGCTGTCAGTAGAATATCAATGATTGCCGATCTGGCATCACGTGCTACAACAATAATGGACGATTTACTTCACCTTTCCAGAAAGCATGATCAGGCCAATATTAAAGTTAACATAAATACTCTTCTGGTAAAAACCATAAACGCCATTCATCTAGAAGGCATTCCGGAAACTGATTATCAATACAACCTTGAAAATTCACTGCAGCCAATTGATTGTGACCCATCAAAAATCCAGCAGGTAATTGTTAATCTTGCCACGAATGCTCTTCAGGCAATACAGGAGGAAAAAAGCAGATGTAAAAGTATCGGGAAAGAGTACAAAGGTCTGCTTCAGATATCATCCTTCAGGCAAAAAGATAAAACGCTACTGATTACTGTATCCGACAATGGAATCGGCATTCCTGAAAAAAACAGTTCCAGAATTTTTGATCCTTTTTTCAGTACAAGACCGACAGGACAGGGGACCGGACTGGGTTTAAGTATTTCACATAAAATTGTTGAAGAACATGGAGGAAAAGTTTTTTTCGAAAGAATTGACGGGTTAACCAGGTTTTCAATAATGTTGCCAATAGAACGAAAATACAATGTATTATCAAACAGGACAGGATAAGATGGAAAATATGTCTGCAAAACAACTTTTCAGGATACTTGTTGTAGATGACGAAAAAGCAATCAGAATGATGCTTCTGGATTATCTGGAAAACAAATATGAGGTTGATACAGCCGAAAACGGAAAAGCTGCTTTGGAGCTACTTGAAAGGAAAAAATTCGATCTTGTTATATCTGACATTAATATGCCGGGAATCAACGGTCCTGAGCTTTTGTTTAAAATCCGTTCCAGATATAAGGGTATCAAGACAGCATTGATTACTGCATACAATATTGATGATTATATAAGGATAGCTAAAGATTACTCTATCACCAATATCATTCCCAAAACTGTTCCTTTTAATTTTCTGGAGCTTGACTCCATCATAAAAAGTCTTCTTACACGTGATATCTTTGGACTATCCCGCTATTTATCTGAAAATCAAATGGTATTGGAGAAATCCTTGATTCGTTCTTCCAAAGACGGCAGGGAACTTCGTGAATCTATTGTAGAAAATTTTGAAACGAAATTCGGTACATCTGGTGATATGAAACTTATTCTTGATGAAATTATAACCAATGCGATATATCACGCACCAGCGCTTGAGGATGGAACCGAGAAGTATCAGGAATTTTCTGATATTACACTTGAACCGGATGAATATATTCAAATTGAATATGGTTATGATAAAGAAAAATATGGAGTTTCAATAACCGATTACAAGGGCCGCCTTACAAAAGAAACCGTATTATATAAAATCGACCGTCAGATCGCGGGTGAGGGTTTGCTCGATGATTCTGGACGGGGTATTCATATGAGCAGACTGTTTGCCGATAGAATGATCATAAACATTGAATCAAATAAAAGGACTGAAGTTATTCTCATAAATTATTTTTCCAACCGGTACCGTGGATACAAACCACTATATATCAATGAGTTGTAATAAATACAATTGATTGTTTTGGATTCACCTGTTTTTAGTGTATTTTAACCTTTTTTAATTATTTTGAGTACATTTTAACTTTTCTGAAGGATGGTATTGGAAAAGTGGCGAAGATTTCGTTTTTTATCAATTTTAAACGTAAGTATTCGAAATTTTTTTACTTTCATTATAATGATTCGATTCGGGTAAGGAGGTGAGCTTATGATAAACAGATGCCGGGG
>DATGNN010000310.1:0-2814 GCA_035306725.1 Chitinispirillaceae bacterium | reverse complement strand
TCTTTATTACTTCCTGTTTTTTTCTTTTTTATTCATTTTCATGGCTTTTTCCGCGATACCCTTTATCCTCTGTTTAACAGGATTTAACTCTTTTGGTTCTTCTCTCTCATTTTTAAGCATTTTATCTGTATCCACTATAATTTCCTCATCTTCAAAACCGTCTCTTACCCCTGTAACCTGGAACGCGAACTGTACATCACCGAATTCAAACAGATCGGATTTTTTCATTGCTACAGTGACATTGGTTTTGCTTTTGTTTTTGGTATATAAAAGAACCGGTGCGCTTTCCGGAGTCAGAAGCACTGTAAGAGGTGCTTTTTCGCTTGTAACCAGTGAAAAATGGTCGGGAAGTTCAATTTCAGCCTTACCATTTTCGGTTTTTGCCGTCCCGCGTGCAACTGTAAGCGCTTCACCAGACTCTATTGCAATATACTTTATGAGTTTAGTGGAATCTGTGGGGTGAGGATGAACAAAGTTTTTGGTGCCATAAACATTCAGATCTGCCATTGCAGAAATAGTTCCACTACATACCAAACTCCCATAATTTACCATATTACCAACATTAAAAATACGGTTGCACTGAAGCCACCCCCATGTATCTCCACTTGCACCACCTGACAATACTAGATCCCCGTAATGATAAGTAGTATTATTGTAATTATCATAGTTTCTGAAATTAATTGAACTAGCATCCAGGTTTATCTGGGATTTTGCAACAGAAAATGATATGGCAATAATACCTGCGACTGCAATAGAACGAAACTGCTTTTTCATTTAGAACCTCCATTTAGTTTAATACACAATACACCCCTAAAGCAAATACAAACCAACTGTTTTATATGCATTTTCACTTTAGAGAATTATTATTATATTAACCCGGGTTGTTCTGCTATTTAACCTGAACTACTTTTGCATTTCCCCTCAATATGATATTGACATTTCTCTTTGGCGAACATCTCTAATATTTTTTTCGGCACTTTAACTGAACACAAATCACAAAGAGTTTATTCCCCATGCCTGCATTATTTAATTTGCTGTAATGTCGTCTTCAGCGAATCACATTCGGCAAGGTACAAACAGACTTGTACCTGTTTACTTATTATCTATTTTATTCCAATGCCTCTGTAACTGTTACAACAGAATTAATTAGTTTACATTACATTTTTTTACAGTTACTTTTCAGTGTTCTTTAGGAATATATATATATATATATATATATACTTGCAACTTTTATTTGATTTATTCAATATTTTTTTTCAGATTTACAATACATTCAAAATTGGAATCAGGTAATTTATTGACATTATATTGTTTTGTCTTTTGTCATCATTTGAGTATATTTTGAATTTGTAAATAATATCAGAATCGTATTATTAAGAGCTACTGTCATTTAGACATTCTGGTTGTATTGACAGTTGATTTTTAAATATAACTGTAGAAAGGAGATTTGGTGAAGAGATCAAAGAATAAATCCCATATCACAACAGAAAAATGTCTGAACCGCTGATTTACCTGATGGGGATGATTAAAACCATGATTGATTACTATCTGAGTTTTTTTCCGGTTTCCCTGTAAACGGAGCTATTCAAAGGGTTCCACACGCCCCCAAACAGGAGTATCAGAGTTGCAATAAACTATCGCGGGGGTCGTGTGCGCCCGGCGAACATGAAACTTATCATATGAATAGATGTTATTAATTTAAACGAGTCGTGTACATTTCTTAAACATTATACTCACATTTTTTTGATTTCAGAGTAAACTTGATACCAAGCTGATAGTTGCCAAAAAATAACTGCTGATACCTTCTTTTTATTGTACTATTATTTATATTATCAGATTATCCAAATGATCTGCTGCTAATTTAGTTTTATTTAAACAACTTTTATTTAAAAAACAAAACCATAAAACAGACAGAAAAATGATGAAAATTACACAAATAATCAAAACCAAAACCTTTTTTGTACTCATTTTTGTATTATCATGCATATCCGCATCTTATTCTCAGACATTAAGCGGAAAAGTAGTTGATGAAGATAACAACGGTATCGAAAACGCACTCGTTGAACTAGCAAATATTACCCTGTCCACTACAACAGATAATGAAGGCACCTGGAGTATCACAGTTCCAAGCAGCATTGAGCCATTTATCAAAAAACACCTGAGGCCTGTACCTGTGCTTAAATCAAACATCATTTATTTTGCTGTAAACAGCCCGAATCAACAGATAAAGGCGGACATATACACCCTTAACGGCAGTTTTATATATAATGTTATAAATAAAAAAGTGAAATCCGGGTTTTACAGTCTCAACCCCTTAAAACGAACTCTCAATCCCAATATCTACGTTGTCAAATTTCAGATCGGCAATAAAACCACCTGTTTCAGGCTTCTTGTAACAAACAGGCCAGAGCTGTCTGAAATTACCCTTCAAAACAAAAAAGACTCGGAGATCACAGGTATGCTTCGAAAACAAACTGTTGTAATAGATACGGTAAAAGCATCAAAAGACGGCTACTCGCCAGCTTCGGTACCTGTAAGTTCATACAATGAAGGACCCTTGACCATAACATTGAAAAAACATATCCCGTCATATTATCTCAATCCACCCGATCCCTGTTATAATCAGTTTCACGTTGATGGATGCATACAGGGTGATCCCGGTTCTGCATGCGGTGGTAACTGTATAGTAGCAAACTCCTGCAGTCCTCCCGAAGACGGTAGTAAAGCTAATCTTGTAAAGACATTTATCTGCCCCAGATTCATGCTTTTCAGCACCGAAATGATTCAGGCAGCTAAAGACGATGCCCGCTCGTA
>DATGNN010000309.1:0-3960 GCA_035306725.1 Chitinispirillaceae bacterium | reverse complement strand
AAAATATTATAAAACGTACCTGTCCCATCGAATCCTCTACATTATCTCCAAAAACAATCAAGAACCACATGTTTCCTATAATGTGAAACCATCCTCCATGTAAAAACATGTGAGATAGAAGAGAAAACCAGTTTGGATTTTCTTCTATAATATATAACAGAGTCGAACTTATTCGAACCCTTGTTCCAGGTTTCATTGTCTGAAGCAACTCACCTGGAATAAGTCCAAAACTATATACAGAGCGAATAAGAGCCGTTTCTGTCCCCAAACCTTGTACAAACACCCATACTGCGATATTAATACAGACTATCAGAAATGTAATTACTGATTTTTGAAGTGTCGGATTATCGTCACGTAGAGGAAACACTTGTCGCCTTTGCCCTGTGAAGTCTGTACAGATTATTAAATTTGCTGCAATTTCAGGATAAAATAGTTTTTTCAGATATAACAGTGTTTCAGAAATCTAACCGATACAGCATATAATGTGACATTAAAACTTTTCCAGCTTTTCTAATTCCTGCAGAACGAGCCAGTTTTGTAACTTTCTCAACTTTGAAACGTTGATCTAGCGGTGGTCCATATTCTTCTTCCCGATATATCCATTCCAGTATCACAACTCTGGAGACAGCAACACGGTATGCTTCTTTTAAAACATCTAATGGATGATCACTTTCATGAAGAACAAGTCCCAGAAAGACAATGTCAAAAGATTTATCGTTGAAAGGTAACTTTTCGGCCGAAGCTTTTCTGAAATCGGCTCCTGGTACAATCTGCGAGGCGACATTTAACATATCTGGATTAATATCAACACCTGTAACATTAATATTACGCAGTGAAAAAGATTCAGCAAAAATTCCAGTTCCTGTACCTGTATCCAACACTTTTGTTACAAATAACTTTTCCAGACTCAGTTCAACAACCCGCTCAACTTCAAGCCTTTTCAATCTCTGTGGTGCCCTTAATGCATCAATCTTACCCTCATACATCATGTTTCTCCATCCTGTACCTGTTTAAACATATATTCAGTGTGTACCAATTATTTACAAAACATTATTTAAATTCACAGTTTTGCCAATATTTGTATTAATCTGTTGGCCTTTTTTCCATAAAACACTTATTTTAAACATCTGATCGGATTCTACATACCTGTGTAGTAATACACAGAGGAGGTATTTATTATAAAAACTTCGACAATTTTGCCCAACATAGAAGAACTGATTTCAAATACACCCCGTTTTCCTCAAAAAATGGGAAAAGAACAGTTTTATCCATTAGCTTATTATTATATGTACCTTTCACGTCTGATGGAAGAGAAATTTAAAGAGCTTTTTCGGAAAGGCTATGTAAAAGGTACAGTAATAATCAGTATTGGTAATGAAGCGACCACGGTTGGGATGAGTCTGCCATTCAGGCATGGCCACGATATAATTTCATTGCTCCACAGGGATTTTGGTGCACATCTTGTTGCATCATCACCTCTCTCTTTAATGAATCAGTACATTGCCAATGAAAAAAGTCCAACCCACGGCAGAGAAGGAAATGTTCATCATGGTGATACTGCAAGGCGCCGTTTCCCGATGATAAGTCATCTTGGAAATATGCTTGCGCCTGTAATTGGTGGAGTATGGTCAGCTCGTCGCAATGAAGAAGATGTATTCGGTTTAGCAACTATCGGAGATGGTGGAAGCAGTACCGGGGATTTTCATGAATCCATAAATTTCGCTTCAGTTCAAAAAGTACCTGTACTGTTTCTTATTGAAAACAATCATTATGCATTTTCCACTCCCACTCATCTGCAATACAACTGTAAAACACTCTCAGATCGTGCAAAAGGCTACGGAATAGAAGGTATCACAATAGATGGTACAGATGTATGGGAGGTATACAGCTCTGTTTATGATTCGATTCAAAAAATGTCGGATGACAGCCTTCCCAGAATTTTAGAATGTAAAACACTGCGTCTGGAAGGGCATGCAGTTTACGATAATGCAGAATATGTTGATCGTAACAAGCTTGAAATCTGGTTGAAGAATGATCCGGTTTTAAAAGCCAGAAACAGTCTGATAGACTGTGGTTTTTCAGCGGATTCAATACTCTCTTTTGAAGAGGATATTCGTAACCGGGTTGAAAAAATTACTCAGGAATCTGTCAAAATTTCCCCTCCCGATCCTCAGAAACAGACATGGAGTGTATTTTCTGATATAAAAAACGACAAAAAAGCTCCATTTAAAGCATCTAAAGTCCGTAATCTTAATGCAGTAAATTCTGCACTTGATTATCTTCTCAAATACAACGAAAAAGCATTTTTATGTGGTCAGGATATAGGTGTATATGGTTCTGCTTTTAAAACCTGCAAAGGGTTAGTTGAAAAATATGGTCCCCGGCGGGTTATTGATACCCCAATATGTGAATCTGCTACAACAGGTTTCTGCCTTGGCGCATCTCAAACCGGAGCATTTCCAATCATGGAGTTTCAGTTTGCAGATTTCGCCACAGAAGCTGTTACACAACTTGGTCTGAATGCCGGAACCTGGTTTTTCAGATCAGATACTGCAGCTCCACTGTTATTCAGATTACCATGCGGCGGGGGCATTACATTGGGAGCTTTTCATTCGGGTGAATTTGAAGGTTTATGGTCACGTTTTCCAGGTTTGAAGCTTCTTTATCCAGTTACACCACAAGAAACTTTTGAAGCTCTGGTAGCTGGCTTTTATGATCCCAATCCCTGCATTGTGTTTGAACATAAACTTCTATACTGGGGAAAACAGGGAAACATTGATTTCAATGGAGACATCGACTCAATATTTCGTCCCAGAAAGTACATTGACGGTAATGATCTTACAATTATTGCAACAGGAGCAATGGTTGAAACCGTTTTATCTGCAATCGATAAACATAATTATTCCGTTCAGGTGTGGAATCCATTTATTTTAAGTCCTCTGAAAATTGATCCCATCATCAAAGATGTCAAAAAAACCGGAAAACTGTTAATAGTGCAGGAAAGTGGAGAAACAGCAGGTCTTGGCGACCGATTTATCTCGCTAATCTGCAGAGAGTGTTTTCACGAATTGAAATGCGCCCCACAAATAGTTGCAGCACCGGATACACCGATTCCATTTGCAAAAGAACTGGAATGTTTTTATATACCAAGTCAAGACAGGATATGCCAGAAAATTGAATTGATGATCGGAGAGAAATGTGAATAAAGAATTATTTAAAACGGTACTGTATCTGCCTTCACAAGCTGCTGCTGAAACCGAAGCAACCATAATTAAATGGCATGTCAAACCAGGGAACAGTTTCTCCAAGGGACAGAATCTTGCAGAAATAGAAAGTGCCAAATCCACTTTTGACTTCGAAGCTCCTTGTGAAGGGACCGTAATTAATCTTTTATTTAATGAGGGCGATTCGGCTCCTATCGAGTCTCCTGTTATAGAAATAGAAACTTTTGATGAGTCTCTGAAAAACGAAATACCTTCAGCTGGTTCGAAAAAAACGGACTTTCCACAAATGAAACTTAAAGAAGTTGTTGAAGAAAAAATTAAATCATCTGGAATTATAAGTATTCTTGGTATCGGATCTTATCTGCCAAAACAGGTTATTCATAACAGGGAATTGCTAAAAGAGCACCCTGATATTACTGAGGAATACATTTTCGGAGTTACCGGTATTAAAGAACGCCGGTGGGCACAGGAAAATGAGAAACCTTCTGATATGGCTTATGCTGCATCAATTGAAGCTATTGAAAATTCGGGTTTGTCGCCCAATGACATTGATGCAATAATAGTATCCACTTCAACTCCGGATGTAGTAATGCCGTCAACTGCTTGTATCCTTCAGAAAAAACTTGGTATCAGAGGTACACCTGCATTTGATATTAACGCGGCATGTTCCGGATGGCTTTATGGTATTTCAATGGCTAAAGGTATGATACTTTCGGGCACAGCCCATAATGTTCTG
>DATGNN010000308.1:0-26522 GCA_035306725.1 Chitinispirillaceae bacterium | reverse complement strand
AATTCGGAGGCTGAGTACATGATAAAATTATCATAACAGAAAACAGAATACAGAATAAAAAACGGATCATTTTTCTGATTCCGGGTTCTGTAATTTCAGGTTTATTTCCTCAATTTTCTTTTTTATTATATCCTCTTCGTCAGAATTCAATAAAAGACTTTTTTGAAACGCTTCCAGTGCAGCTTCAAAATCATTTTGTTTAACAAGGATATCTCCAAGATGACTAAAAATAACCGGGTCATCCTGAATAAATTCGAGTGCCCGATTCATATAATAATGTGCGCTGTCAATTTCATCCATTTGAAAAAATATCCATGCATACGAATCCAGGAATGCTCCATTATCCGGTTCCTGTTCCAAAGCATCCTGAAGCAGGTTTTTTGCACTGTCAAGCATAATTCCTCTTTCAGCCCACATATATCCAAGATAATTCGAAGCAGCAGGATCCTTTGGTTTAAAGCTTAACACTTTTCTGAATGCATTCACAGCTTTATCAAATTCTTTACTACGTTCTAACGAACTGCCATATTCATACCAGATTTGCGGATTTTTCTTATCAATCTTAAGGGCCTGTTCCAGCATTTCTACAGCATCTTTGTACTCTTTTTTCAGATTTAAAACGAAACCTTTTAACCGCCAGGCAGATGCTGCTTCCGGAAAACGTTTCAAAAACCGATCTGCAATCTCCATTGCCTGTTCATATTCTTTTTTCCTCACAAACATGTAACACAATTCTTTCCAGGCATCTTCGTAACCATTCTGTAAAGCCAGCGTTTTTTCAAGCTCAATACGTGCTTTATCAGTTTGATCAGTTGCAGAATAGACCAGTCCCATATAAAAATGGAGCTCGAAATCGTCCATTGATTTTATCAGGAGTTCTTTCAGTAATACACTGGCTTTATCAAACTGTTTATCGTAGTAATACAACATAGCCAGCGTTCTGCCATAAACTTCCCCATACAGGCTTTCTGTATACAATTTTTCGTAACAATCGATTGCTTGAGGAAACTCACTCTTTCCGATAAAAACTTGTGCCATACTTCTTAACGACTCTTCATGAACCGAATCCAGTACAAGAGCAGAGTCAAAATGTTCCATTCCTGAAACTGTATCTCCCTTAAGAATAAGAGCCATTCCTATTGAAGAAAAAATATCTGGATTTTTGCGGTCCTGTTCTTTCATCTCATAATACAAGCTTTCAGCTTCTTCGTATCGTTTTTCATTTAACAGTATCTTGCCTATTTTAAACCCTATCTGAACAGCATCAGGTTTTCGTTTATAAAAATCTCCGTAGCACTGAAGAGCCCGCTTAAAATCCTTTGTTGATTCATAAATGAGTCCAAGAGAATAAATCTCCTCATCTGATTTATCTTCAATACTTTCAAGCACTTCAGCAGCTTTCCTGAATTCTCCCATTTTCAGGTAAATGGTGGAAACAAGCCTTTTTTCCTCTTCATCCAGTTCTTCATTTTTCCGATTTTCTTTAACAACTAACAATGCCTGTGAATATTTACCGAATTCAACATATTTTCTTACAACCTGTTGCCTCAGAATTTTAGATAATGGATCCAGACTATAAGCAAGCTCATAATATTTTTCTGCTGACTGGTCCAATCCTCTGCGCTCATAATCACGTGCATCAATGAAAAACATTTGTGCTTTCATTCGTGCGGTTTCTTCACGAGCAATATCAACTGAAGGCCTTACAACAGGAAATTTACTAACAGTGCAATTTGAAATAGACAGTATTGCAAAAGTAAAAAACAACCTGATTAAGCTTTTCCTGTAAAATCCCATTTTATTTTTCGCCAATTCATAAAATTCAATCAAAAGAAAACACACTTATAGTTTTAAAATTTTACCCTTTTTCAATTTCTGATAACAGAAACTACCAGATTAACAGAAGATTCAAGTTTTACTCTGGAGCCAGGAGCAACTGATTGAGAAATAACAGTTCCCGGTAAAAGAGCAGAATTATTCTGGTAATTGACCTTACCCAGCCTTAATCCACTTTCGCTAATCATTTTCTTTGCAGTCCCAATACTTTCACCTACCAGATTTGGAACTTCTGCATGAGTGGGTTTAGGCCCTTTTGACACGAACAGCTCAACTTCAATCTGACGTGAGATTGTGGTTCCGCTTTGAGGAACTATATTTACGACATGATCCTCCGGTGTCTTGTCTGCATACACTTTAGTAATTTTCCCAATGGTTAGTCCTTTTTTTCTCAATTCAATTCTTGCCTGATGTTCTGTCAATTTACGTACTTCAGGAACAACCGTAATTTCTTTCCCTTTACTGATAGTTACAGCTATTTTGCGCCCTTTTTTTACCTTTGCCCCTGTTTCAGGAAACTGGTTAATTACACCATTCTGTGGAACAGTGTCATCATATTCCCTGCTTCGAATTTCTGTGAGAAGCCCGACTTTAAAAAATTTCTCTCTTGCAGATTCATATTGCAAACCCTTTACTGACGGAACTTCAACTATATCACGATTAACCCCGACAACATTTGGCATAATGAAACGATCAATAACAAAAAATCCGCCAACAGCTCCAATTGCACATATAATTATTAACCCGGGAATGACAACTTTCCAAAATGTTTTAACCGGAATACTAATAGTATAACTTTTCTTCATCCAGTATCACCATCTTCTTTCTATCAAAAGCTATATAACGTTTTTTTTGCAACTGTGATAAAACTCTTGAAACAGTTTCCCTGCTCGTACCTGCCATTTCTGCAAGACTCTGTTGAGTAGGTCTATTTTCAATTATAACCATATTACCAACCTTTCGGCCACCATCTCTGGCCAGCTGAAGAATCACTTCAGCGACTCTGCCATACACACTCATCAGTGAAAGCGAATTGATATGCCGATTTGACCGCCGCAGACGTTTAGACATTTCAACTAACATCTGAATCGCAATCCTTGGATACTGACTCAATATTTCCATAAATGATTTTCTATAAAGCATAATTAAAGTACATTCGTCTGCAGCAATGACTGATGCACTTCGGCGTTCTCCATCCAAAACTGCCATTTCACCAAAAAATTCGCCTTTGTGCAGAGTTGCAAGAATAGACTGTTTCCCTTCAGAAGTAAGTGCTGCGACATGAACAGTACCTGATACGATTATAAAGAATGTGTGCGCCTCATCATCTTCACGAACAATGATCTGCTCCTGTTTGTACTTTCTGGTTACCATTATCGAAGAAATAGCTTTCAACTCATCAACAGCAAGATTGGCAAAAAGAGGTACTCTTGCTAAGATTGTTTCCAGATTTTGCAGGTCAGCCATAATAGATCTCTTTATTACAGTCTGTGTAGATCATTTAAATACAAGACAAACAAGCCATCTGATATTCTCACTTCAAAACTGAAAATAGTAAAAAGGTGAAACAAATTACTAATTAATCAGAATTTTTGAGACATAAATGGAAATGGTTTTTAAACCAGCAGATGTTTTTAATCATTTCCAGTAGTGTGTTTTGGTAAATCCTCGTAAGGAAGCGGTTTCAGAGGTTCTTCGCCCGGATCCGGCCTAAGCAATAAAGCCAGAGCACCCAAACCCAAAGCACCTACTCCAATAGAAGACCATAGAATAATTTTGGGCGCATTATTTTTTATGACATATTGTTCCAATTTCTGCGGATTTGTAGTCCATTTAAAAGAAAATGAAACAATACTGTATTCACTGTCATTAACATGGATTACAGGCATATGTTCCATATCAAAAATGACTTTGGTCACATCATGCCACTCAGGCATCAACCCCCTGACATCTGCATTTACATCTATCTTACTCTGAGATATGGTAAAACCATTAATTGGATCTTCTGAAATGGAAGGTATTGGTGAAGAACCCATACGGGTATCATTAAATTCAAATACTATTTTTTTATCGCGATGTTTTGATTCGTAAAAATAACTGGTCGGTTCATCCCTGAAAATAAAATAGCATGAAATAATCTTTTCCTCTTCATTTTTTCCTTTTTCAGAAACAATTTGAACACCTTCGATTATAGCGTTTTGCACATTACTTTCAGAATAACTATCGGAATAACTGGATCCAGTGGTTAAAGCAGGATCACTTCCATATAATGAACCACTATTAGATGTTTCAGAACCTGTTTGAGTGGGTTCAGAGTTAATCTCAGTAGATATACTATCATCCATTTCCCAAACAACTTCATCATCATCATAAATCATACCACCAAATGGATCTCCCCCAAACGGATTATCCATTTCTTCAGCACCACTCCACTCTTGTGCCAGTACTGAAAATTGAAAGGCAGGTAACCAAAATAAAAGAAAACTACTTACAATTTTTAATGGTCTAAATCTCATGCCCCCTCCAGAAGCTATATTCAAAATACCCTATTATAAAAAAAATATCAAGATTAAATCAATTAAACAGTTTTTGAGATTTAAAAAACTCCTGTTTTTACTTCATTGCAACATTAAACAGTTCATTTAATCAAAAAATAATTTTATTTTGGACTGTAGTGATTGAATTTTACATAAAAACCAAAAAGAGATCTCATAGTGATACTTTCACTTCTATTATCATGTTATACCGGACTTCTGATCATTCTCATTACAACTATTGTACTCATACCCAGACACAATAAAACTGTGCAAAAAACACCAGCAGAGGGGGTATCAATTATTATCCCATTCAGAAATGAAGAAAAAAATCTCAGTCCCCTGATTTCATCACTGGAAAAACAAAACTATTCTGCTCCAATTCATATTATATTTATTAATGACAATTCTACCGACAAATCTATAGAAATAATTCATTCACATTCCAGGTCAAGCAGATTGGATATTAATCTTATTGAATCGAATTTCAACAAATCGCGTAATCTGACCAGCAAACAACAGGCTCTTGATAAAGGTATAAGAGGAGCACGATATGATTGGATAATATTGACAGACGCAGACATGCAGTTTGAATCAGACTGGCTTCTCTCTTTAATGCGCTATGCAAAACCAGGGACAGACCTGGTATTCGGACATACTTCTATCACCTTTCAAAACAACATTTTGAGCTCTGTACAAGCATTCCAGCTTGAATTTCTTTTTGCTGTTGCCTATTCATTTCATAAAATCGGGATCCCCAGCTCATGCATGGGGAATAATCTGCTGATAAATCGCAATGCCTATCTTGATGTAGGTGGGTATGACAAAACAGGTTATAGCATAACTGAAGATCAATTATTGTATGCTGAATTCCGGAAACAAAAGAAAAAAATACTCTGTGCAGAACCATTCATCCCTAAAGCCTGGACTTATCCTGTTTCAACATTTGGTAACTTCTTACATCAGGTAAGAAGATGGTTTTCCGGAGGTTTTCAGATACGTTCAGGTTTAACTGCAATTGGTTTGTTTTTTTTAATACAGAACCTCTCCACGCTGGTATTACTGGCCGGCATACTCCCCCCGCTTCCACTGACATTAACTATCTCGAACCTGTTTCTTACATGGATATTTGTTGCGGTCTCATTTAAAAAAACCGCTTCTACCCATTCGGCTATGTTATTTCCGCTATTTTATTTTTTTCTATTATTCGAATTTGTAATTTTGATATGTTCTTTCATTTTTCAGCCTTTCACAATCTGGAAAGGTAGACGTATTTGATAATGAAACCTCTTCTTTTACATTATTACATAACCAATAGATGTAATTCTCGTTGTGTGTTCTGCAATATATGGAACGAATACCCGAAAATTGATGCAAAAAACGATGAAGTGATACAAAATCTTAAGCATGCGAGAGAAGCCGGATGCAAATTTGTTGATTTCACCGGCGGAGAACCCTTACTGCATTCAGGCCTTCCCATATTTCTCTCAGAAGCACGAAAACTTGGATATATTACATCATTAACCACAAATTGTATTCTTTTCCCACAAATTGCACCGAAACTCAGTGGACTTGTGGATCTGCTTCATTTCAGTATAGATGCAGATACTCCCTACCTTCATAATAAAATTAGAGGAGTGCCATCATTTGCAGCAGTAATGCAAAGCATAGAGATAGCACTTCAATTCAACCTTATACCGGATCTACTTTTTACATATACCGATGAAAATATTGATGCATTTGAAGGAATATATCAGATTGCACGCAGGAAACGATTAATAGTTATTCTTGATCCGGTTTTTGAATTATCTGGAGATGACAAGGTTTCTAAAAAAACTCATAACAAAGCCCTGCGTTATGGGCGCAAAAGAGGTGTATATTTGAACCGTGCCCATCTTAGGCTGCGATTTTTGGGAGGAAATAAAATAAATAACCCCTGTTGCAGAGCAGTATCTTCGACAATTGTAATTATGCCAGATAACAAGCTTGCGCTGCCATGTTATCATCATAGAAAAAACCTTGTTTCACTTAATAACAATCTCAATTTCATGCTTAAAGACAGCATTCGAGAGAATTTTATTAAAAAACAGGGAACTTTTAATTTCTGCCAGGGATGTCACCTTAATTGCTATTTTGATCCCTCTTATACCTTACTAAGAAATAGATTATTTTTAGATTCTTTATTTTCAAAACTCAAATATGCTTGGGCCAAATATATTTTGTATGGTCATATCAGATCACTGATCAAATCACATATTAGCAGGAATGTACAAAAATAAATGCAAAAACAAAAAGAAGTTTTTCTAACCATAACATTAAATTCGAGATTATTTGTATAAAAACGGCAAATGTCTTAAATAGAACATTCAATTCTGTTGCGTATTAAAGAAATCTGTATTAATTTAATGATGCACAGTTGGATATACGTGTAGTTGGCCGTAGTTTAATCGAATAAATTACAATTACCTCTCCGGAGAACTTATTATGAACCACAAAACAGAAAAAATTCACTTTGTTATGGTGTGTTTGCTATCAGTAATCGCTGTAGCCTATTCGGCTAATGTAACAGTACCAGCTGATTTCCCTTCAATATCTGCTGCAATGGCATCAGTTAAAAAGGGGGATACGGTTTGGGTTGAAGATGGTGTTTATAAAGATCACATATTTGTAACACCTGGAGTTTCCCTTATTTCAAAAGCTACTTTTAAAGCAATAATCAATGGTACCGGTAGAGGAACAATAGTTACAATGGGCAACGGCTCATCAATAAAAGGATTTGAAATCAAAAATGGAACAATCGGTGTTTTTTCTACAGCAGCAGGTGTTAAGATTTCACAATGTAGAATAGTTTTCAATCAACAAACCGGCATAATGTGTGTAGGTAACTTACCAATAATCGAAGATAATGTTATTGTGTACAATAATGGATCCGGTATTCAAGGTTGGGACGTTAGATCTACTTCAGCATCTATTAACCATAATACAGTTGCATTCAACAACAACCATGGTGTATCTATCGGGGGTAATTCAAGTATTATTGTTGAAAACAATATCATAGCATATAATAATCAGTTCGGTATCAAACCATCTGAAGAGAACGTCAGAATTAGTCTTCTTAACAATAATTTCTACCAGAACACCAGGTTTACCGGTGTTTTACCTTCAGATAATTATTCATTTAATCCGGAGTTTTCTGATTCAAAAAATCTTAATTTTATATTAAGCAAAGATTCTCGTTGTATTGGCAGAGGTTCGGATAATCAGGATCTTGGGGCAAGAGTTATATATTAAAAAGGCATTTTTTTTGGGAATTTATCGATAGTTAACCATAACCGGGAGCATTTTTATGGGAAAGTTAAGAATCCGAGAAAACATTAAACTTTATTTGGCACTATCTTTTTCATTGTTAATACCTCTTTCAGGGTTTGCAGCATCAGTACAAGTGCCTTCAATGGGCATAAACAGTATTTCTGAAGCAATGATGAAAACCCGTGTCGGAGATACCGTTTGGGTAGATAACGGTGTTTACCGGGAAAAGGTTCTTATTGCTCCTGGAGTAACTCTTATCGCCAGATCTCTTTTCAAGGCAGTGATAGATGGAGGTGGAAGAGGAACAATAGTTACAATGGGAAAAAATTCCACTATTTCCGGCTTTGAAATCCGTAATGGTACAATCGGGATCTTCTCAAACAGCTCTGGTAACTCAATAGCATCCTGCAGAATAATTAAAAACTGGCAAACTGGTATTATCGTTGTCCGTCATTTGCCAAAAATTGAGGATAATATAATAGCTTTCAACCGTGGTTCAGGAATTCAGGGATGGGATGTCAGATCAACGAATGCAACAATTAACCATAATTCTATTGCTTATAATGGAAATCATGGAGTTGCAGTCGGAGGTTCTTCAGAATTTATTATTGAAAACAATGTCGTAGCATTTAACGAAAGATTCGGATTAAAAATTCTTTCTGATGCAGAAAGGATTCAGGTATCAAATAACAACTTTTATCGAAATTTGTTTAGCCCCAAACCAATTCCAAGCGGTAATTTTTCTTTTGATCCTGCATTTATCTCACCTCGCACTATCATGAATTTCAAATCCGATCCGGCACATTGTTGCAAAGCAAAAGGAACCGACAACGAAGAACTTGGCGCAAGATTAACATATTAAATCAGAGGAATGTATCATGATAAAACCTGTCAGTCGTAAATATATTAAACGAGTCCTGATCTTAAGTATATTTTTTCTTTCAGGACAAATTACAACTTTGTTTGCTGATGGTCTTCCCGGCGAACAATTAATTACACAAAGATGGAGATACCTTTTTGCATCACGCTCTCCACTCTCAAATCCTGCATTCATTAACGAAGAAAATTATCTTTCTGCAAAATTTGCATTTTCTTCAACTCTTAATGCTTTCAGGATGAGCGAACTTGGTGTTGTTTACCCCATCGGCCTTTATCAAACAGCCGCAATTACCTGGCTTAACCAGGGAGTTGATTCTTATGAAGCTACAGATAAAAGTCTTATACCCATACCGGGAAAAGAGGTAAAGAATAACAGTAATGTAGTTCTATTGTCTTACGCAAATAATTTATGGAAAGGTTTAACAATTGGTGCTAATGTTAACCTGTTTCTGTCCACTCTACCAGACCCGGAAAAGTCATCCCTCAGCACGGGATTTGGTTTAGATGCAGGTATTTCTTATCACCTGTTTAATAGTCCTGTTATTGGAAGTCATATTTTTGGCATAGATCTGCAGAACATATATGTCCAGATATTTGATTCAGAAGATAAATACCCAATCTCATTGAGAGCATCTCTAAATTCTACATATTGGGAAAAGTATATTGAATCAGGTATAGATTTAACAATAAAAGACATTGCAGTTGCTGCGAATCAATTCCATCCGGATTCATCAGTTCGTACAGAATGGGATCTTAATGTAAAACTGGGTGGATGGATTATTCGATTCATAAAAGCTTACGGGCTTTTAGGTTTTTCCCAGGAGGGAGCAGAATTCTGGGGTTTTGCAGGTGGTATAGATATGCCCAGCATAAATAACGGAAGGGATCTTTCATTTTTATATCAGTATATATCTATGGTCAATGGTGAAGCCGGAAGTCATACGATTTACTTAAATGGTGAATTCGGGAAACATCGTGAAGAGGTATATGCACGAAAGATGGCCAAAATGGCCAATGTTGCTCCAAATGATCTGTATATCAAGGCACTGGAACTTTACACCCAGGGCAATTACTGGGATGCCTGGTTTCTTTTTAGTCAGCTTTATGTTGAATTCCCTGATTTCTTCAAAAATGACTGGGTAAGCTATTTTATAGGCAGTTGTCAGGAAGAGCTTGATATGCGTTCAACAGCCATTGAAGCATATGAACAGACAAAACAGAAATTTTCAAGAAGTGCTGCTGTTCCATTTGCAGACCTTGGTCTCATGAAAGTTTATTATCGCGAAGATAATTTTCTTATGGTTGAACAACAGTTTAATGAACTCAATAAGCTTGGTGTACCAGATTCAATCAAATTTCATGGGTATTATGTCATGGGTGAATCCGAATTGAAAAAAGGTAATCATTCAAAAGCCAAACAGTTGTTCGATCTAATACCAGATACACATCCTGATTATGTTTTTGCTCAACACTCAGCAGCTGTCTGTGATGCTCTTAATGATAACATTGAGGGAGCCATATCAGCTTTAGAGAATTGTATACAATTTGTACCTTCAACCAAATCACAAGAAGAAATCATTAATCGTTCATTTGTATTTCTTGGTTTCATTTTCTATGAAGATCTTACAAAACAGGAAGGCCCCCTCGCGAAAGCTGTTACAGCATTACGTGCTGTACCCAAAACCAGTTATTATTATCCCGATGCTCTTCTGGGACTGGGATGGACAGCCCTCAAAGCAAGACAGTGGAGCGATTGTATTTCAGCAGGCCAGGAACTTGTTTCTACTGCAGATAATCCAGTTCTCAAAGCTGAAGGATCGCTTATACAGGCTTACGCGCATATGATTCAGAAAAATTTCAGCAATGCAGTTGGCCTCCTTTCAACTGCTTTTAATGATCTTCAAAACTATTCAGGACCTCATCAGGAAGAACTTTCTTCAAAAGATCTTGATTACCAGGATGTGCGTTCAAAATATTCAGAACTGTCTTCCAAAGCTTCTGAACTCAGTAAGGCGAGACAATCCAGTATTGTTATAAGCCAGATTGATAGTCTTCATAACTTCCAAAAAGACTATTTTGGCAAAATAAAATCACATCTGAAGTATGTTGATAATTTTCAAAGAGCGTCCTTTTTTGCAAGAAGTATGGCTCAGGTTAAAGATGATATTGAATACGCTCTGGCGACAGCTCAAAAACGCTCCGGACAAGCTTCTGAAAACAAAGCTCTTGAAAAAATCAAGAGTGAAGATGAAAAACTTCAGGAAGAACTTGAAAGGTTACAGCAAGAACTTGGTGAAGATATCGATACAGAATAACATTTCAGTTTTCTTCAAACACAAACAAAAGAGTCTCTCGTTTGAGAGACTCTTTTTGTTTATTTTCCTGAATTATTATTGTAAATTAAACTCACCTATCTCCAACAAGCATGACCCATATTGACAAACCATAACAACAGTCTTCTTTTTCGATGATAATTTTTCATCCAAAATGTATTTTATCTTTTTATTTTGGTCAGACTATATAAAAAAGGATTTTTCATGTCAGTAGCCTCCGGTCCCAAAGGAACGCGGGATTTTTATCCTGAAGAGATGGCTTTTCAGCAATTCATTTTTTCATCATGGAAAAAAACATGTGAAAGTTACGGATTTGAGCAAATAGAAGCTCCTATGTTTGAACATCTTGAAATTTACACGCAAAAATCAGGTGAAGAAATTGAACGACAACTTTATACATTCAAAGATAAGGGAAATCGTTCATTGGCACTGCGTCCTGAACTCACACCTTCACTGGCACGAATGGTTGCATCAAAAGGGAATTCAATTAAACGACCCGTCAGATGGTATTCCATCCCACGTCTATTCAGATACGAAAAAATGCAAAAAGGACGGCTTAGAGAATTTTTCCAACTGAACATGGATATTCTCGGCATATCAGAAATTACTGCAGATGCCGAACTGATTGCTGCAGTAATTCACATGATGATAAACCTGGGATTTACCAGTAATGATTTCAAGGTGCGCATTTCCAGCCGGACTCTTTTAGACCAGCTTTTCTCCAGTATAGGACTCCCTGAAATACGGTTCAGTGAACTCTATTCTCTGCTCGACAGAAAAAACAAGATCAGTGAATCTCAATACCTTAATGACCTTGAAAAAATTGTACCGGAAGCAAATCTACGATCATACATTGAAGATATCTTTAATGCAGAATCGCTTGATTACATAGAAAATAAATTCGGATCATTTCCAGCTATCAATGAGCTCCAGAAACTTTTTAGATTACTGGATTTTTACGCTTTTTCCGGATATGCTGTTTTTGACATTGGAATTGTCAGAGGATTAGCATATTATACCGGCATTGTATTTGAAGTTTTTGATATCAAGAAAAGTTTACGTGCGATTGCTGGAGGTGGAAGATATAATAAACTTGTTGAGTTGTATGGTGGTCCATCAACACCTGCAGTAGGATTTGCTGCTGGTGACGTAGTACTCGGCGAACTATTGAAAGATAAAAACTTATATCCGGGTATGCCCTCAAGAAGCACTGTTTTTCTGGTTGCCCTCGCAGATCTCAATCATGCCGATCTTATTGCTACAGCACAAACGATACGTTCGTCCGGTATTTCCTGTGAATTTTCATTAAAAGATGTTTCTGTAGGAAAGCAATTGAAATATGCCAATGCAGCACGGTCCATGTTTACGATATTTCTTGGTGGTGAAGAGGATAAACGAGGTTTGGTGCGTGTAAAAGATATGCAAAAAGGTACAGAAAACCTTATCAGCAAAGATGAAATCGTTTCCAAATTACATATAATGATATAATATGCGAAATACTTTGCGATCAAGTTGATCATCATGTTGATTACAAGTAAGTACAGATGTATTAATAGTATTCAATATTTATTGATTTCTAGCATTTTCTTTGTACAGAGTAGGCTGCAGCTGCACGAGAATTTTTGAATAAACCGGACAACTCCAACTTTACTGTAACCATCTTTTCCTTGAATCTCTCTGATATTTTTTTATCTACAGAGATAATTGAATTAATTCTGTTCACAATTTCATCGACTATATCCGGATGTTTTGATCTGAACAGATCACCGTAAAGCTGCTTCAACTGCTTTTCTTCACTTTCTATTTGAGACAAAATCGAAGCCCTGTTCTTAAAGACATCCTCAGAGATCTCAACATTAAATTCATTTGCAAATTTTATTGTTATATCCAGAATTGATTCATACATACTCTTGATGTGTAATAACTTCTTGTACAATGACATAATTTTTACCCAGAATAATTTGTAGAAATATGATTTAAAACAGTACTTTTCTTTACATTGACAGATGCCAAAGCCCATGCTTCTCTTAATTCTTCAAGGTATTGTAGTACCTCTGCAATTTTTTCACTCCTGTTTTTAACCGATGCATTAACAACAGATCTAAGCATATAATCGTAAAGCATGTACAGGTTTTTGGCAATTTCTCCTGTATCTATTTTCAGTGCACTCATTAATTCAGTAATTGCATCCTGCACTTTAAAGAGAAGTTTTGTTCTTTGCTCCAGTTTCTGCGGATCATTAAAAACATCCAATGCCAATTTACAATTCTTTATTGCAACATCATATGTCATCAGAATAAGTTTACCCTGATCTGCAGTATCAATAGTAGTATTTTTATATGCAGCATAACCTTGATTATTCATATGTTCATCCTCTCCGAAACCAGTTACTCAATACATCCCCAATGAATTAAGCATACTTAATGTCTGTGCTTGCATCTGATTCATAACCACTTCCATGTTGCTGAACTGTTTAATTAATCTGTCCCGATATTTTTCAACTCTCTCATTCATTCTAAGAATACGATCATCTGTACTCTGTATATTCCTTCGCCATGATTCCTGTCGTAAAGCAATCATTCCCTCACTGCTGTCAGTTAATTTCTGAATTGCCTCATCGAGCACTGTTCCCAGGCCTTTTGAAAATGTAAAAGCCGCTGTATTACCACCTCCGATACATCCGCTTGGTGCAGTCAATGAAAGCCCTTTTACCGGCCCTTCTGAAAAAGTAATTATCTCACCTCTTCTTGCATCAGATATAAACCATTCAGATGTTCCCTCCAATTTTATCCGCAAATGGTCCTCATCTACCTCCTCAAGTACATATTTCCCTTCTTTGGTTTCTAAAGTGCTTCTTCCAAATACGATATTGGAATTATCAGATGTTCCAAATTTTGTAAAAAGATTCATTACTTCATCAAGATTTGTATTTAATGCCTTGTCAAACATCTCGCTGTCCAAAGAATATTCACCAGTTTTTGTATCAGTTTTCAGGCCTAACATGGTAAAATTGGTATATGTTCCCTCGAAAAGACCTGAATTTTGCTGAAAAAAAGAACGTATACTGGAAACAAGATTGTTTACAGTAGAATCTCCGGACAGAACTCCGGCAGCACTGTTTTCATCATTCGGATCCTTTATCTTCGTACTATCTTTTGCAAATCTGGCAATAGCATTAAAACTGTTTATAAGTTCCTGAAACTTATCCCTGATCCCATCGACATCACGCTTGAGTGAAACTCTGACATCTTTTTGTGTACTAACTGCATGAAAATCAAAAGTTACTCCAGTCATAAACCCTGAAGCTGTATTAGTGTCAGAATTCATGAAAATACCTTCGACACTAAAATAAGCATCCTTTCCTGCAGAGAGCACCCCCTCACCCTCCGCTCCGATTCTACTTGTATTGAAAGTAAAATCATTTGACCCAATTTTAAGTGAATCCAAAGCAAGCTGTGAAGATCCTGTAACTTCATCAGTAATTACCAGATTTCCGTCTCCATCGAATTGAACATCAACCATATTATGAAAAGCAGCTTTTATCTGTTTTAGAAAGTCTCCGTTATCATCACTTTTTTTTGCAAATGATTTTGTTACAACCTCCCCGTTATTATCTATTCCACTCAGCTGAATAATTTCATCATTTGCCAGCGTGTTAAACATTTCAAGTACATTTCCCGATGAAGTAAGTTCCTGTGAAACGTTTCCTTTTTCACCTTCCGTATTGATTATTCCTAATTTATTCAAAACATTCCCTGAAATATCCTTATACTCTACACCATCACTACCCGTATTTTTTGAAGTAAGAACGAGGCGATAATTATCATCACTAACCCTGACAACAGAAGCAGAAACACCTAATTTATTCCCACTGGAATCTGTTGCATTGTTTATCTTCATGCGAAGATCCTGAAGAGAATCACTGCTATCAATTGTTATTTCTACACCATCAATGCTTATAATACCATCAATTACCCCCAGGCTTGTCAGGGATGCATTCTGATCTTCAATCAAGCCGTCAGCGCTAATCATTTTCTCTGCACTGGCAAGTTGAAAAACCCTTAGATCGTAAGATGCATCGACACTGCCGGTTCCACCGCTAATAGTTACAATGTCTTCATCTGAACTGCTTGAAGAAAAAAGGTCAAAAGATTTTTTTTCAGATAGTGCCAAAGCATTTGTTCTTAAATCAGTTAAAAGTGATTTCAATTTAGAAAAAGCATCAATTTTTAGCTGATAAGCTTTTTGTTCATTCTCAATTTTAGTAACTTTATTCTGCTCAAGTGCAACTAACTGTTCAATTATATACTGCGTATCAATTCCGGATGGTCCATTAACAGAAATACCCATTTTTCAGCTCCTTTGTCGCAGTATACATTAATTTTATATAATATTTATCGGCATCAGAAAATAAAACTTTACTGTATTAGCTATATTAGTGATCTATTTTATTTGTTGTATTTTGGTTAACCTGTTAACTTATTATTCTTACATGAAACTTGTTGAGAGCTGATATCTTCAACAACCACAATAGAATATGCAACTTCAAGACATTTTAATTTCCGAAGCAAGTTTTATAGGCTGAAGCTGATTTTATTCGATTATATCATTCGCCATTATATCGGGTCTTTTAATAATTCTGAAGTTTTCTGTTTTGATAAAATCTGATAAAAACTGATCATATCTTCACAGGTTTTATTTTTCATTCTCCAGGTCGACAAAATATCATTTAAATCTTTTTGCGATAATGGAGAACAGAATATTACCCTTACACAATTTTCCATGTCGCAATCCACACATTCAGAATCCAGAGAAAGTCCTGCTAACTTAAAACTTATCAGTTTACCTGTTTGAGGTTTTATCACACCATCTATTAACTTTATTAACATACCGCCACGTGATAAATTGACGAGTTCGACAACAATTTCTGTATTATCAACAGAAAATTTAAACAAAGTCCCAAAGTTAAAACGTTCGAACCGGCGTTCTTCAATAAAGGTATTTTCGATCTGTTTTATATGAGTATCAAGCATCGAATTTACAAAAACTACAAGTTTTTCCTGTATTATATTACCTGTAATATTTTCAATAACCGGAATTCCCAGAGAATATTCTAATTGAAAAGATATTTTTAATAAATTGAATTCAGTAGATTCAACTTTCCATTGTCCATGGAACTGGTCAAAATCACCATAGGTAAGTTCAAATTTCAAACATCCATTTGGTAGTTCAAAAACTTCCATTTGTTGCCATGTAAAAGGTACTCCATCAATACTGATTATCCATTCGGATATAAGAGGGCTGGTATTTTTCTGAACGATACTTTCTATGCAGGGAATTGATTCAGAATATTTGTGATACGAACGAATTTGATCCCATATTATTTGGTTTCGAAATGGTCCATTGATAAATTTTTCACAATATATTTGCTGACCCACTAAAACTCCGTGATCGAACATTCAAAATTGATACTTTTTCGAGTTCTACCCCGAGAATACAAAATAGATTCGGCCACCTTGAAAAAGTATATCGGCATTATGCTGAAGAAATTACCATTGGATTGCATTATTCATAAGCTGAATAAACAACGATTCCATTGCAAAATTATTGACACAATTTAACACAAATTAAAACTGTTTTTTAATTGCCGGCTGATACGCTTGCCATCATTTTTGATTGTAAATTTGAATGTTGTGCTGGGTGTAACATTCTCACTTTCAACCCAAATCTTCCCGCCCATAGCTTCAACAGCCATTTTGCTGAACGTAAGACCCAAACCGAAATTTTGCCCTCGAATCATACTATTATTTTTTCGTATACTGATAAATTTATCAAAAATCCTGGTTCTGCATTCTTCCGGAATAAATGATCCATTATTGGTAACAGAAACAAGTATGTATTCATCATTGTTTTCAACTGATATTTTCACAGGGTCTCCAGGAGTAACAAAACGAAGGGCATTACTTGTCAAATTGGTTAAAATACGATTAAAAAGGTCTTTATCAGAATAAATAACCTGAGGCAACTCAGAATCAAATTCGATTTTTACAGGCTGAAACAGTTGTAATGAAGATTCAACCTGCTCTTGAATTGAAAACTGTTGATTTTCTGCTGTCATGGCTTTTTTTTCTAATCTTGATATTGTCAAAATATTATTTATCATTGTCTCGATCTGCCTGATTCCCATTTTACCCGTTTCGAACATTCTTGTCTGCAAATCACTTTTATTTTGATCTATACCGTATTTCAACATTTCAAAACTACCGGATACAATCTGAAGAGGGTTTTTAAGATCATGAACGACTATTTCAAGGTACAGATCCCGAATTTGTTCAAGATGCTTTCGCTCAAGTGCCAAATTTGTCAATTTTAGAAAAACCTTTTCATTAAATGGTTTACTCATAAAATCAAGCGCACCTCTTTTCATACTCTCCAAACCGATCTCAAGAGTATCATGTGAAGTAAACATAATCACCTGAACATATTTTTGTTTTTCTTTAATTTCTCTAAGAACCTCAAGACCATTAAACCCCGGACTCAGGTTAACATCAAGCAGTACTATATCAACATCCGGATTACTATCCAGATATTCAAGCCCGTCCCACCCACTAAGTGCATACGCAGTTCTATACCCATTCAGTTCCAGTAAATTACAAACCCCCATACAAATAGATAACTCATCATCAATTATCATCACATGAACACCAGAACCAACCATCGATCTTAATCCTTTATTTTATAATTAATATTTTTTCATAAATCCCATTTACCCAAAATCAATCTCTAAAACTGGTTTTCTGCCCTTATTCTACAAATCACCATTTAATCACACATATTCAGGCAAACTCTATTTTTGAAACATTTGAAACCAACAGTTGTTGAAAATGGGATTTGAAGCCCATTTGCCCTCAAATGAGGTCTATATGCGCTTGTACACTGATTTATTTTGGACAAATATATTCACAAATATGATATTATACAACATTAAATTAAAAATTTAAACAATTTTTTTTAATTTCCCGAACAGGCCAGCAACATCCGGTTTTTACATATTATAAAAAGGCTACCACCATGAACAGCTTTGTACAATTTGTGAACCCAGCCTTTAACAAAGACATCCCAGAATTGTTCTAAAAACGCTTTTAGCCTTGGATTTTTATCAGATACCACTGTGAATAGACGTGATTAAATTAACGATAAACTCCCTATGGACTCACTCTTCTTTAGATTTTAAATTAGTCTTCTTGAGGATATTTTTTGTGAATTGGCAGTTTTACGAAGTAGATTTTCTTCCTCTTTCCTACTTATATCTGTTTTACTTGTAAAAAAGACAATGCATATGTGCTGATTATACAGGATGGTTGATACACTTTTCTTACAGGAGAAATCCGATACAGGAAAGAACATCTGATCAGCTTCATTGACTGTTAATTTAAAATTTCCTTTTCCATTGCATATATCTGGCCCCTTTTGTAGAGTGCTCATAATCCCGTTCAACAATAATCATATCTTTTGACACTACTATCTGATCTCTTCTTTCACGATAATTCTTCTGATTAAAAACGAACCCGTTTCTATACTCTCCATCAGGAGAAAAAACAACTATTTCAGCTCTGTTTTCAAGGTCGACCCGAACAAATATATCCGTAGCAGTAGTTTCCAAAATACGGACACTAAACACTATTTCATCAATCCCATAATGGAATGTACCGATTCTTCCTTTTTTTGCATTATACAATCCAACAGAATACGGGCACCATGATGTTTCCAGAGACACTAAAGAATCCTGTATTGCCTGAAGATGCTCCGGAAGTGTTTTTTGGATTCGTGCCAGCTTCTTTTTCAGTTCACTATCTGTGGAACGGAATATTTTTACTGAATAACCCTGTTTTTTCATTTCATCAGGATTCACATTAACAAGACCGGTATCCGACCACTTGGTAAACTCCGGATAAACCCCTGTTCCTGACATCTCATCACAATTTAAAACCATTGGAGTAAAAACAATGCCATCATCATAATCAAACAAAGGTTTTAGTGCCGGCTTGCATATTTCCGGATTATATTTTGTAAGAAACTTTTTGTATACGTTGATTTTGCGGGTATTAAAATCTATCATTCCAAAAAAAACATTACCTTTGCCGTCAACATTAGGAACGAATACATGACGTTCTGCTCTTCTGACAGTATAATTTGTATTACTTTCTTCAACATGCTGAAGTACTGCATCTGTGATATCCTGTTTAAGTATTTTCAATCTGTATAGTATATTACCATTTTGATTGCTAATCACCACTACCTGAAAATATTGATCATCCTGGTTTCCAGAGGTAGTATACAAACCATGATAGAAATATTGCCCGTTCATAGAGAATACACCCAGAGGTTCCACAAGATGAGCATCCACTTCACACTTTTGATCTTTTTTAATTCCCGGATAGAAGCTCTGAAAAGCGCCCTCTTTTTCAACAATTATCGGAGATGTTATACTAAAAAACTTATCTACAGTCCACCATCTTGCAGCTTTTTCACTAGTAGTGCTGAAACCTACCAGTTGAGGTTTCAGAAACTTGTCTTTATTCATTTCATCAATAATATTGTTATTTACCAGATTAAAAAAACGCCCCGAACCAGATTGTAAATAGGCTTGATTAATCTCTGAACTTACTTTTTCAAGATTCTTTTTATACAAAGTTTTTTTAAACAATTCTACGGAAGATTGATTATTACCTGGTTTCCGACAATACAACAAAGTAATACTGTCCAGAGGAAATAATAATTCTATTGGATTTTCTCCATTTTTACGTTTTTTATTTTCTTTGAACAAAGAATGAGAATCCAGCAATTTTCCTTTTTCATTGTACAATACATAACCATGTCTGGAATAAAACAAAAGCTGTCCATTAATCATAAGAATCGGACCACCAAGACTGGACTGAACCTTATCATCCCAACGGCAACCGTATAAACTTAAAGAATCATCATTAAGTGTAATTGAGAAAAGAAGTGAATCGGATGAATATTGTGCCACACCATTAATTACCAGAACTGAAAGAATAAACAAAAACGCAGCACACTGTTTCATAAACCTCCCTGATAGATCCGCCCTGAAACATTTTTTTCAGGTTCGATAATGTATTTAATATTAAAACTTTATTAATTCCTGTATTTAACTAAAATAGTTTCGCGAATCAAAGATGAAAACCGCTTATAACCCAAAAACCGTAGAAATCAAAAAAAGAATTTAAATAAATGTGCAATAATGCTATACTATATTGAGAATTACATTCGATTTGAATCAGGAGGAGATATATGAACCAAAAAACCGCCCGCAAACCAATAGGTAATTTTTTTATTAAGAAATCACTGCAACTGCGCCTGGTCTCCAAAATCGTACTTGCAGCTATTGTATCAACACTTATCTCTTCGGGTAGTCTCCTTTTGGTATATTATCTTAAATATCAGACAGTGATAGTATATCAACTTGACAAATATTCTCAAGAATTAACCAGAGATCATCTGGTATACCTGATTCTGCCCACACTTCTCATAAGTTCAGTAGTTTCCCTGCTTGTTTCTCTGGGCGTCGGACTCTACTCTTCAAGAAAATATGCAGTTCCTATTTACAAACTTGAACAATGGGCAACACTTTTATCTGAAGGGAAAATGAGCGTTCTTCTACGATTTCGGGAAAAAGAAGAGATGCGGGATCTTTCCGACAAATGCAATCAGCTCACTGAAAAACTGAGAACGAAATTTTCTGAAATTCGTAAGATATCTGAAATGATGAAGCAATCGGATTCCTCATGCGATAATGCAAAGCAGATTGATTCCATTCTTTCTGATATCGAACTGGAATCTGATCCAATAGAAGTTAAAACACAGGTGTATTCTGTATCAAAAACTGAAAAGTAAAAGATTTAATATTTATTTTTTAGCCAGAAATTACATAAATTAAAATGTAAGAACTTGAACTTTCGTTCAGAATTTCTTTTCTTCAAATATTTCCGGCATTCCAAGTTTTGCGAAATAGGATTGAAGCAGATTAATTCTTTCGTATGTTTCTTTTTTGATTTTATCAAAAAGTTTGATCATTCTGTGGCTTTTGACCCTCAAATCATAATCTTTATCCGACTCTCCGTCTTTGCGCTGAGGTTTTTCAATATCTTTTGCATAATGCAATAAACCTATATGTCCAGTAGGCGCTTCAACTATACCCCGAGAAATGCCCCTGGCAAGTTCAACAGTTACTTTTTGAAGAATATAGAGGTTTTCGCGAATATCTTCCCACTCTTTTGTGGTTAGAGAAAGCTGATATTTCATTTTATTATCAAACAAATTATTCAATTTGTCTCTATTACACTCTTCAACAGCATTCATCATCTCAGGAGCAAACCTCTCACCACAAGCTTCACAAATATGCCCCTCGTCTTTAATGTACAGGCATAATATGTTTTCACATCTGAAAGGATTATGACAGATAACACATATTCTGTCCGGTTTCTTTAAATCATCCTTTTCCTGATACCGGATAACCAGTTTAGCCTGGATTGTCTTTTTGATTTCTTCAGCTATTCCCATGAATTTGTAACTAAAAATTAATCTGTGTTTTAAAAAAAGTTTCTAAAGTTCTTCCATAATTAACTTATCAACAAGGCAATCATCAATCACCTGATACCTTTCCCTGAACCCTTCTAAACGGGCATTAACCTGTTCATCTGGAAGATCTTTAACAAAATGAGTGAGCCAGTGAATGTCACTATCAATAGAATTTTTCTTGTCTGATATCTCTGCACTTTTTAAAACGAATGCATTAATCGGTTTTTTTAAAACCTTATGCCTGTTTTCTTTCTTCTGATTATAATAATTATTTTCATAATGATTATAATCAATGTTATTGTGAATCCTTTCAATATTCATTATAATTCCTCCATGAAATCATTACTCTTCATATAATATAATGAAAAAAAGCAACAGGATGAACTAAAATCTGGTTTTATATTATTTAAAAATTAAGGTTTAGAAATAAAGCATGAATTTTGATTGTTCTCTTTTCGACCTGAATCAGACGATTCCTTTAAGGGATTCTTTTAACAATCATTGGCACATTAAAAATTAAATCGGATGCTTTACTATGCGTGGTTGGTACATTTAAATCTCGACTATGCTCATCAACCGTGGCTCGGGCAGGCATTGGTTCTTATTTATCTTTATTAACTCTGTTTCAATGATTTGATTACGATACCGATTCCAACACCGGAAAAAACCAGAGAGATATGATCTTCACAGCCATAAAACCGTTTCCACGATAGCGAGGTTCTCGCTGAGGCTCATCGTAATTAATCGCCCCCATTCAGGTTCGATTTAAAGCACGATCTGTTTTTAGCAAAGAATCACTACAACATTCACAGTTTTTTCTGCAAACATTTTTCAGTGTTTTCAACGATTTTGGTTTGAGCTTCATAATCATTCATAAATTTAGATGATATTTTATTATAGGAAATATCAACGAGTTCTTTGCGATCCCTGCCATCGGTTTTTATCGGATCAAAATAAGTTACTTCTACCTCGATTCTTTTCACCATTAGTAATTTCAGAATATGAGGAAAAAATACAATATCACCATAATAAAAAACAGAATCTCTGTTTGTTGGACTTACTGGCTCTCCGTTTATGGTCAAATACTTTATACACACAGGTTGAATTTCAACATTACTTCGTTTAGCAGTAAGAAATAATGCTCCTTTAAATGGAAGGACCTTTTCGCCGTTAGAAGATGTACCCTCCGGAAAAAGCGTTATGGTAAATCCTTTCCGGAGTACAGACACTATTCTGTCGATCTCCTGTATCAGTTTTGTTTTACTTCGTCTTTCAACAAAAAGACTTCCTCCCAAACGAGCCATCAACCCTAAAAAAAGGGTATTCTGCAACTCAACAGAAGTAATATAAAGAGATGGGTAAATAGAAGAAAGTATCAAAATATCCAGATATGACATATGATTTGCAACCTGAAGAACAGGTTTAATCTGCTTTGTTGCGCTTTTCCCACAAACGTTAACATGGATTCCAAGAATGTACAATCCCAGTTTTGACCCCAAAGAGGTTATTTTTGAGAAAAATTTCCTTTTTTTTACAGGATTGGTTATAACCAGGTCGCCTATAACCGAAATCGTAATATAAGACAGAAGCGTAATAATAAAAGCAGGTATTTTGAAAAAGAGACGAATCATACCTTGTATTTTTTTTGTACTTTATTTGACTGTTCAAGATTAAAAAATGTAAAATAATCAACACATTTAAATTTTCGATCCAAAGCAGGTTCTCCACAAATAAATGCACCCATATTGAGGTATGATCTTAAAAGTGGTGGAATCATTTCTACAGCCTTTTCCACTTCATCAGAAGTAACAGCATCAAGGGAACTATTAAAATTCCTGATTTTAAATTTTCCTTTTGCACTTACCTGCAATTCAGACGGAATCTGGTGATTTTTCATCAAAAATTTATGAATAGCTGCAATCTTATGTTTATCTATAGTTTTAATACTTGAACAACCAAAAAGATACTTTGTATCAGTAGTTTTCATGTATTCTGTTATTCCACGCCACAATAGAGCAATAGAACATCCATTACGATATTCACGGTGTACGCATGCACGGCCCAGCTCAAGTTTTGTGCCCTCAAGATTAATAATATTTTCCAGACGGAACTCAGTTTCTGAATAAAATTTTTTAATAAATTTTGAAGAATTTAATCGATAAGTACCAAAATATCTACCATTTTTTTTATCAATTAAAATCAGATGGTCACATTTCAAATCGAACCTGTCGTAATCTATCCCAAGAAGTAACTTTCTATTCAGAAGTTCCCGATAAAAAACCTCGTGACGTAATTTAAGCGCTTTTATCAATTCATCATTATTCTCGGCAGTTTTGATGATAAAACGATCACGTTCAATAAAAATATTGACTTTTGGCAAATAGCCCTTTACAGAAATGTGGCTTTTCTTGAAAACAGATTCCTGTATTGGTTCGATTTTGTTCATTAGTCCGTTTTTAAACAAAATAACTCTCACTTTTTGAATTCTTAAAATAACTGTTTCCAGATCTCAATAATATTAAATATCATATTAATACCATTGTACCAGAAAAAAACTGGAATTATTTCTCAAGAATAACGATCAGTACAGGCGGCTCATTTTCTCCAACATAAGATAACTCTATCTCAACTGCAGGATACTCTTTATCATTAATTATAATTTTATTATCCTTAATCTCTGAAGCTGAACGAATATCAGCCATGCCATAATAGTCATTTCCCCGCTTAAGAATCACCCGTACTCCACCGCAGGGAACAAGTCTATCCAGGAAATCCTCATTAATCTCTACACCACCGATAACCAGAAACGGAATATCAGCAATTCTGAATTCCTTTTTTGCCTTCAACATCAACTTTTCTGACCCCATTACAAATTCATCTATTATAACTGGATCCGAAGAGAGCTTTTCAATTATGTCGCTTAGTCGATTACCGGCATTTGCAGGAAAATGCCCCGATGAAAGTATCTGATTTTCAGAATCTGCAATATCAAGAACAGAAAATCCCATAGGACCAAGGTATCTTGAAGCCAATTCGGTAATATCTGCTGAAGACCTATCTTTTTCGACTAAAAGACGAAGTGAAAAAATGCGGTTCGACAAAACAGCTTCAGAAAAAGCTGTTAACTGTTTTTCAATCTGTATCTTATACTCTTCTAAATGTTTTTCTAAACTCTGTTTAGCAAATTCCAACTGTTCTGCCTGAAACTGCTCTTTTTGAAAACTGATACTCCTGAACATTAACAAAAAAACAAGCACTGCAGAAACTACAGCACAAACAATCGGAAACAAATATTTCATGCTATTTCCTGTTCTATATTTGTAAAATAATGCGAGACTGAAAATAGTTTAAGATGAGAACTATCAAAAGAGTTAACAATCAATTTATTCAACCCGGGTTTCAAGCTGACTACAATGAAGGTAATTGTTTACACTCTCCCTTCGTCTCGATCCTGCCTGTCGGATCTCATCTAAACTAAAAAAAAAAAACAGACAATCATTACGAAAAAAATTCATTTCAAATAAATTTTCCTATCAAAAACTCTTCTTCTTTAAAAAATCTTAAACGGAGCAGTCAAATTAAATGTCTATTTTAATTATTAGTTATCTTATCTGAACTTCATTTTTTTAGATTATTTAATTTAACATTTTTTTAACTACCAGGCCAACATCAGGTATTGATCTTTTGTCTAAAACTACTTTAAAAAAGCCTGTTTCAGAACTGTTTTAAGCACTTATAATTCCTTTTGAATCATGCTGTTATTAATCTCTAAAAATGCAATCATCCGATTTTCTTTAAAATACAATTCATGGGAACCATAAATCCAACATTCCATCTCAACCCCCTGGTATGCTTTTTCAGTTCGCTCTAATGGTTCTCCCCAGCTCATCAAAACCTGCTCTGTTGTCATTTCAATCACAATACGATGATTATCAATAATTTCCCACATGTTTTCATCCCATGAATAAACTTCAGACGGGTCTTCCTCCATTAGCAATGTATTCCATGGATCAGATTTCCGAATCTGATCCACAGTTGTATTTGTCCAACTAAACCTCACGGGAATAAACCCTTTATGACCTTGAGATGTTTCAACCATAAGCCAGATCGGATCAACAGGAAGAGGAGTATAACCCCATCTAATATCAAAAACTTTTAATGAATCACGATGCCCGACTTTTAAACTGGAAAACCCGGATCCATCCTCCTTTACTGTCGAGATAATACCTTTTTTTGAAAAGATTGTTGTACCAAACCACCGTTGGCGTGCATTTTCGAGATCAATCAAAAACCCGATCTCCTTTATTGCAGATTTATGTGTTTTACCATAGATTTTTTCCTTGATACTGTTGTGTTCAAAAGCAATTAACCATTCGCCTCCCAACGACTCTACATCAGTTACTTTTAAAACCTGCCCGGATAGAATTTCATAGCGTATTCGTCCATTTTTATGATTTACTATGGAATCACTTTTTTCACTGCAAGAATCCAATTCTCTGCAAAAGAAAAACTCATAACCATGCTGCCTGAAAACTTCAGGTTTTTCCAAAACAAAAACATCCATCCCGACCCACTGATCAATTGGAATTTTAACAGGAACAACACTTTCCACCCGCTCATCAGATACTGTTTTTTTTACCTGCAGAGTATCAGAAGTAGTAGAAATCTCTGGCACCGGATAATCTCTTAATGGAGCAGTACAGAAAACAGATATCATTAATGCACATGGGAACAGATATTTCACATTAACCTCCAAACTGTACAGCAAGCATTAAGAAATGCTCACAATAAAAAAGCAGCTTTCAAACAAATGATATTAAATATAATATCATTTTAGATCATTTTATTTAAGTAGCAGTAAATCTTTTAAAAGTACCCGTTTTTCTATATCTGTCGGTGGGCACTTCAAAATAGGCCACTTATGGGCACTTCAAAACCAGCCACTTTTCAGGTAAAATATATTGTTCTACACCTCCTTTTTAGATTTATTGTTCAACCGATAACTTTTCCCTTTAATTGTAAACACGTTAGC
>DATGNN010000307.1:0-2654 GCA_035306725.1 Chitinispirillaceae bacterium | reverse complement strand
CGATTTCCGGTTTCAGGGTTATGAAGCTCTAATGGTGATTCCCGATTTGTATTTAATGTTTGCGGAAGCAGCCAGCTTTCCCCATCTCCTATAGTGTGTGAGAGCTTTTGATCAGGTAAACTATTTAAAACAATATTATAAATTGAAGGAACAAATAGTATATTGTTTGCAAATGAATTATTTTTACTATCAAGTGGAAAGGAGAATATCCAAACCTTTCCATCACCAAAAGGAAGTACCGACAAAGCCTTATCTCCGTTCTGAAACCACAACAATGGTGTTTCTTCAGTGCGTATACTTTGATTGAACTTAAAATGGGAATTAATGAGAGGATTAAAGGCGTTTTCTTTCCGTTCACTAAAAACATCTGCAAAAAAACGGTTTTCAAAATCGATACCTGAAATTTCCATAGCTGTTGTATCCAGCTCTGATATAGTGCCGGCACCAAATGCAGTAAGAAGCTCGTTGTTTATTTCAGGAGATATGGTTTCAGAAGGGAATAGCACTACTGATGCCCCGGCTTTCACAGTTGCAAGCAGCTCATTCACTAATCCTGAAGAAAAATTTGAAGGATTAATGAGAAAGATGGTATTGTTCTCCTGCAGTTTACTAATCTGCATATTCCGGACATTCATGTTCTCTAATGTAACATAATCATCATCCTGAAAAAGTGCATTGAGATATTTAAGTCCTTCACGTGAAGAGGTATTGTCTTCAAATATAGCAACAGCTTTGAGACGGGGTTCTACAAAATAGCTGATGTACCAAGTGTTATCATGAGTGAATGGATAATCAGTTATTTCAATTCTTCCTTTTTGAATTCCCGGATGTACATTTTTATAATGAAGCGTAGTTATTATTTCTTCCTGTTCAGATATGTTAAAACTTGTGACAGATTTAAGGGAATCATTAAGATACAGATTCAGGGGAAGATTCTGATAATCTTCATTCGAACTGTTTTTTATTTTTACATAAACAGTTTCTTCCTGATTAAGGCCATGTGCCGGTACTTCCACCCAGCATGAGTCGATATACAAGTTGTTTACCTGGTTAGGCATAAGAGGAACAAACCACAAACGTGATGAATTCTCCGTGAAGTTTCCAAGATCAGAAATGGCTCTTTGAAAATCTGAAATTAAAAATAAAGTACCATTCGTGTCGTCAGTTTTATTCAACACATTAAATCTGTTGTTAACAAGTGAAACAGGAACTACAGATGGTGATGACTGAATGGTTGTTATTATATTAAAAATCTGTTCTTTGTTCAGAAGTTGTTGATGTCCCGGATTCATGTCATTTGTAAAGAGTCTGAACCTAGTGCCCGTCGGATATGACTGAGCAATTTCTGCGGCTTTAATGCGAGCCAACTCAATCAGCTGTCCTTTTTCTGACAGTGCATTCATGCTGAATGAATTATCAATGTAAATGCCTATCACTTCCTCCGATTCCGTTTGTGTCTCATTTTCAACCGGCATATAAGGCTGAGCAAAAGCGAAAACTAAAAAAACAATTGTAAAAATCCGGGCCAGCAACATAAGCAATTGCTTTAGTTGCGATTTCTTTCGCGATTCCCTCTTTATCTTCTTAAGTAAATTTACATTGCTAAAATAGATGGTTTTATAGCGCCGGAAACTGAAAAGATGAATGATAACCGGTATGGCAATTGTAAGTAATGCAAATAAAAATGTTGGATATAGAAAACTCATCTGTAAAAATGCCTCTGTTTTAGATTAATCGTTTTTGAAAATTGCAATTTCTTTTTCACCATTCGAATTAATAAAGCCTCTGAACATTCCTTCTGTATTGAAATCCATAGCTATATTTCCGTTAGCATCAAGAGCTATAACACCACCGGTTCCGCCAAGTTCATTTAGTTTGCGCAGTGCTTCATGACTAGATTCCTGAACACTCAAGCCCTTGTATTTTATCAATGCAGCAATGTCATGTGCAATACCTAAGCGTATAAAATATTCTCCATGACCAGTACAAGATACAGCACATGAAGCGTTATCGGCATAAGTTCCGGCACCTATTACAGGTGAATCTCCAATTCGGCCATAGCGTTTATTGGTCATCCCTCCGGTAGACGTGCCAGCACTCAAATTGCCATATTTATCTAAAGCAACACAACCAACAGTACCTGTATTATCTGAAGAAGTACGTTTACGCTCATTGCGCTTCAGGCGCATCAGCGATTCATACTTGGCAGGGGTATGAAAATATTTGTTATTAACCATTTCAAGTCCTTGTTCTCTTGCAAACTCCGATGCACCTTCTCCACTCAGGAAAACATGCTCCGATTTTTCCATTACTGCCCTTGCAGCCGCAATAGGATTTTTGATGTCTTTAACTCCGGCAATAGCACCTGCATTGAGTGATCTCCCCTCCATAATTGATGCATCAAGCTCAATTACTCCGGAATGTGTGAAAACTGCTCCTTTGCCTGCATTAAACATTGGGGAATCTTCGAGTACTTTTACGACTTCAACTACAACCTCAACAGATGTGAAACCTTCCTGTAGTAATTTTTGTCCCAGTTCAAGCGCTTCGTCAAGTTTTTCAATGTATTCATTTTGCTGTTCGGTACTCATTGACTCCCGTGACATTACACCTGCACCACCATGAATGATCAGTGCATAATCTTGCTGTGCATA
>DATGNN010000306.1:0-8088 GCA_035306725.1 Chitinispirillaceae bacterium | reverse complement strand
TCTTGTATTTCAAATATCGCACGCAAACCATAACAGAGTTTACATCGAAATATTTTGAAAAGGGAACTCAGCTTTTCCGTACACTATCCAATCTGGGTTACCCTGAAATGTCGGTACTATTTATAGGTGGTGCACTTTATTCCCTGTTCGAGGATTACTGGACAGTCAAAGAGGGATTTCAGGCGTTTGCGGATGCACTGGCAGAAAAATTCAAACAGAATAACGGCACTCTGCGGCTCAATTGCCCGGTTGAGAAGATTATTGTCAAAAACGGTAATGCAGTTGGTGTAAAATGCAAAGATGAGGAGATAGCGGCTGATAAAGTTATTGCTGCCTGCGATTACAAACAAACCTTTCTTTCCCTCCTGGAACCTGGTACAGTATCGGAATCAATGATTGAGAAAATTCGTAACACTGCAGTTTCGGAAGGTGTATGTTCCATTTACCTGGGTCTCTCGCTGTCAAATGAAGAACTTCTGGAACTTATGAAAGCTACTGTACTAATGTACGATGATTCGGGACATTATATTAATCTTCAGGAATCGGTTGATGATCCTGCTTATTTTGAGAAAGCATCTTTTTCGATTTATGTCGTTTCAGCTAAAAGTGCAACGCTTGCACCTGAAGGGAAATCGTCAATTATGATACAGATTGTGTCGTCTTATCATTGGATGAATAACTGGGGTGGGGAAGACCGCTCACGTTATCTCGATCTGAAAAATAAGGTAATGGATACGATACTGAAACGCTTTGAAAAATTGTTTCCGGGTATAAACAATGCTATTGAATTCAAGGATATGGCTACTCCGCGTACATATGAACGGTATACAAAAAACACCGATGGAGCTACATCGGCCTGGAGCTGGAATCTGAAAAACAAGTTTTATAAAAAAGTAATGGGTGCCAATGTGGATACGCCAGTTAAAAATCTGTATATCGGTTCCTGTTGGGCCATTCAGATCGGGGGGCTGCCTGGTGCAATCAATGCAGCTAACGCTTGCGTAAAGAAAATCGGTTAATTAAAATCGAATCCATTTACAGATTTCAGGAAATTTGTTGTAAAGAATCAAACTACTGAGATTATTGGGTTGAAAACAGATTATGATTTGGTGGGCTGAGTTTACCGTTGTATACTGGAAAAAAATATTTACGCTCCTTTTTCAAAGGAATCATATGAATTTATTCATTAAAAAGCGAATTATGCATTTGTTGCATTGTTTTCAATACTGACCTTCTGGGTAACTGCAATTTACAGTGCAACTTTGGAAGATACTCAAAAATCGATAACTGATTCCTCCTGTTTTATCACATGGAGTTACGATGATACCGCGATGGGTCTTTACATACCTGCTTCAAGCGGCAGTAAAAAGCTTCCTGTTGTAATGTTTCTTCATAGCTGCAATAACGATCTGGTTTCCCGTGATCTCTGGATTATAAATGCATTAAATGCCATAGAACCCTGTGCTGTTTTTATTCCTACAGCTCCACCTGAAGTAAATACACAATACCCCTGTGCAGACTGGGGCGGCACCTATGATCAGGCATTACGGCCAAATATGGTAAATGCGCTTCATGAACTTGACAGCCTGGCTAACAAGCATGGTTTTGATACCTCACGTGTTTACCTGTATGGTGAATCGATGGGGGGAGAAGGTGTTTACCGTTTGCTTAGTGATTTCCCGACTCGTTTTGCCGGCGGTGTGGTTGCATCCGGATATACGGAAAATAAGGGCGCAGAAAAAATGGCAAAAACACCTCTCTGGATCTTTCATGGTTCTGATGATAATACAGCTTCAGTTGATAATGCGAGGACTATTTTTGAATCTATTAAAGGTGCTGGTGGCACACTGGTAAATTATACAGAATATGAGGGTTATGACCATGTTTCGGCGATGAATAAGGTGCATAATGAGGATGGTGTACTGGAGTGGTTGCTTTCACAGCAGCGAACAAAGGCGATGGTAAGACAATCCCGGAGAAATAATGTTTCTCGTACGATTAATATTGTATATGGTAAATCTGGAAATTTGCATCTTTCCGGTTCAGTCCCATTGGGAGCTGTGCTATCGCTTTTTGGACTTAATGGTGAAATGATATATCAAACTGCTATTTTCGGTTCTGTAGTTATTCTTCCAAAAGAGATCAGAAACCGGGTTACACTATGGAGCGTCGCAGATAACACTCTTTTCGTGTCAGGAAAAATTATGCCATTTGGCAGGTAAATATCTGTTAAACCGGATATTACACAGTTGAATTAAATGGAATAATCCCGATGGAATCAGGAAATTCCACCTCAACAGCAGAAATTACATTTAATTTTGCGGGGTAGGGGAAATGGCCATCATCGAAATGCATCAAAATCCGGAGCTGAAACTGGCATCCGACTTTCTGCTCAATACATCAGAAAATATTTTTCTGACCGGAAAGGCTGGAACCGGAAAAACCACATTCCTTCAAACGCTGAGAAAAACATGCCCTAAACGGATGGTCGTTCTTTCACCTACCGGTGTTGCCGCAATTAATGCCGGAGGTGTCACTATCCATTCCTTTTTCCAAATGCCTTTTGGTCCATGGTTGCCAGATGGCAGAACATTTTCCGATGGTGATTTCAGAAAAGGTCTCAACCTGCGGTTCCATAAATTCAGTCGCGAAAAACGCAATATCATCAGAAGTCTCGATCTTATCGTCATAGATGAAATCAGTATGGTCAGAGCCGATCTTTTAGATGGAATCGATGAACTCCTGAGAAGGTTTCGTGACAAAAGCAAACCGTTTGGCGGTGCTCAGATGCTGCTTATAGGAGATATTCAGCAACTTGCCCCTGTGGTAAAAAATGATGAATGGGAGATTTTAAAAAACTATTACGATAATCCCTGGTTCTTTTCGAGTAAGGCACTTGAAGAATCGAACTACTTAACTATTGAACTCAAACGTGTCTACCGTCAAAAGGATCAGGAATTTATTGACATCTTGAACAAAATCAGGCATAGTGATAAAGATCCGGCTGTTATCGAAAAACTAAACGAAAGATATGACAGGGATGCGTACTCCGATACCCGGGGGGCAATAATACTTACGACACATAATAGTCAGGCAAAACAGATCAATGACAACAAGTTAAATAATCTCCCCGGAAAGTTTTTTACCTTTAGCGCCACTATCGAGAAGGATTTTCCAGAGTATTATTACCCAACCGATGTCAGGCTCAAACTCAAGACTGGTGCTCAGGTCATGTTTGTTAAAAATGATTCATCCCCTGAGAAACGATATTTTAATGGAAAAATCGGTGTAATTGAATCAATCGAAGATGATATAATTATTGTAAAATGTCCCGACGATGATGCTGCTATCAGAGTTGGACCGGAGATATGGCAAAACGCAAAATATAGCCTTGATAAAGATACAAACGAAATAGTAGAGACCATCATTGGTACCTTCCAGCAATACCCTTTAAAAACAGCCTGGGCTATAACAATTCATAAAAGCCAGGGTCTTACATTCGAGAAAGTGATTATTGATGCCGCAAATGCTTTTGCACATGGTCAGGTTTACGTAGCTCTGAGCAGATGTAAAACATTGGACGGACTGACATTGTCATCACCAATTGGTTCACGGGCACTAATCAGCAATTCGTCTGTTAACCAATTTACCAAAGGGATCGCAGATAACCAGCCGGATGAAAAAGATTTGAAAAAAGCTACGATCTCTTATCAGCACTCATTAATTCTCGACCTTTTTAATTTTTTACCTCTGAAACGTAGTATAAATGGTTTTATGAATCTGATCGTGCAAAACAACATCAGGCTACCCAGTGTGCTGTTTGAATCTTTTCGGAAAAAACTATCTGAAATGGAAACGGATATTTTTGTAATAGAAAGAAAATTCATAACCCAGATAGATTCTCTGTTCCTGCAGAATACAGATATCCGGCAAAACATTTCCCTTCAGGACCGGATCAGGAAGGCTGTGCCTTACTTTTTAGAAAAGGTTCAGTTGCACATAAATAGTTTTTTAAAATCTGCCAGCCAGATTGATTACGATAACAAGGAATCCAAAAAGGCGCTAACAGTTTGTTTGAGGCGTATTGAAGAACAATTACATATAAAAACAGCAACATTACAATCCTGCAGTGATGGTTTTACTGTAAAAAGATATCTTGAGGCACGATCAAAATCTGCAATTGAAAAACCTGTGCAAAAAAAACAACCACTTCGATCAGATGACCTGCATAACGCTGATATGGATCTCTATCAGATACTTGGATCCTGGAGAGATGAAAAAGCATCATCACTTGATTTAGCACCATACATGATTTTGCCCTATAAAACATTGATGGAAATATCTGAAAAAGTGCCAAAATCATTAGCCGGACTAAAAAAAATAAAGGGAATAGGTAAAAAGAAGCTTAAAGAATTCGGAAACGAAATAATTGAACTAACCTGTAAATTTAGCGGAATCACCCCCGAAAAAGCAGATCAGATTACAGAGGTGGAAAATGCACAACTTTTAGCGGCTAAAAGAAACACAAAAGAGATCAGTTTCGAACTTTTCAAATCAGGAAAGGGCATTCCGGAAATAGCTTCACAAAGGAATCTTACATTATCTACAATCGAAAAACATCTGTCACATTATATTGGTACCGGTCAGATCAGTATCTCCCGGTTTCTTACAGAAGATAAAACGGCAGAAATAAAGGGCTACTTTCAAACAGCAGAGACAAAAGCTCTCTCAGCGGCAAAAAGCCATTTCGGAGACAGGGTGACTTATGGTGAACTTCACATGGTACTTGCACATATGAGACATACTGAAGATTATGTATTTGCAGAAAATGCAGATTAGATGCGATGGATTCGCCACATCCCCACAGCTTAAACTCTCTCATTCATCCTCCCCATCTGCACCTCTTCTATAAATCACTACCCCCTTTTTTCTGATATGCTCTTTCAGTTTTTCATTCGTTATTACAGGGTAAGCAATAAAATCAAAAAAGAATGGAAGAAAAGTATCTTCCTCTATGTTAAACTTCATTTTTACTGCAAGCGTATGGGTTACTTGTTCGCCTTTCAATGCAATATCAACATCAGAAGCTTCCTTAAAAGTTCCTATTGCTCTGGAACCAAAAAGAACCGCTTCCTCAACTTCGGGGTACTGTTTAATAAAATCAACGATTTGCTGCAATTGAACTTCACTTAAGCCATATATCATAGATGATTCTTTAGATCCTCATGAAGCTTTCTTATCAAAGGAAAAAAATCATTCCTGATCTAACTGGAGGAAGTGCCTGCCGTTTCAAATGTAGCGGGTGTAAATATATTTTCCATAGGCGAACAGCCTCACGCACCAGATAAAATATCCTGTTAGTTACATTTATATTGAATTAGTGGACCTGATAATATAATTTATACTTAATCTCGTCGATTTGTTGGCGATAAACCGCATCCCGAGTTATATATCGGAACAGGTGCCGCCGCTCTTGAGGTTAGCGGGTCCGCAAATTTGCAGAGCATACCAACAAGTAGTATGCCCAAAAAGCTCTGGAACCCGTCAGGCAAAGGGATCGAAGCGAGTCACGCCAGGAAACCAGCGAGTTCAGGTCTTAATAACTGGATATCCCCGGGATTGGGATTAGTTATATTGTAAATGTGTTGGTTGTGTTTTTTGCATTTATGATATTATAATCAAAGATACGCCCTGAGCAGTATCTTTTCATTAGTAACTACTTCAAAGCAAGGCATCTCCTTCCCCACCTCCGGAACTATCCTTTAAAACCGGAAAACATTTTATGAGAACACCTGAATCCGTCGATTGATTGCCGATTGCAAAGCGATAAAAACTAACCGTATCACTGATACCGGATATCTTACTCTTGAGAAATGAAAGTGGCGACAAGCATGAGAAGGTGATCTGAAAGTTCGTAATACCAGTATTTCTTGATGCAGATTGCGTCAGGAAATCATCTGATTCACATATAATAAACAGAAGGAGATTCTGTATGGGATTCAACATCAAAAAATCCGTCGATGTAAAACTCAATGTCAGACCCGTGCTGGTTGACCTGGTCCACGATTACGTGTTCGAGGGTCCATGCCGTTTTCGCAAGGGCGAACAGTTGGAACATGATTTCGATGTAAAATCATACGCCGAATTGTACAAGATGTTCGTAAAGGATGTCAGGGAAAAGCTGTCAGAAGAATACTTCACTATTCTTGAACCAAAGCATATTTCATGGAACGAGAGCTTTATCATTGAAGAAAGCCAGCTCAATGACATGGCTGAGGATATCGCAAATGTGGATGTGTTCCTCATTCAGGCACCGGGCGTTGGAGATTTCGTGATCGAATTCGCCTTGAAATTTAAAAAGCCAATGATCATACTCGGCTTCTGCCTCAACACGATGACTACGGCAGCATTGACGGCCAGAGGTCTGGACGCCTTTCCCTGCGAGACACTGGACGATGCCGTTGAGACAATGAAAATCATGCGGGTCAAAAAAGCTCTTGCCGAAACAAGAGTGCTGGCTCTTACGCGTATAAATTCCACTAACGCGCCCGGAATCTACGATTCCTTTTTGAGTCTCAATGATGTTACGGCTAAGTTAGGCTCCCGATTCAGGTTTGTCAATATTCATGAATTCATCGACCAGACTCATAACATCCCTGCGGATACAAATCCTACGACACCGGGAAGACATGAATCCAATATCAATGACGAGGATGAAAAGGAGATCGAAAAAATGGTGGATACGTTCATCAAAGGTGCCTCCGAAAATCACATGGAGCGGGAGAATATTGTACCGTCAATGAGAGCCCATTATCTTATAAACAAGCTGATGGACAAGATGGGCTGCAACGCGTTCACTGCTCCATGTTTTGACATCTGTGCATCAAGAAGGTTCAATGAAGAAAGGTTTACCTTTTGCCTGAACCATTCCTTGAACAATGAAAACGGAATCCCGTCGGCCTGCGAGTACGATATGTGCGCACTGTTTGCAATGATAATCCTCATGAATACAGCCAAATCGGCTCCATACATGGGTAACACCATACCCAATCCAATAAAAACCGGTTCATTGGCAGCGATGACAGAGCATGGCCTTGGTCTTATTAATTCGGAGGGGGTCTTCGCCCTTGAAAAGGAACTTGAAGGAATGGACAACCTTGTTTTTACCTTTCACGCCGTACCGAACCGCAAACTTAAAGGATTCGATCATCCCCCCGCCCCCTACGGCATACAGTCTTTCACACACAGCGGCTGGGGAGCCACCATTCGCTATGATTTTGCTAAAGATAAAGGCCAGAAAATCACCATGTGTCGATTTGATCCAACATGCTCAAAGCTTTTTGTGGCCTGCGGCACTATCGTGGGTGGTATAGGCTACAGGGACAGGAACTGCAGCGAAGGTGTCATTTTCCAGGTTGCCGATTCAAAGGATTTCTTTGAAAAAATAAGTCTTTTCGGCAACCATCATCCCCTTGTGTACGGTGATTATTTCAAACAGTTGGTCAAGCTGGGAAAGATGTTGAAAGTTGAAATAGTTACCGCTTGATAGGTGGTCGGGATGTAACAGCAAATCGTAACTGGCAATTACCGCTCCGATTTAAAGTGATTTCTGGCAGGAGTATGGGATAACTGGTAAAGGCTCTCTTTCCTGACATAAACGAAAATCGGTTAGTTAATTGACTATAAGAAAATGTTGAGCATTACGACATTAAGTTATACTGGTTATATCTGCAAGGTGATATGACCTGTCGAAGTCATCCAGCTTCGGGATAAATAACCTTAATGTCGTAATGCAAATGGTGTGCGAGGCAGATCGTGTCATGATCTGCGAAGCAACGTTCTGTCGTCTGATTAAGCTGACAGGAGATTTGATTTTTGGGGTTAAATGATTTACCTGCTTTAATAAACTCTTTACATCTATAGCATTATTTTTTTAAACAGTTTCAATAACCACAGGGTGCCTTATTGTTAGCTGGCTAATAGTACCCATTTTTAAACTATTCTACGCAGCCATTCAAAAAAATGGCTGCTAATTTATGCAAAAATGTCATTAGTTGTATCTGGCCAATAAAAATAGATTAAAATACT
>DATGNN010000305.1:0-2732 GCA_035306725.1 Chitinispirillaceae bacterium | reverse complement strand
GGGATAAGATATCTATCCTCTTTTAAAAAACCTCAAACCGCAATAGTAACATTCTCATTTGTGCTCCAGATGAAGCTGATGTGAGAATCTGCTGCTGCAATCTCTTCATAATGGATATGTTTGAAACTGGTATTTATACCTGCATGCCAGCTTTCCCCAACACCTTTCCACCCTGGTGTTTAAAAAATGCCGTTTGAGATTGTATCAAGCAGCCCACAGGTGTTGAGTCTTTATCAAATATACCATTGGCGAATATGAAAATAAAACTTCTGGTGTTATCAGGTTATGCTAAACATATTTTTGGCATACATAAATAAGAAAAAAATGCAAAAATTCTGTACAGGAGAAATGAAATGAAAAATCAAATTATGGATCTGGCTATAAAAGCGGTAACAGAAGCAGGGAAACTGATTCTGTCTATGGGTGGAAAAAGCCGAATCGATCAAAAAGGAGAAACCTTTAATCTTGTTACTGATGCAGATACGGAAGCAGAAAAACTTATCACATCAATACTGCTCAAAGGATTGCCGGATTCGGTTTTCCTTGCAGAAGAATCAAATACAAAGCAAAATATATTTGCTTCCCGGCTATGGATCGTTGATCCGCTTGATGGTACCAATAATTTCGCTCACAACATCCCACATTATTCTGTGTCTATTGCCTATGCGGAAAATGGAACTGTTAAGTCAGGTGTAGTATATGATCCTGTAAGGAATGAACTTTTTTCGGCTGAAGCACAAAAAGGGGCTTTCCTTAATGGAAAGAAAGTTTCTGTTTCGAGACATAAAACCCTTGATGAATCAATAATCAGTACCGGATTTTATTATGATCGCGGTATTCTTATGGAAAAAACTCTTCAGGGAATACACTCCCTTTTTAAGGAAAATATCAGGGGGATCAGACGCATGGGAAGTGCAGCACTGGATCTTTGCTGGTTGGCTTGCGGAAGATATGATGGTTATTTTGAATACATGCTCTCACCCTGGGATTTTGCTGCAGGAAAAATAATAGTAGAAGAAGCAGGGGGAATCTGTACTGATCGTGATGGTCTGGATCGTGGATTGTTATCCAAAGGCCTTATTTGCAGTAACAGATTAATTCAGGAAAAACTGGTGGAAAAAGTCAAATGGAGCACTCAGGAGTAATTAAACTTGTTTGCATGGAAAAGAATTTCGGCAGATAATTAAAACTGACTGGAGACAATCGCCTGGCAATGAGCCTGCAGGAGTGGTACCTGGCACAGAAAATGTTTCATGGCTGTGAAGGTCATGTCATCTGATCGTTTATAGTTACGTGATGCTCTCAAAAACAGAAAGGAAACTTGCAAAAAAGCTGATGAAGTGGCTATATTTTGTTTTCACCTGGAAGGAGGCTGCGGTATTATTACTTCGGCAAAAAATCCATATTTCTTGTTTAATTATCTGAATACTGGATCCATTGCTGCAAGTAATTGATTTTTTTTTGATGTTTTCCTCACACTCCAACTTTGTAGGGAGAAAAAATGGATCAGCAATGCAAAGGGATTACCCGAAGTGGTACCAGGTGTAAAATAAGCAGAAATTTGAAAAACGGATATTGTCACCTTCATATCAATCAGGCAAATCAGAGTGATAAAGAGCAAAACGGGACTCAAAAACAGGATTATGAAAAAGAGCCTGTACAGCAAAAAAAGGTTGAATCATTTCCATACATTGAAACAGAAAAAACATATTTACAAAAATCGGGTAAATGCTCCGATACATTAAATACCAATAAATTGTTGAATACAGCTATTGCTGTACTGAGTATTTTTCTGCTCTTTTCAGTTCTGAAAAATATTACAAACCGGTTTAAACAGTTATAAATAGAATGGAATACCATTTGCCGCTATATAAACTGTTTCAGATCTGTTTTGTGTAACAGCGAAACTGGTTTTATTTTAACGCAGTACTGAAAAAAAACTGTTCAGGCAACACCTTTTACGGGAGTTTAATATGTGTGGTATTGTTGGATATATTGGAAACAGGGATGCATTTCCTATACTTGTTGAAGGGTTAAGTGCTTTAGAGTACAGAGGTTACGACAGTGCTGGCGTTGCAATGGTCAACAACAACGGCTTAAGCGTTTTTAAAGACAAGGGGAAAGTTGATCATCTTAAAAAGATAACTTCTGAAATAGAGAATGCAACCGGTACTAAAATCGGTATTGCGCATACCAGGTGGGCTACTCATGGAGCACCATCATATGAAAATGCTCATCCTCATGTTGATATGAATAAATGTATCGCTTTGGTTCACAACGGGATTATTGAGAATTATTCTATTCTCAAAGAGAAGCTGAAAAAAGAAGGAATCGAGTTTTTATCAGAAACCGATTCCGAAGTTCTTGCTCAACTGGTTGGTAAATATTACGATGGAGATTTGTCTTCTGCTCTCAGGCGGGCGTTGCTGGATGTTGAAGGTACATTTGGTGTTGCGGTTATTGCGTTTGATAATCCGGGTGTTATTGTTGGAGCACGAAGAGGATCACCTCTGGTTGTAGGAGTTGGTGATGACGAGATGCTTCTTGCATCTGATGCTTCAGCAATCGTACAACATACCAAAAAGGTGATTTATTTGAAAGATAATAATCTGATAGAACTTAAACATGGTTTCTTTAACACAACTACTCTTGATAACCGAAAAATTAATCCGGAGATACACAGTCTCGATTGGGATGCCAATGCATTGGCTAAGGGTGGTTTCGAGCACTTT
>DATGNN010000304.1:0-8948 GCA_035306725.1 Chitinispirillaceae bacterium | reverse complement strand
TAAACAGGTTTTACAGTGAACCTTTAATAAAAACGGCTTCTAAGAGGACCTCTCGTTTATTATATTTATGTAGTGTGCCGATTTAATCTGTTTTTTAAAAAGGTTTATAAAATATGAAAATGTGTGATGAATGCGGTGTTCAGCCTGCAAGTATTCATCTGACCCAGATTTCACAAAATGAAACACATGTTTATCATTTGTGTGAAGAATGTGCAAAGAAAAAGGGAATAAATATATCTGTTCCGGATGAATCTTTGGAGGAAATGATAAAATCAAAAGAAACTGTTGAACAAAACAAGACCTGTTCTAATTGTGGCACCAAGTATTCTGATTTTCGAACCAGGGGATGGTTAGGCTGTTCTTTGTGTTACAGAGCTTTTGAAAAAGAAATAATAGATTTGCTTATACAGGTACACGGGTCTTCGGTACATAAGGGAAAACGGTACAAAGGAACAGTTGGTAAATTGACTCATTCTAATGGCGAGATTAAACGTTTGCGTCAGGAACTCGCGATTGCGGTTAAAAATGAAGAGTTTGAACAGGCCGCAATGCTTCGGGATGCAATCTGTAATCTGAAAAAATTGGGTGTTGAATGAAAAATAATCAGTTAACAGAATATAGTATTCAATTACCTGCATGGTTTGATAATGATGGTCCTGAATCTGATGTCGTTACATCTACAAGGATTCGGTTGGCCCGTAACCTTGCGGATCATCATTTCTGTTATCATGCAAAGACATCGGAGCGCAAAAAAATATTTAATGAAATTTCGGATGCCTTAAAAGACAGTGAAAAGTTCAGCAATTTTGAATTAATTAATTTTTCCGGTTTGAATGATCTTGAGCAGTTGTTTCTTGTTGAAGAAAGAATCGTAAGTGCGGATTTGCTTAAAGTCGAGGGTGACAGAGGTGTCGCTTCTGATCTTACTCATCGTATAAACATCATGATTAATGAGGAAGATCATCTCAGGATGCAATCAATAGATTCAGGTTTCAGGCCGGCCGGGTTATGGAATATAATAAATAAGATGGATGATGAGTTGGGGAGCAGACTCAAATTTGCTTTTGACCCGGCAAGAGGATTTCTTACCTGTTGTCCAACTAATTCGGGTACAGGATTAAGGGTTTCATTTTTAATGCATTTACCTGGTCTTGTACTTACAAAAACGATTGATGCTGTATTGCAGGGTGCAAGTCAGATGGGTATTTCTACAAGGGGCTTTTTTGGTGAGCATTCAGAAGTAGTTGGCAATTTTTTTCAGCTTTCAAATCAGGCTACAATGGGTGCTCATGAAGAAGAGTTTTTGGAGAATACACAGAGAACTATTAATGAAGTAATCCGGCACGAGAGGAAAGCGCGTGAGCGGATTTTTAAAGATGCAAAGCTGGAATTAACAGATAAAGTGTATCGTGCTTATGGAATTCTTCTGCATGCAAGGACTCTGAGTATTAAAGAATGTCTGAATCTGACTTCAGCTCTAAGATTTGGGGTCGTTTTGGGTTTATTCAAATTAATAACAATTGAAGAATTAAATCGTATTACACTGATGTCTATGCCTGCTCATCTTCAAAAGTACAGAGATAGCAGCATGGATGAGTCCGGGATGTTAGTAGCCCGGGCTGAGTTGGTTAGAGAATTGCTCAAAAGAAAAAGAAAGAGAAAATCCTCACGAACATAGGGTGGCAAGTTTACATTTCTTAATAAATATGTCCACCAGAAGGAAGAGATTAGATGATGAATGGGATGTTTACAGATCGAGTAAAGAAAGTAATGCAGATAGCCCGCGAAGAATCTGTCAGGTTAGGCAATGATTATGTCGGAACTGAACATCTTCTTCTTGGCCTTGTAAAAGAGGGAGACGGTGTTGCTGTCGCGGTTATGCGCAGTATGGGGGTAGACCTGGATGAGTTGACAGCCAGTATTGAGAAAACAATTACCTCAACTGGTGGCATGATGACTATTGGACAAATGTTACCGTTTACGCCCAGAGCCAAAAAAGTTCTGGAAATCGCTGCAAATGAAGCACGGTCAATGTCACATAAATATATCGGAACCGAACACCTGCTGCTGGCTCTGATGAAAGATACAGAATCTGCAGCTGCTAATGCTCTTGCTGCTGCAGGGCTTGAATATGAGAGAGTTAAGGAAGAAATTAACAGGGTTTTGCGCGGAGGTGAATCTGTTGGCGCATCAAAAGAAAAGAGTAAAACACCTTTTCTGGATCATTTTGGAAGAGACCTGACTTCCATGGCCCGCGAAGCAAAACTGGACCCGGTTATTGGACGGGAAAAAGAGATCGAAAGGGTGGTTCAGATTTTGAGCCGCAGAAAAAAGAATAACCCGGTTTTAATTGGTGAACCCGGAATAGGGAAAACTGCAATTGTTGAGGGACTCGCTCAAAAAATTGTTGAAAAAAATATACCTCAGGTTCTTGAGAATAAAAGGGTTATAAACCTTGATATGGCTTCAATGGTTGCAGGAACCAAATATCGTGGTCAGTTTGAAGAGCGTTTAAAGGCTTTGATGGTTGAACTTCAAAAAAATGAGAATATAATCATCTTTATTGATGAACTGCATACCATTGTAGGAGCTGGAGGTTCTGAGGGGAGTCTGGATGCTTCAAATATTTTCAAACCTGCGCTTTCAAGAGGTGAAATACAATGCATCGGTGCTACAACACTTGATGAATACCGGAAGTATATCGAAAAAGATGGCGCATTGGCACGGCGTTTTCAAACCATTATGGTCGATCCGCCAAATGTAGTAGAGACTATTCAGATTTTATCCGGTTTACGTCATCGCTACGAGGATCATCATAAAGTTACCTATACAGAAAAAGCAATCGATTCTGCTGTAAAACTGTCGGAACGTTATATCTCAGACCGTTTTCTTCCGGATAAGGCAATTGACGTGATCGATGAGGCTGGTGCTCGTAAAAGACTTTCAAGCATGGAAATACCTACCGAAATTCGCGATATGGAAAAAGAGATTGCGGATGTTATAAAGGAAAAAGAGAAAGCTGTGGAACAGCAGGAGTTTGAGCGTGCTGCAAAACTGAGGGATAAACAGGAAAAATTAAAAGGTACTCTTATTGAAAAAAAAGCATTATGGCGAAAATCAAAATCAGAGGAAAGACTTCTTGTTGATGAAGCAACGATAGCAGAAGTAGTTGCTACCATGACTGGTATACCTTTATCGCGCCTTGCAGAGGAGGAGTCTAAAAAGATTCTACACCTTGAAGATGAACTTCGTAAAAGGGTTATTGGTCAGGATGTAGCGTTGGAAGCGATAGCAAAAAGTATTAGAAGATCAAGAGCCGGTTTACATAATGTTAAGCGCCCGATTGCTTCTTTTATCTTTCTTGGGCCCACTGGTGTTGGTAAGACCGAACTTGCAAAAACCCTCGCACAGGCTTTGTTCGATACTGAAGATGCACTGGTTCGTGTCGATATGTCTGAATATATGGAAAAGTTTGCTGTTTCACGTCTGGTTGGTGCTCCTCCAGGGTATGTTGGTTATGAAGAAGGTGGGCAGTTAACTGAGAAAATTCGTAAAAAACCATATTCAGTTATTTTGCTTGATGAGATTGAAAAAGCTCATCCTGATGTTTTTAACATATTGCTACAGATACTTGATGACGGGATCTTGACTGATTCATATGGGCGTCATGTTAACTTTCGTAATACCATAATCATAATGACCTCAAACGCGGGGACTCGTGATGTCAAAAAAGCTGGTACTGTAGGTTTTGGAAAAGCTACTCTGGCATCAGATTATCAGGCAATGAAAACAAAGGTAATGGATGAATTAAAGAGGATTTTTAACCCGGAATTTCTTAACAGGGTTGATGAAACCATCGTTTTTAATCCATTAACGAAAAAAGAGATCTCACAGATAGTTGATATTCAGCTTGATGAGGTTCAGAGTAGATTAACAGACCGAAATATCACTCTGGAGATTACACAGGAAGTTAAAAAATATATTGTCGATGAAGGTTTTGATCCGATACTGGGTGCAAGACCTCTGCGAAGAGCTATTCAGAGGCTTGTTGAAGACCGGTTGGCTGAAGAGTTCCTGAGTGATCATTTCCATGAGGGAGATACGGTTCGGCTGGATTTAAAAAAAGATGAGATAGTATTTTCAAAAAATAACAAGAAAAGTACAACCCCATAATGGGTTATGATCTTTTTTAATACATTTATAAGCACTCTGTATTGGAGGGTATGATAACTGGAAAACAGGAACTCACAAAACCTTCTAATACAGAGTGTTTTTGTTTATTAAGGCATTTTGATTAAAAGTTTGGTTCGTTTTTTTTGAAACGTATATAATTTTTAACCTGAATCGTATTCTGATTCAATAATATAGATGCACAAGCGAAAATATGGTGTTTGATAATGCCGGATTAGATACTTTGGTAATTGGTCTGATTTGGCATGAAAATGTAATTTTTGCAGAAAAGATGACATTGCAGTATTTTACATAGTGAATATTTGGGTAAACTGAAGAGTTTGTACATTGACAGTAACGTTTGATTTCATGTACTTATTTGAAATAACAGACTAAAAAATTAACCAGACTGGAATCACAATTTTTAATTCTGGACTTATCAGGAAGGTTTATCCCCAGAGTTTTGGTGAACAGTGTTTCATCAATATCTTTTTCAACAATTTGAGTGTCGGTTGGTGAAATCGACAGGGTCGAATAATATCAGCATTGAATCATCAATTACTTCGAATTATTTTAATAAACTTTATCGCCGTGTTATCGGCTTGGTGGATCAGGAAAATTCTCTTGCCTTTGCCAATATTGAAATCACTATCAGACGTTTCTTTTTTCAAGGGCAGAGGAGTACTGAGCCCGATCGAAGGTGCCATTGGTCTTAAAGAGTACGAAAGTCCAATTGCTGTTTAGCAGATATTTGATGATGGAATTACATGAAGGTTTTTGAAGAGTGAAACCAAAAATTGAGAATGAACTCCGAAAAATATGGTACGCAGTTTTTCTGATAACTTATTTGCCAAAGAATCTAAATTTTAACAAAGTAATATCTGAGGTTAGATTATGAGATTACGGTTTCAGGCAATTCTGTCAACAATTATCTGTTTTGGGTTATTGCAGGCCAAAACTGTTGATAAAATTGAAATTGAAGGTCTGAGTATAAATTCTCCTGCGGTTGTTCGTAATGCATTGGAGATTCGGGAAGGAAAGGAATTTAACAGTTCCGATGTTCAGGAATCTCTTAGACGTTTATATGGAACAGGGTTGTTTGGTTCCGTTGATTTTATGATAACATCAGAAACCGACTCAAGTATTTCTTTGAGATTAAAACTTGAAGAAAACCCTATTTTTGAAGATGTTGAATACAAAGGCAACAAAAAACTGAAAGTTAAGGATTTTGAGGAAAAAATCACGCTTAAGCGTGGTCAGATCCTTACTGATCTGGAACTTCATGAAATGAAAATGCAGCTTAAAGACATGTATCAGGATAAGGGATACAATCTGGCTGAAATTGATATTGAAAAAATTCCTACAAAAATTCCCGGTAATACTATTGTTAAAGTAAATATTGATGAAGGGCCCAGGGTCAGAGTCAGGAGTATCGTTTTCAAAGGGAATAATGAAATAGATGAATCAAAACTTAAACGTAAATTAAAAACAAAAGAGAAAAAATGGTTCAGGAGTGGGGAGTACAACGAAGAGCTCTTTAAGACTCATCTTGATACACTGATAATGTATTACAATGATCAGGGCTTCCTGGATGCTTCCGTGGTTAAAGACAGTGTTTGGTTTGCAGATAATAACAAGGACCTTTTTGTTGAGATTACAATTGATGAGGGCAGAAAATACTATACCGGAGATTTCTTTTTCAGGGGAAACAGGATAATTGAAACGGATTCATTACTTTCAAAGATTTATCTGAAAAAGGGAAAGGCTTTTGAGAAAAACCGTTTTGATATGTCTAAATATATGATTGAAAATGCATATCGGGAAGAGGGTTATCTCTGGATTCATGTTAACGATTCTCGACAATACAGAGGAGACACTATTGATGTAACTTTTGATATAACTGAGGGACGCAGTGCGGTTGTACGCAAGATTGATATTCGTGGAAATGACAAAACCATGGAAAAGGTGATTCGAAGAGAGATAGATCTCCTTCCGGGAAAAAAGTACAAACAGTCGCTTATGTTGCGAAGTCGTCAGAAAATTCTTGCATTAAACTATTTCGATGATGCCAGACCGGATCTTATTCCTAATGAAGATGGTACTATAGATCTGGTTTTTGATATTGTTGAAAAAGATAATATAGGACAATTGCAGGTAGGTGCTGCGTACAGTGGAACTCAGAAATTTGTAGGGACTTTTTCAACTTCAATTCCAAATCTTCGTGGTACCGGTCAGGAATTGGGTATTAATCTTGAATATGGTGCTGATCATCGTGATATACGGTTAAGATTCAGGGAACCCTGGGCTTTCGACAGGCCATTATCTCTATCTGGTGAGGTTTTTTACACCAGAGATGAGTATTATGACGGAGAGGAGTATCAGAGTACGGGTTTTGCAATAGGAGCAGGTGCGTCAAAATTGAAATGGCCTGATGATCATTTTACTGTTCATGGGACATACAGATTAAGTTATGAGAAGACTTCAGCAAGATCGGATACTTTTCCAGAGCATGAATTGACATTGCTTGAGGATGGAGTGATGAGCAGGTTATCACTTAAAATTGAACGCTACGACCTTGATATGCCTCTTTTCCCATCGGAAGGGTCTCGTTTAACAATAACACCGGAAATTGCTGGTCTCGGTGGTGATTATAAGTATTTTAAAGGAATTGTTGGTTATGAACACTATTTTCCTCTCCCCGCCAAATTTGTTCTTGGAAGTAGAACCAGGATGGGAGCAATTAGAGGGTTAGGAATAAGTGATTTGAAAATATCAAGATATGATCTTTTCAGGCTTGGAGGTGTTTACAGTGTTGACGCAGATTTGAGGGGATATCCTGATTATGCTTTCGGTGGATTATCTTACGAGCCCCAAAGCGGCCTTAACATGTTTGCTTCAACACTTGAATTAAGATATCCGATTCTTGAACAACAGCTTTATCTTGGTGTGTTTGCTGATGTTGGTAATACATGGAGCAGGCTTTCGGATATTAACCTGAGTGATTTACGTAAATCAGTAGGGTTTGGGTTAAGAATAAATGTTCCAATGCTTGGTATTATGGGATTTGATTTTGCATGGGGTCTTGATCCTGTGGAAAAGGAACTGTTTAGTCAGAAACCAAATGGATTTCAATTTCATTTTCTTATGAATAGAGGTTTTTAAAAGATTGTTCCCAGAATGTCTGAGATATGGAGAACGCTGATCAGATTATTTTGGAGTTCTAAAAAAAGGAGGAATTTATGCGTAAGAGGATAATTATTGCTGTTTTGGCACTTACCTTAAGTGTTTCGGCATCATGGGCTCAGAAGATCGGGTGTATCAATTCAGAAATGATTTTTGCCGAATATGAGGGTACAAAAACAGCTCAGGCAAAATTTAATGAAGAAGTTGAAAAATGGGAAGCTGATGCTTCCAGACAGCAGAAAGAGATTAAGGATCTTAAAGATCGAATTGACAAACAAAGCCTGTTGCTCAGCAATGAACGTAAAAAAGAGCTGGAAGATTCTCTTAATCAGAAAATGGTAAATTATCAGAAGTTTTTACAGGACAAGTTCGGACAGAAGGGTGAAGCTTTAGTAAAGAATGAAGAACTTACAAAGCCGATCATTGAAAAAATTAATAAAATTATAGAAAAAATAGCAAAAGATGAGAACTACGATTATATATTTGATGCCCGGGCAGGCGGGGTTATCTTTGCAAAACAAGAGTATGATCTAAGCAAGAGAGTATTAACTGAACTTAACAAGGAAAGATAGTGAAAACTTCAGAAATCGCTAAGATTATTGGAGCAGAAATTCCTCAGGATCTCGATGATTTGGATATTGATGGATTGAAGTCTCCTGAATCTGCTGATGAAAGTGATATTGTTTTCCTTTCAAACCCTAAATTGCGCGATAGTATCGAATCCAGTCGGGCAAAGGTCGTTATTGTAAAAAAAGGAACCTCCATTTCAGGCAAAATCTGTCTTGAAGTAGAGGATCCTTATTTAGGGTATGCAAAAGTTGCTCAACTTTTCGAAAATACTTCAAGCCTGTTTATTGAGGGTATTTCGCCTTATGCGATTACTGATCCGGATGCTGTTATTGATAAGTCTGTTTCCATAGGTCCGGGTTCAGTAATTGGAAAGGATGTTCATATAGGTACCGGTTGTAAAATCGGGGCTAATTGTGTTATCGAGAAGGGTACCAGAATCGGTTCAAATTGCCGTATTGATTCCGGGGCAGTTATCAGGTGGGAAACGCTAATAGGAAACAATGTTATCATTCAGTCTGGTGTCGTGATTGGCAGTGATGGATTTGGGAATGCCCGTGACGGGGCTACATATGTCAGGATCCCTTGTTTCGGTAATGTAGTTATTGAAGATGGGGTTGAAATAGGTGCGAGCACTACTATTGACAGGGGTAACCTGGAGCCAACCCGGATAGGGAAAGGTGTAAAAATAGATAATCTTGTTCATATTGCTCATAATGTGATTGTCGGAGAGGATACTGCAATTGTTGCTCAGGTAGGGATTTCTGGAAGTACAGTTATTGGTAAAAGAGTAATTCTGGCTGGTCAGGCCGGGTGTGTTGGGCATATTGAAATAGGTGATGACGCGTTTGTTGGGGCAAAAGCTGGTATTTCAAAAAGTGTCCCTGTCCGGGGGAAGGTAACAGGCTATCCAGCCCGCGACTTTATGACAATGCGTAGAATTGAAGCAGCTCAATCATCACTACCAGATCTGCTAAAAGAGGTAAAACGCTTAAAAGATGAAATTTTGAAATTAAAGCGATTAGATA
>DATGNN010000303.1:0-2118 GCA_035306725.1 Chitinispirillaceae bacterium | reverse complement strand
ATTCCAAATTCCAAATTCCAAATTCCTCATTCTAAATTAATTTCCGCCAGATGTTGATTGAACCACTCACCCCCGTGTTGTGGAGTGTTTTGGTTTAAGCCGGTGTGATCGCGACCAGTGGCACGGGTCAGGCGGTAGAGTGCATCGTATTCATAAGTGCACTTAAATTTTTGGTTTGATCATGGCATAACTAAAAATTTGACTTTTAACCGAAGGAAGAGTATTTTATCTCATATCGCGATACGAGATATTTTGGAGGTATGATGAAAGCACATAAAGGAATGAAACCGCAAGATGTTGCTGTTTTACTTTTTATTGCTCAATACGTAGATGGAAATTACAAAGTTCTGGATATCGCCAATGCACTTGAAATAAGCCAATCAGAAATTTCAGAATCAATAAATAGAAGCAAAATCGCAAAATTAATCGACCCTGCAGACAAGAAAGTTTTCAGGTATGGATTGCTTGAATTTCTGATTCATGGTTTGAAATATGTTTTTCCTATACAACCAGGTCCGATTGTAAAAGGTGTACCCACCGCTCATTCAGGACCACCACTTAATAAAATGATTGTGGCTGGAAATGAACAGTTTGTATGGAAAGCATCTGGAGGTACACTAAGAGGAATGTCAGTAGAGCCACTTTACAGAACTCTTCCAAAAATAAGTGCAAATTATCTTGAATTCTATGAACTGTTATGCCTTCTGGACACATTAAGAATAGGCAGAGCAAGAGAGGTTAACATTGCTCAGGACATTTTGAAAAAAAGATTGATAATAAATGAATAACAGAAATCTTGCAATGCTTAAAAAAGTAGCTCACGGGTTAGGAAACCTAAAGGAAGCGGTCGTGTTCGTAGGTGGAGCAGTAACTGCATTGTATGTTGATACTATTGCGGCTGAAGAAATTAGAATGACTGAAGATGTCGATATTATGCTTAGGGTTGCATCGCGAAGGGAATACCATAGCTTCGAAAAAAAACTTCGTAAAGCAGGATTTAAAAATGATATGTCACCAGGGGCTCCTATTTGCAGATGGTTTTTGATAATCAAAAAGTTGATTTGATGCCTGACGACGAAACGATTCTTGGGTTTAGCAACAGACGGTACCAGTACGGTTATGACAATCGTATCAAAGTATTTATCGATAAGGTAATCTCAATTTACATTTTTCCTTTACCCGTCTATCTTGCAACAAAATTAGAAGCCATCACCAACCGGGGAATGGATGATATCCGGCTCAGTCATGATTTTGAGGATGTAATATTTTTGATTGGAAATTGTAGCAGAATAGAATTAGAAATCGATCAATCCCAATTGATGCTTAAAAATTACATTGCAGAAGTATTTCGCACACTCCAAAAACTAGCTAACTTTAAAGAAGCTGTTCTTTGGTCACTTTCATACGGTAGCGACGATTCAGAGGTAAAAAGAATAACTGAAATAACAGATCGTATTGCAAAATGGTCTCCAAAGTAGCCCTTGGTGCGCTTATGGCAAATCATCCCTGAACCCTCCACTTTTACATAATGTGGAATTATACGTTCACCTCCGCCATCCATGGCTCCGACACGCCGGGCAGGTAAGCCTAAAAGATTAACCAGCATCGTATAATTAACATTATGCAAACCCCGGCACCGGAACTGTTCATATCACCCCGGCCCTCAAGGGTGCAGGAATATGAGAAAGAGTGAGAGCCCCCCAAGCATAAGGGTGTATAGTACCGATTTAAACCCTGTTGACAAGGTATTGTCTTTTTACTTTATTTCCCCCTTATTTATTTTAATTCTCATTAATAATCTGAGAATTTTTAACCTTAAAGAAGAAAAGGAAGACTGTTCTGGTTTGACGCCCCGATTCAGTCTTCCTTAATAGAAAAAAATATCTTATCATAAAATATCTTTCTGAACCGGTAGACTACAAACATTATTGTGAACTGGGAAAAAGAAATAAGATCCCCTCACCCGAGGTATGCCCTTTTTGTGGTGGAAAAAACTGCCTTATTGGCCACGGGTGGTTTAAAAAAAAGCCCTTAGCGGATATAAAAGCAGTGTTTATGAGTTTTGGATAAAAAGATATTACTGCAAAAACACCCATAGAACAGTTTCTGTTCATCCCA
>DATGNN010000302.1:0-8830 GCA_035306725.1 Chitinispirillaceae bacterium | reverse complement strand
AATATGAATTAAATCACAAAAAAATAATTATTGATCTGATATGTGTTTAATATCAACATTGAATGCCAAAGAATTAAAACGGTTTAATAAGTGAAAACGGTCACAATAAAAATGCCCAAAAGGCAGATCCGACTCTGTTGGTTTCATGCTTTTTTCGTCACAATAATTTTTTACAGGCAAAGTAAATATATGGTGATTATGAATACAGGCAGGGCATAAGAAAAATTCGGCAATCAGACATATCGTATAGATGTATTTTTAAGATATTTATTTTCAAGTATTTCTGAAATCTGATTTATAACAGTATCACGAAATTCAACAGTTTTACCATTTTGATACCGGTTTGCTTCATTGAATCTTGTTCCAATAATAAAAGAGATTTCATCACTGTTAATTAAAAGGTCTGCAAATCTTGCAGCTCCATCTGAAGTATCAGGGATGGTATCCTGGCTGAGGTATTCCATAGCTTTGGTTAAAGTAATTATACCCTCAGTAACCAGATCCGCACCTTCCATGGTTGAAGTTGGCGGGACCTGTGGGTACAGATTTTTAAAATCCATAACAAGCTTTTTATCTAACACCTGTGAGATTATCTTTGCGGTTGTGCCGCCGCAAACAATCCGGGTTCCATCAAACGAATTGAAAATTTCACCCAGCAGTGGATCGTTTTCTTTATCGAGAGGGGGACCTGATATTACCAGAAGTTTTCTTGGTTTTCTATAGTAGATAACTGCGCACGTTGTATCGTCACCGCATTTCCAGTCATCATTTTGAATTGCTTTTTCCACCATATATTTCGCCAGACTTCTTGCTGATATTGTTGGTTTTTGGATAATTAGTTCTGTTGCAGAGTTTCTGACCCCTTCTTCACCCCATCCAAACGGTGTTGATTGTTTACCCATACCAGACTGGTTTAACCCGTCGGAATGGAAAATGATCCTGTCACCTTGCTGGATATCAAAACTGGAAAAATAGAGATTGACCTCCCGGTTTTCATTGTGTAAAACAGATCTGTTTTTGTTTACCGGGATCAGGTTACCGTTTCTGATTAGTAAATAGGAAGGGTTGTCATATTCAACGATATTTACCCTTCGGTTTGCAGATATGTCGATAATGGTGAAGGTGGCATAACTGATTTTTCTCTTTTTACAAACAGGAAGTGTTTGCATGATTATTGATGCTGCTTTTTCTATGTTCAGGCAGTTGGCCATATATTTTAATGCCATAGTTGCAGTAAGTGTGGATAAAACATGGGCTTTTATTCCGCTTCCAAGTCCATCGGATAACACTGCGACAGTACGGCGTTCTTCCTTGATGCGTTTTGCAATGAAAATATCACCACAGACACGCTGGTTCCATTTGCAATGGGAATCTGAAAAAACTTCTAAAAAGAGTTCTTTTTCCATTATGCTCCATTGTGTTCATCAGAAGAAGAATCGGAAAATGATTCTATAATGGAATTAAGCACAGCTTCAGAATCAGAAGCGTTTTCGCCCAAAAGGTATGCAATCTGCTGCACCATTTTCAAGTTTTTCTGAATTACATCCTGGGCACGATGAATAATCTGTTCTTTTTGAATTGAAGGAGCTGTTATATCTGCAAAAACTCCACCAACAACATAATATGGTTCTATCGTAAAAATTGAGCCGTGAAACACCCGGTTTTTTACATGGAAATCTCTGTTTATCAAGTCCTGATTTACATGAAGAACGTGTCGGAACTGCTCGTAAAACGGAACTATTTTTCGTAAAGAAGCCCCCTGAATTCCGGGATTTTGTTCAAATATCATTTCTACATCATTTCCGAATAAACGGGCAAAATTTCGATTACATTCAATAATTTTTAAATTTTCGTCTACAATAACTACACCGGAAGGCATGTTGCGAAGTAGTCCGTTAGCTTTGTTATGTGCAAGTTTTCGCATATAAGTCACACACATCGACCGTTCAGCTTTTCCGGAGAGTAATGCATTGGCAAAATCTCTGCATGAATCGTATCCACAACCTCCACAGTTCAATTCATCAGATTCGTTGTATTTGCCAACCTGACGCAAGGCATCCACAATCTCTTTTTCACTAAACGTTTTTTGGGTCACGGGTGTATCTGCTATGTATTCTGAAATTGGAATGGTTGGACGCCGTGGAATTTTTTTCTGTGGGTAGGAACTGTAATTAACGACTGAAAATCTTTTCAAAGCAGTTTCGCATCGATGCAATGTTTTAGGTCCATTAATGCATCCTCCTTCACAGGCCAGAGCCTCGATAAATATATTCCCTTTTATCTGAACATTCTTTAGTCCCTCAAGTGCCTTCTTTATATTGTCCAAACCTGAAAAAGACATGAAACAGGAGTCGTGGACAGTGCAGTTTGCCTTTAAGGTCGCTGCCATGCCGCCTTCTACGGGATATAGTGCGCCTTCTTCCGCTTTTGTCGGTACAAACTTCTGTACTTTTTCACAATCTTCAGTTTCAGGGTTGATTCCCTCATTTTCTAACCAGGCACGGAGTTCTGAAAACGTAAGTACGCAATCGATAAGATGTGGATGACTGTCTGCTTCCCGTTTCTTGGCTATGCAGGGTCCTATAAATACAATTCCGATTTTGGGACCATATTTTTTGTGTAACATTTTACAGTGAGCTAACATTGGAGAGAGAAGGTTTGTTAATAATGATGTAAATTCGGGAATAAATCGGGTGATATAATCAACAACTACAGGGCATGCAGAAGATAATACGACTTTACCGCTTTGCAAACTTAATTGATGAGCTGCATGAGCACTAACCTGTTGTGCCCCAAGTGCGGTTTCGGAAACCCCGTGGAATCCAAGTTTCTTAAGTGCAGCTATAAGTTGAGCAGGTTTCCATTCAGGAAATTCACTAACAAATGAAGGAGCCAGAGAGACATACACTTTTTTGCCCGATTCGATAAGTTTTCTGGCTTTGGGTGTATCATCTCTTATTTTTTTTGCGTTTGATGGACATACATCAACACAATGTCCACACAAAACACAAAGTTCTGGCATAACTGCTGCTGCACCATACTGGATCTTAATAGCTTTTACAGGACATTCTCTTACACATTTGTAACAGTCTTGACATTCAGTTTTTTCTGTATAAATAGGATTGAGATTATTCATTAAAACAGATTCCTGCATTGAAGAAATTCATAAATCGAAAAAATGTCGAATGGGTGTATGTGAGATTGCGATCGACATCAAATATAATTTTTTCAATTTAAAAAATCTTCGCCATTTGGACCATTCCCGGCATTATTGTATTAAAAAGTACTTTAACTCTGTTTTTTCAAAAAATTATTTCTGTATTTAATTATGATTGATTGTAGAAGAAGACATAATTCCGTTATTATATGAACAAAAGATATATTTTTTAGAATTTTTGGCATAAATTATAAGTAATCAAACAATTACAAAAGGACTAACCGGGAAACCTGTGCAAATCTTATCAATTGATTCAATATATATTCCTGTATAATTTATAACCAGGTTAATGTGATTGAAATCACTTAAAAACAAGTCGATTAATGTTTGTTCTGGTTTTATGACCATTACGGGAGTATAAACAACAGTTTTTTTGTCTTAATGGATCCTTTTGTACCTTTTTTTATGCATAAGCATCCTGAAGAGATAAAGGAACAAGAAACAGTAAAAATTCTTAAATATCTGTATAATTAAAGCATTTCAAGTCTTAGCCATAGAAGAAAAAGGGGCAATAATGACTTTAGGTATTTCAAATTCAGAAGTGAATGAGTATTTTCATATATAGATAGAAAGTAGCGTTTAAATTGATTGTTATAGGATTGGCAATATGATTTAAAAGGTCACAGCCAAATTTGAGTTAAGCGCATAATACATTGAGAACACATTAGTTAGGTCTGGATAATAATAAATTTTAGATGTAAAGATTTAACTTAAAGAGAAATGAGCCTTTTATAGCATAAGAAAACAGGTGTTTTTTTATGTGAAATCCTTTAAACTATAAATAGGATTCGAGAGTGAGGGGCAGTTAACGAGACATGGATGAATATTTATCAGAGACCGTTTCAATTTCTGTTAATGAACGTACTATAGCGAGGTCTGCAGAACCAATTATGCCTGAAGCGATCGGTTCTGGTGTGGTGAAATCGATTCTTGGCAAAGGTGGAGCAGCAGTTGTTTATGAAATCTGGAATCAAAAACTCGAGATATCGCGCGCTGTTAAGTTATGGCGTCCTTTTCTTTCTGAAAAAGTGCTTAACAGGTTTGAAACTGAAATAAAAATAACAGCCAAGCTTCATCATCCAAATATAGTTGAAATCCATAATGTCGGTGAATGGGAGGGATTACCATTTATCGAGATGGAGAAAATTGACGGGTTTAGTTTAAAGGAGCTTTTAAAAAAGAGAGGTACCTTACCAACTGAAGTCGCGTTGGCAGTAGCTATTTGCCTTTGCCGTGCTCTTACTTATGCGCATAACCATATTTATAATCTTTTTGGAAGGCGTTTTCGGGGTGTTACTCATTGTGACATAAAACCGGCAAATATCATGGTCGGTTTCAGCGGGACTGTTAAGCTGATGGATTTCGGTATTGCCCATCCTGCGAGTATTCCCAAAGTTTCAGGACAGAATAAAATTACCGGATCTCTTCAATACATGTCGCCAGAGCAATTGGGTGCACGCAAAATAGATCCCCGTACCGATATCTATTCTTTGGGTGTGGTTTTTTATGAAATGGCTTCAGGAACCAAAGCGTTTCCTGCACAATCTATGGAAGCGCTAATAAACAAGCGAAATTCAAATGATTTTGCTGCTCTTGAATCTTTCTGTAAAGATGTTCCGCAAAAGATCAGATCAATAATTTCCAGGTGTATGGAGGTGGATCCGGACACAAGGTACAGAACTTCTAATGAATTGTTGCAGGATCTGGAAAGAGCTTACAGAAAAATTACTACGATACCGCCTGAACAGATTATTTCCCGCTATATGAGCGGTAAAAAACTCCGAAAAAAACAAAATCTGTATTCATCGGTGCCTGTAATATTGTTGGTTGCTTTGGGCTTGTTGACACTTACAGTTACGGCTTATGTTATGAAAGATACATTTCATGATTGGATAAACCCTTCTGAAAAAACAGTTTCTGATCAAAGTCAGAACAGTTTTTATCAAACTGATGATCAGGTTTCTGATAAAAATCTGCCTGTTGATGGCCAGCAGGCAAAAACTACTCCCCAAAAGAAACCGGTACCGGTATCAGGTTCAAATACTGCCAGGGTGGTTCAAAGGCATAGGGTCAGAAAAAAAACACAACAGCCAGTTGTCAAGAAAGAAAAACCGGCTGCTGTTGGGGCCAGGCAAGAAAAATCAAAAGAGTCTTACGAAGATGAGATAGTGCAAAATAAGGTAGAGGATAAAAATGAAGAGTCTGTGACAGATGAGGTTATTTTAGATCAGATACAGCAGTTCATTAATAATAAAGAATTTGAACCGGCGAAACGTTTATGTAAAGAATTTCCGATTGAGGATGCTGAGTATTTTCTGATTTATGCACAGTTGTTTGCAAAACAGGGGCAGTTCATGGCTGCAATTGAACAGGCAGAAAAAGCATTGAATTATTCGTCAAAACGAAAGTCATCTGAAGATATAAGGGGAGATATGTTTTATATCAAAGCTCAGTGTCTAGGTGCCATGTTTAAGCAAAATGGCAATGAGGATATCGGGCAAAAGGCAATGGAAGCCTGGTATGATCTTAAATATATGTATAGAAGTAACACTTCTCATTTGCGATACAAGCATGCTGATAAAGAGATAAGAAATATCAGTTCTGCACTGCAGCAAATGTGATATAATTCTTCCTGGTTGTTGAAATGATAATTAAAGCCTCAAAACATGATGGTTTAATGTGATCCAGAAGCGCGGAAACAGTGTTTAATTAAACAAATTTTGGGGCAGAAGGTTGTGGGTAACTGGTGAAATCTTCCAGTTATCAGACCTGAAATACTTCTGCATGTCATAAAAATGATCCGGAAACGGTTGATAGAGAACTGTTCAGCATGATAGTCAGATAATAAGGGGAGCAATGTTGAAGGCAGCAACAGTTATATTTCGAGCAAAAGAATATTTAAAATTTCAGGCAAATCAGATACAGATGTTAACTCCGGGGTATTAGATGAAAAAAAGTGTAAGAAATTTATTAACCATCATTTTGTCATTTGTAATGGTAACTTTTTCCCAAGAGCAGGAAAATCTGTTTAAATCCATAAGCGGAGTTCTTCCTGAGGTTGTATCTGCAGGTGATAAACCATATCTTGTAACTGGTGATATTTTTGTTTCACCGGGGTCTGTTGTTACCATAGAACCCGGGGCTGTATTTCTGTTTGAAGAGTTTACAGGGTTGCATGTACAGGGAACACTGTATGCCAAAGGGAAAAAGGGAAAACCGGTTGTTTTTACTTCAAAAAATGATTCGGTCTGGAACAATGCTTCATCAGTAAACCCAGCTCCTTTCGACTGGAATGGTATGGATATTTATGAAAATGCTATTGGAACCAGTTTGTCTGGAGCAGTAATTCAGTATTCAGTATATGGGATCCGTTCCCAGACAGAATATGTACGTATCGAAAACAGTGTCATAAGCAAGAATGGCAAGGCAGACTTTACTATTAAAGGAAAGAAGGAAACTGCTGAAGATTCGGTTTTTAACTACAAAATGACAGTTGAAAAAGAGAAGAAAGTTTCCAAACCGGAAGCGATTCCTCCATCTCCAGAAAATAAAAGGAAAGCGGGGCCTGGAATACAGGTATTGCGATATTGTGGACTCGCTGCAGGAATAGGTGGTATAGGTGCTGCAGGGTGGTTGTATACGAAATTTCGTGAGTCAAAAGATGACCTTAGCAAAATCTCGAACCTCGATAAAAATAATATGCGAAAATATACATCTGAAGACTGGGATCGAGCGAAAAAGGAAAGGGATCGTAATATGGTCTTTACAGGTTTGGCCGGAGGCATTGGTGTTCTGGGTCTTACTGCATTCGGGATCTCTTTTGCTTTTTAAGTGTGGAGGAATATCATGAATTTAAAATCTGTAGTAACCTTTGTGGCTGCATGCACTTTTTTTGCCGGACTTCTTTGCAGTGACTGGGAAAATCCCTACCTTAATAAAAGTAAATCCAGTGCAGATGTTCTGAAAAAAACTTTTTCAGACAAAGACACCATTGATATCTTTTCAAAAGAATCATTGTCTGTTGTGATTTACCTTAAAGAGCATGTGGCTGCTTTCCGGGTCAATATAGAAAAGAATCGTTTATGGGACAAGGCTGATTCATTGATAATTGCAGATAAATTTGGGAATGAGCCATTTCTATTTACATTCTCATTTTACGATACTGGATGGCATTACATTACCCTGAGTACAATCTACAATGACAATACAAAAAAAGATAAAAAATACAGTCTCTACGTTAAATCACCATTGTCCCAGAAAAGAGTCGAAATGCAGGTTGGGGATTCTGTTTTACTGGAAACAGATCCGGTTAAGGATAATGATGTTTTTTATGTATGGAATTTAGGTGAAACTGTAATTACAAGTGAGAAAGCCTCTGTGCAGGTAAAAATGGACAGGCCGTTAACCAGTCCTGAAGGAGAACTGTATGTTGAAGACCGTGACAAGGTGTTCAGATCTCCGTCATTTTTGTTTCCGGTAATGGTCAATAAGGAACTGCTGGAAATGAAATGTGAAAACAGTCCGATATTCAGGGATACAGTTTATGTACAAACAAAAACCTTTACTTTCACTGTAAAGGTAAAAGGAGCACAAGAACTGGTAAATGCAAAAATAAACGGTGAAGAATTCGATGAAAGGATTAAGAATTCCGACGGCTCATTTTTGCTTAATAAGACATTCCATGATCTTGATATTTTAACTGAGCCAATGGAAATTCATGTGTTCTGTGAAAATGAAGAGAATGAGACAATTGATAATTATTTTTATCTGAAATACAAGTCCCAGATTACGGTTCTGTATCCTGAAGACGATACGGTAAATGTTGGAGAATCGAGTTTTTTGATATATGGTACAATTTCAGATTATTTCTCTTTTGATACTGTAGCTCTTCTGGTTAAAAATAACGGGAAAGTTCAGGATCACAAAATAATGACCGGTGAAAATGAATGGCAGTTTACACTGGTTCTGGATGAAGGCTGGAATGATGTTGTACTGGAGCTGTATGAAGACTCCACCGGGAAGGGTACTCTTTTAGCGCGTACCGAAAGACATATAAACTACAGTCTCGGAATGGCCGATACTGCATCACCGCAAATCGTTTCAATCAAGAGTGAAGGGATTGATTTATATGATGGTTTTATCAGCAGGAGTGAGACTCTGCCTGTCGAATTGCTTGTTATTGACAACGGAAAAACAGACAGCGTAACGGTAAATAACAGAGTATGCAGTGTGTCGGATAATGGAATAAAATTCAATATCGACATTGATCTTGTTCATGATACAAGCGGAAACAGCCTGTCAATAAAAGCGATTGACAGCAGCGGTAATGAATCAGATACTGTCATTAACGTTTATTATAACAGAATGCCGCAGTTTGATTCTATACCACAGCTTCAGATTATAACCGCAGATTCAGTTTATACAGATACTATTGAAGTCAGTGATGAAGATGGTGATTCATTGCAGGTTAGTGCAAAATTCAAAAAGGGCGAAAAGGATACTGTAATAAAAATTGAAAATAAAATATTTGAATGGACGCCGGATCCATCAAACAGTGGTTTGCATGAAATAGTATTGGAAGTGTATGACGGGTATGAGACGGTTCAGACATCA
>DATGNN010000301.1:0-4400 GCA_035306725.1 Chitinispirillaceae bacterium | reverse complement strand
AATTATTTTAGTTACAAGATTAGATTGTATGGTTTATACAACCCACCCCCTCGAGGGGGTGGGTTGACAAAAGAGTTTAACTGCACTTTATTTCGTGATTTTCACACTGTCAGATTATTTTCTCTTGTTTATTAACCGTTCAATTTCATTCCTGGTCAAACCAGTTATTTCGATGATCTGTTCAATATTCAACCCCATTTGAATCATTTTTTTGGCTACTTCCAGTTTACCCTCCAGTTTACCCTCCAGTTTACCCTCCAGTTTACCTTTCTCGATACCTTTCTCGATACCTTTCTCGATACCTTTCTCGATACCTTTCTCGATACCTTTCTCGATACCTTTCTCAATACCTTTCTCAATACCTTTCTCAATACCTTCCTGTATCCATTTTTCTGCAATAGTAGTCATGATTTCACCTCCATGCTCTATAAATTGATCCATTTCCGTTTTTATTATATCTAACTGCTCTGTATCAGAAATAGAACTTAAATAACGCAGAAGCGTTTCAAGATACTCTGTTTTGGTTTTCTGATCGAAAACTGATGCAAGCAGTGAAAATATTTGAGGCAGTTTTTTATATATATTGCCTGTGATCGAATATTTCTGAATAAGTAAATGGGTCCGTAAAAGTATCTCTCCTTTTATTTCTTCCTCAGGTATATGTGATATATCATACACTTCGCTTTTAAATTCGGGTATATAATATTCCATATTTTCTTTGTATTCAAAAAGATGGCCAATTGATTCATTTAAATCCCATTTCTGCTTTCCCTGATATATCACAACAGGTAAAATTACAGGAAGTTTTTTCCTGTTTTTATTCTGCTTACGATAGTTTTCCCAGATTTTAACCATATTTCGAAGAAGTTGAAAGCCTGTCCAGGGATCAATATAGCTTTTATGCTCAAAAAGCAGATAAATAAAGGTTTGCTTTCCCGAAAGCTGAATACTGTATAATATATCAGAAAAATGTTCTGCCAGTTCTTTGTCTATATATGAATCTTTTAGAATTGTCAGTGTCTTGAAATTTAGTTTTCTGCATATATTATCAGGGAGATATTCCTTAATAAATGAACAGGCTATCTCTTTTCTTGAAAAAGATTCCTTGAAAAACTTGTCATGTGGATTGAAGAGACTTTTTTCTTTATTCATGAATTTAATATAATTCAGCAGCACAGTAACAGGATACAACAATTTTCAAGGGAATATGGAGCTAAAAATCGCATTTTAGGTGTAACCTTATTGGAGAATTAAAATTTTTCAATTTTATTCGCCGAGCAAATGTGTCCTGCCTGTTAAATCCGGATAAGAATATTATGTTTCGTCGGGTGCAGTGTCGTGTGCGCTCGGAGACCCTGATGATCTGATCTCAATTCCAAATTAATCATTTTTACATGCCCCATATACATACTTATTAATATCTGCTGCTGCTATGAGCCATCAATTTGTAATCAGCTAATCAATTCTTTTCGGGTATAATTTTCAATTTCGGAATTTCGATTCATAAACAGGTTAATTTTCCCTGATAAACAAGGAGAATCAGCGGGTATATAAGTTGCATGGATATAAGGGCACATAAAAAATAAATCCAAATTAAAAAAGGAGTATCAGATGGGTTTCAATCCGTTTAAAGAGAAGGGAGTTGCGATCGAGAAGCAGATAAAGCCCTGGTCACAGCTCAATACAAAACCTTATGATCCCGAATCGGTTCATCCTTACACACGTACACGTGGAATTCTCATGAATGGTATTGAAGTCGAAGCGGCTCTCTTCTATCATAACTGGCACCGTCACACTGATAATATGGATCTTAGACGGCAGTTGGCTATGGTTCGCCGTGTCGAACAGCAGGAACAGAAAATGGTAAACTGGGTAATTCCGGCATCAGAAACTACTATTGAAGTTACAATCGGTTACGAACAACTGGCTGTTGACCTTACTGCTGCAATGGCAAAAAAGGAACCAGACCCTTATGTCAAAGCGGCCCTTGATTATGCACTCATAGAAGATTTCGATCATGTGTACAGGTATGCAAACCTTATGCTTCAGAATAATCCCAAAAAAGCTGAAACTATTGTCAAGGATCTGACAGAGATCATGCCAGGACGGCCAACTGTACTGGAACATCAGCATCCTTTCGATGGAGTAAGGTCATTTGTAGACCGTAAAAAAGCAGATCCACTGACTCTGATGCATATAATGACAATTATCGCTGCAGAACAGCAAACAATGAACTTTTATATGAACGTCGGAAACCGTGAAAGTGATATGAATGGCCGGGGATTATATCAGGAGATCGGGATGATAGAGGAACAGCATGTTTCTCATTATGGTTCACTTTTAGATCCAAGGTCTTCATGGTTTGAAATGGCTGCACTTCACGAATACAATGAATGTTATATGTATTATTCCTGCATGATTTCAGAATTGGATGAGCGGATCAAGGGTGTATGGCAGAAACTGCTTGACAATGAGATCGCCCATCTTCACATGATCAAAGAGCTCGCGATAAAACATGAAAATAAGGATATTGAAGAGATGTTCCCCGGCGAGGTTCCTTCACCACTGATATTAGAGTCAAGTAAAGATTACGTAAGACAGATAATAGAAACTCAGTTTCATTACACCGCAGACAGATCAGAAATGGTTCCGATGAAAAATGCCGAAAGCCTTCCAAGGTTTAAAGAATATCAGAATATGGTGAATGGGGGAGAGTATAATCCATCACAGGAAGCAGTTATGATGGCTGTTAAAAACACAGGTATGGATTACAGATTACAGACTGAAGGCGAATATCCGCTCGAAATCCTCAAGGACAGAAAAAATGTTCCGTCGCGCAAAGATTTGATGAATTACTCGATGAGCCGTTGACCTCCTTCACAAAAAGTCTGCCGGAAATCTTTTCCGGCAGACTGAAAAATTAACTCGAGGCCAGGCAACGAGATGATCCGGATTTGATGAAAGCAGTAACGATTCCTTTACGCGAGTCTTTATCGCGCGCACATTGATTAAGAATCAGATCCAGAACGCTTAATATGCAGGTAGGATAACGATTACGACAACGACAACGATTGTAGCTTTTTTTCTTCATTCACCATTCATAATTCACCATTTTATTATGACACTCACAGCCATAAAACCCTTTCTACGGTAGTACCACTAGCGGCTAATTGTAAATTTATCGTTCGATTCAGGTATTATTAGTCTTATTCATTCGAGCAATGGAATACCTATACAAATAAGTATTAGTATCAGTGGATGTTATGCAATAGCAGACTTTAATGGTGCTGCTTTACAGGGAAATATCTGGATGACAACATTTGGGGGTAATATTAAGGAAAATGGTTTGGGAAAAGTTCTCCTTCATGAACTTGGACATAATATGGGGCAGGTTTATTCAGATAAGTTTGTTGATAAAACATTTGGCAGGCCGGCAATAAAGGCTATTCCTGGAATACCATTTCCAGAAGCTGTACCTGTTGGTGTAGTTTATGGTGAACATGGTCATACAGGTACACATTGTGCTTCTGGGTTGTCATCCATTACAAAAAAAATGTCAGATTATCAGAAAGAAAAAGCTTTCAAAGAACATACTTGCATAATGTTTGGTTCTTCGGATATGCAATCAAACAAACTCTATGAATATTGTGATAAATGTATAACTTACATAAGAGCAGAAGACCTCTGTGATATCAGGAAAGACTGGTCATAAATGGTTTTAAGAAAATTCAGGTTAATAAGTAATATTGGGTTTCTTTATCCAATTATATTAATTGGAATATATCTTAATTCATGTGTTGCCGAAAAAAATGATTCTGAGAAAGGTATAAAGGAAACAATGCATACATTACCTTTAAAAAATGAAGATTATTGGGATGATCCACAGTCAGAAATTGGAGATCTGACATGGAATATTCTTGAAGAGGGAGAAGAAAAACTAATCATATTTAGTCCGGATCAGATTTTTTTGGATCTTCATAATTCCTGGCCAGTAATTATGATTGGTGCAAGAGATAAATCAATTCCTTATAAAAACCGTTTTAAAGGAAAAACAATTGGTATTTGTATTAATCTCGAAACCGGTTTTTCAAAAATTGGAACAGTTCACCGTGCACCTGATATTATAAATAATGCTAAATTACCTTCTCCAGGGTTAATTGTTCAGGATTACCTAATTGATATAAGAAGATACCTGAATGTTTCATGGGAAATTGGAACATTCAAATTATGGTTTTTATATTACGATATGATATCAAATGGGCTTACCTGTAAAATCTCTTTTAATGAAAAAACATGTGATAGTGAAGAAGAAAAAGAGCATCTGAACAATGTAATGCAACATGCTCAAAGAAGAAATATACTGATTAATGATGCTGTTGAGTATAAAAATGATTCTGAGA
>DATGNN010000300.1:0-9095 GCA_035306725.1 Chitinispirillaceae bacterium | reverse complement strand
CCAGGTTTTTCTTTAAAACAAGCATTAATAGACTTATCTGAATCCATTGTAATAGTAACTGGATTTGTATTACCCGTAATGTCACCTTCCCAATGATCAAACTCCCATCCACCAGAAGCCGTTGCAGTAACCGTAACTGTTTGATTTTTTTCGTAAGTGCCATTTTGGGGTGAAACCATTCCCTGCCCTTGTTGAACAGTTGCCGAAAAAGAAAATGTTGTTACCGGATTATCATTTCCATCTATAACACCCACTCCCGCGTACTGTTTTACGATTTCAGGAATATCGGCTGCGTTATCCAGATCATACTGATATGGGGGAATATAGGAACAGGTAGAAGATGCTGGCTGATCCCCTGTACAATTATCATATATGTTATCTGCCACATCCCAAAACCCGCTTTCATCACTGTAAAGGTAAGTAACTGGATGAACACAGTTTTTAAAGTAGTTGTTCTCTATCCGGATTTCTGCTCCCATCCGGCAGTTGATTGTAGATTCCAGAGAATTTTCATAATAGTTATTAAAGATATGGCCATGTCCAAAACGGTATGATGGAAGGCGGGAGTTGCAGTTTGCTATATAATTATGGTGATATGTGATCTTCCTGTCATGGATGTCGCTGTCTGAAGACCCTACAAGACTTGTTTTCCAACTATCATGAAGATAGTTCCACGAAAAAGTGATATAATCGCAATCTCCTTTTGCATCCAGCAGACCATCATAATAATCCTTATCGTGATCCAGATCGTTATATAACTCGCAGTGATCAACCCATACATGATCAGAGGGGCCTTCAATACCAATACAATCACCATCCCCTTCGCTTACATGATGAATTTTCAGATTGCGTATGATGATATTTGATGCTTTCCAGATCTTTATCCCGATACCGTCTAATTCAGCGCTGCTTCCTTTGCCAATAATCGAAATATCCGACATCTCTTTTATTTCAATTTTAGATGACGGGTAATTATCCAGTTTCCCTTCAATATAGACTGTCAGAGGATTGTTACCTTTTCCTTTTAAAGCATTATACAGCTCCTGTCCGGATGATACTGTCACAATATCGCCGCCCGCACCCCCGGTTGTACCTCCTTCAAGTGATGCAAAACCACTTAAAGAAAAATCCGGATTTTGAGCATAAACAGCTAAACAGGTAATAAGAAGACAAAAAGATAAGCGTTTCATTACGTGCCTCCCTGTGCATAGGATATACAATTTTTTTTAAGGTGCGTTACGATTTTAAATCGAATTTAACACTATTATCAACAAAATGTCAAATTATCTGTAACCAATAATATAATTAAATAGAACATAATATGTAGATTTATTATATTTTATATTCATTATATCATATTTTATGTAACCAATTTTTATCGATTTAATTTCTGTTAGTGAATTTATAAATCAGGTAATAATCGACGAATTCAACAAAATCATTAAAGGCGGAACACAAAATCATTAAGGCTGTGAAAATTCATTTATACCTGGTCGATCGTTGTCGTTGTCGTAATCGCAATCGTTTTTTCCGTAAATCGCAGGATATGTGGCAGTTTTTTAGGTCTCTAAACAAATTCTTTATACCAACATTCGCGAAAAGGTTGTAAGTAAGTAACGGTTACTGTTCGTGTCTGGTACAGTTTAACAAGAGTATAATTCAATATGGCATTGTGATCTTATGAAAAAAATTTATTGCTATTCTGATTATAGAAAGTACATTCAGGATTACTATTTTTATCAGAAATCGATACGGAAATCATTTACTTATCGGGTTTTGTCTGCCCGTGCCGGTATTAACTCATCAGGTTTTTATCCGCTTGTCGTGCAGGGTAAACGCGATCTCACGGATGCAACAATTAAAAAAACGTCTGATGCTCTTGAATTATCACCTTTTGAATCGGAGTACTTTGCAAACCTAGTTCGCTTTAATCAAGCAAAAACATTAAAAAAAAAGAACATGTATTTTGAGCAACTTCTGGAAGTACTGAGTAAAAAGGATTTAAATCTCATTTCTGAAAACCAGTATGATATTTTTTCCGAATGGTATCATGGTGTCATTCGTGAACTGGTTGTTTGTCGTGAATTTGATAACGATTTTCGTAAATTAGGTACAATGCTTTCACCTCCGATCAGTGCAAGACAGGCCAGAAAGTCTGTTGAACTGTTATTAAAATTGGGTTTCCTTAAAAAAGTTGATGGGAAATATTTACAGACTTCGCCGGTTTTAACCACAGGAAACAATCTCAAGTCTCATCAGATAATAAACTACCAGGTAAAGATGCTCAAACTTGCACAGGAAGCGTTTGACAGATTCGGTCCTTATGATCTTTTGTCAAACTCTTCAACTACTTTCAGAATATCCAGAGAAACCTTTGAACTCTTTAAAATCAAAAACAGAACTTATCGTGAAGAACTGCTGAAAATCGCCGAGGCAGATACAGAAGCGGATCAGGTTTTTCAACTTAATATAAATATGTTTCCGGTATCAAATCCAAAGCACAAAGGAAATAAAAATGTTTAATTTGTCCAGATATATAGTTTTGGCAGTACTGTTTTTCTGGACTTTTCGATGCAGTAATAATCCAGCTATCACCGGAGGTGGACTTGATACCGAATCCAGCGGCGGAAAGCTTGTGGGTTCAGTGTCATTTTCAGACGGCCAGGCTGGCAAAAACACAAAGGTCACTTTGCTGCCTCATAAATATCTTCCCTTTATACCCGATTCATTGAAAACAACCATTACAGACAGTTTCGGAATATATGAATTCAAGGATATTGATTCCGGTTCGTACAATATCAGTGCAGTGAGTCTCGATTCCGGATACCGTTTTTTTCAACGTGATATTTCTGTCAAAAAAAATGACAGCATTAAAACAGATCCTGGCATTCTAAGAATTCCTGGAACCATTACTTTATCTTTTGAAAGCAGTATGGCTGGCGGATTTGTCTATATCCCGGGAACAACCATTTTAAAACAAATTTCCGAAACTCCCGAAAATCAGGTTGTAATCGATTCCGTTCCAGCAGAAGCCGAAGTATCTGTTTTTTACAGAAAAAACGCCGGGAGTAACGATTCTTTACTTGCCCAAAACATAACTCTCTCACCTGGAGCCGTTTATAACATTTATAACATATCCGCCTGGTCATATTCACGACAGATCAGGTTGAACACATCAGAATCAGGTTTACATACAGATTCTGATTTATATTCCATTCCTGTCCTTTTGCGGCTTTCAGCCAGCAACTTTAATTTTAGTGAAGTTCAGGAGTCCGGAGCTGATATAAGATTTATAAAATCAAACGGTAGTCGGCTGCACTTTGAAATTGAACGGTGGGATTCTCAAAATGATTCCGGAGAAATATGGGTTAATGTCGACACACTGTATGCAAATGATTCTTCACAGTCATTCCTGATGTTATGGGGCAACAGTGATTCACTGATTGAATCTGATACTGTTTTAACTTTTGATACAGCTTACGGTTTTACTGGCGTTTGGCATATAGACGGAGAAAAAGATGGAATTCGTAATCGTGATGTTTATAAAGATGCTACTTATTACAGGAATCATGGAGACGATTATATTCATGCCCGTGGTATTGACGGAATAGCTGGATACGGAAAACAGTTTAATGGTAAGGATGATTACATTTTTATTGAAGACAACGAAGCTTATCATGTTGGATCAGACCCGTTTACGGTTTCTTTGTGGTTTAACAAATCCTCACAAAAAAACGGTATACTTCTTTTATACAAATACACCGAAGATGAAACAAAGGAATTCGCAATTGCTACAGATACAAACAGCTCTGTTTTTGTTTACACCAGCGATTCGGAATTGTTTGATACTCTGTGCCAGACAACCCCGGTAATGCTCAATGTCTGGCACTTTATTACATTTACAAGAAGTGAATCGGGTAAAATTGAATTGTTCCTTGATGGTGAACAGGCAGATGATACTTTATACAGTCTTGATATAAGCAATGCCGAAGTGGGGTCCGGTATTTTTATCGGTTCAAATATTGACCCGGAATCAGAGCCTTTTGATGTTTTTGATGGTTTTATTGATGAGGTCCGGTTTGAATCTGTAGCCAGAACCAAAGAGTGGATTCGATTAGTTTATGACAATGTAATTCAGAACGATTATAACAACAATTTTATATCGCATAATGAAAATTGAAAAATAACCGCAAAAACCAACACACAACTGTGCGATTCACGATTATCACCAGACCCTTAAAATGTAAATTCAGGTTGTCAAAACTGTCTCCCGATACAAAAATGGATCGGGGGATGGGGGTGGGGTTAATTGGCTGTTAATCCTGGGGTTGCTCCCTCGGGCTTCTGATTGATATAACAGAACCGAATCCATTCTGCTGACCGTGCTGTTTTTTCTATACGAATTTCATCTAAAATACCTTTAAAAAATTCATCTTCATTACGACCGCCAAACAAAAGAGGAAATTCACTGTCCAGTGGATTTTGCTCTATCGTTTGTGTTGAATCCACCTGCTCACCATTAATATACAGACGAATTTTATCTCCATCATAAGTGGAGACTACATAAAACCATGTATCCAGACTCATAGGCAAAGGCACACTGTCTGGTGTATCCTGATAAATTCCCCGCCAGTCAAAATAATTCCGTACGAAATGCTCTGCCCTGAATCCGCCCCATTCGGTATCATACCAGAGAGTGTAAGCAGGTTCCTTGATAATAAATCTCCAGTTTGAACATTCACCATCTTCTGCTTTCACCCAGCAGCTTAATGTATAATTTCCGTTAAGATTAAGCTGGCCTGCATCAATAGAATCATCAATCCCGTTGAACCATAATCCATTTCCAATAATTCCTGAAGCAACATTGGCGCTGGTCATATTTCCAGGCGTTCCATCAAACCGGTTTAATGTCCGATCCTTTATGGAGTTTGCACCCAACGATGGATTTTCATTGAGATGCCAGACTCCCGCAAACCCATCAGCAGTATCGAAAACTGAAGCTCCGTTTGAAAGATTTACTGCATCAGGATCACCCCATTTCATTATGATAAATTGGTTATTGCTGCGACCCGAAATGGTATCAACTTTTACCCATATGGCAGCAGATCCGGATATTGGATCCCACTGTTCTATCTCATGGGAAAATGGTGAGTTATCCTTTTTGAAAAAACAGATATCATCTCCCAGAGCTGTTGCCTGATTAAAATCAAACCATGAAGAATGAAGCCGGATAAGCAGAGGATAATTTGTCAGCATTGTGGAAGCGGGTATGGAGGCAGCAAGATTGTCAAGGTACATATAGCCGCAATAGGTATAACTGCCCGATACCGTAACCGTAGTTGTATCATCAGATGGTGCTTCAACATTAAATATTTCTCTTGAAATTTCATAAGATGCAGCCTCGGTGATAACGACATTAAAAAAACCTTCAGGGAGGTCATCAAACGAAAACGATCCGTTTGAATTAACCTTAACCAGACGTTCAAGACCTCTTATCTGAGCAAGCAACTGCTTGTTTGAGGATAAAGTTGAATCAACGTAACCGCTCAATACCGCAAAAGGACGCAGTGAATCGGTGCCCAGGTCTATAGTATCATTATTATTGAGGGTAAAACTGAAAAGTACGGCTCCGCCCGTGAGCGGATCTGTTGTATCATGTACTTCAATACAATAAGATCCCGGCATAATATTGGGAATAAAAAATTTCCCTGAATCGTTTGTAACAAAATCTGTGCTGTCTGAGTATTTTACTTTTTTGGCAAGAACTGCAGATTCACTAATATAATCTGCCCTGCGAAGTCGTACTGTACTGCCGGCTGCGGGAACACCATTACTGTTCACAATACAGGCAACAACTCCGTTGGTTGTTTCGGATCCGCCTTTGCTTCCTGCAATATCAATTGAACAGGCAAAAAATTGTATTAGAATCAATAACAGCAGAATAAAAAATCTCACAGGTCACCCCCAAGGGTATTTGTGAGGGGGATAACCTGTATGTTGATTTGAAAAACTGTATCCGGCTTATTATCGTTTTCGAGCATTAAAATCGACTTCCGGAAATTGCGGATGCGTTCACGTATTTCGGGAAGATCTTTGATGGAAAGGGCTACGGTAACAGTAGAAATATCACGGATCTCTTTGGGATGAAGATCAAGGGCCTGAGCCGAGAGATTAATTGTTTCTTTCTGAAAGTTGTGTATTGCTACCGATTGCCACCGGTCGCCACTTGTTACAAATGTGTCGGCTGGATAGTAAATACCATCTTTCTCACCGCGCACCATTCCGATTTTTTTCAATAGACGTATAGATTCTCTGGCCTGTCTGGCAGAAATAGAGGGGGTAAGAAGTGAGGCAAGCTCCTTGTAGTTACCCTTGAATTCATAAATCGACAGAAGAGCGTGAATTGCGCTGTGATACCATTTCTGGTAGAATGAGTATTGCCACTCTTCAACGGGCCGGGAATTTGTTTCTCTTAGTGCCATTAACTGTTCAAAATAGAGTTTAATATCTGATGATGATTTGGCTTTGTTATAACTTACAAGTACTTCAAAGTATTGTGATTCCTGTTCAGAAAATTTGAAAAACTTGCATACTGGAGCAATGGATCTTTTAGCCAGATGATGCTTGCCCTGAATTACCTTTAACAGAAATCCAGGATCCAGTTCCATGTGTTTTCCCATATACCTGAAAGAAATAAACTCATTTTCCAGTTTTTTCTCTTCGTAATAATCCCGCAAATATTTCTGGTAATCAAAATATGAGTATATCCGTTTCATAATACTATATATATACTTTTTATTAATAAAAAAAAAGGATTTCAGATAAATTAATGTTGAAGGATGATTCAACATCGGTGTTGGTGAATATTGTACACCGGACCAGGTGCATAAGTCGATATTTGAACCAGAGCACCTGTTTTTCTGTGAAAAAATGTGTGTTCATTAAAGGCTAAAGTACCCGATATGCCACATAAACGGCAACAGTGACCTCTTTTCCTTGCGTGATGTCCGTATCTCCTTGCCGGGGTCGCCACGGGTAGCCATCCTTAAACTTTTAACCTTTTAAACCAAATTAACCTTACCGTTTCACAATCACGGCACTACCGTTATTCAACTTAAAAAGTTCTATTCGAATATAACCAGTTTATCATCCTTTCGCTGATTCATATAACAGAGTTTTATCCAATCGGGACCTGGTGCGATACTCATTATACACACCTCATCAAGCATCCCATTCCAGTATCCGTAGTCACTTTCGGCCCGTTTACCAATCTGTACATCGTAGGCGTCATTTCTGACAACACCTATCTTTATTACCAGATTGCTGTCCATGCATACACCATCTACATAAAGACGCATTTCTTCACCGTTGCGCACACCGGTCAGGTATTTCCACTCCTTTAGCGCCGGCTCGGTATAAATTGATTGCAGACCCGAACCGTCAACAATATCATAAATTTCCCAGAGATCGAAGCCGCTGAGGTTGAGATTGTAACTTCTGTCTCCTTTAGAGATTATATAATGACCCGTGGAATCAATTACTTCCGTATAAACCCATGCAGAAAGCGCATATGTTCCGTTTTGTGGGAAATTCAGTTTACTGTCTGCCGTACCCGACAGAGTAAAATAGCTGGAGTCGCCATCAAAACGCTGTGCGAGACCTGCCATCCCATCAACTGACGAATTCTCATTCATATTACAGGGTGTGCCGTCAAAATGATTGGCTGTGGCATCAAATGCAGTCGTATTACCAGCCTGACTCATATGCCAAACTCCCTGGAAACCTGCAGCAGTATCGAACACCATGTTACTGTTTGACTTATCGATTGCGTCCGGATTTCCCCAATACATGGTAATTGCCTGTGAGCTATTGTTACCAAAAATTGTATCGACTTTCACCCATATTTCCGCACGCTTGTTTTCACTGTCCCACCGCTCGATCTCATAGGCAAGCAATCTCCCAAGAGTGGTAACAAAGCGAATGTCTTTGCCATCATTTTCCGCTTGTGAAAAGTTGAAATTCCGGGTATTCAATCGAATAAGCACCGGAAATCCGTAAACATCTCCCTGTACATTTGCACCGGAAATACTTGTATTAAGAACAAGTTTCCGGTTGTATTTCCAGAGTGGCAATTCAATTACTGCTGTATCTCCGGCATGCACTGTGATTTTATTGCGGAGTATGTTCTGATTTATGGTATTTTCGTTGGCAAGCATGATCACACTGAGAGTACCGGCTGGTACGTCGGTCAAAAATACCGATGCAGCACTGTCGATTGATGAAGAAATATCTGTACCAGGGATATACACATACTCTCCCTGTATCTCATCACTCGAAGATAAATCCAATAATATCGAACCACAATGGTTCAGCTTTGCTACTGGAACGGTTGTTATTGAATCATTACTGACAGAGACATCTCTGCTCAGTGCGCTTGACATTGTTTCCAGGTTGCGGGATAAAATGGTATAGCTTCCCGAATCGATATGGTCGAAACAGTAGTTTCCTTCCTCATCAGCAGTATCGACAAAACTGAGGGGCAATGGATTACCGCTTACAGGATCGTAATCATCAGGAAAAAGTTTAACAATAGTATTAGAAGCCGGTGTGTCATCAGCGTTACGAATCATACCGACAATCCCGTTGGTCGTTTCTCCACCTGCCCCTCCGACTAACTGATCAGAGCAGGAGATGAATTGGATGAGAATGAAAATTATTGCTGTAAAAACAGTGCGTACAACCATCATTTTTCCTTCTTCCATTTACTGACCGCTACTGGAAACAGTTGGATATTCAGTTGTACAACTGCATCATCATTATGTTCGTTCTGAGAAATAAGCAGCAGTTCCTGTCTGAATTGTCGTATTCTTTCCCGAAGTATATCAATATTTTCCATGTTAATTGTCATTGTAACAGAGGAGATATCGCGAAGTTCCTTATTGTGCGTATCTATGGCCGAAAGAGAAAGTTCCACATTTTTTTTCTGATAATTTCGTATTACGGCCGATGTCCACTTTTCACCTGTTGATATAAACTGTTCGGTAACACGGTACAGGCCGTCTTTGCCTTTGATGATCATGTTGAGGCGTTCAAGC
>DATGNN010000299.1:0-3974 GCA_035306725.1 Chitinispirillaceae bacterium | reverse complement strand
CGGAATCAGTGAGAATAATGCCAAATACAGTATGTCCTTCAAGAATCATTCGAGCGAGTGTTCCTCCACACCCAATCTCAATATCATCGTGATGCGCACCCACAGCAAGTATATTCATCATATTCTCCTATGTAAGAGTATGGCGCGACATCCACACCATCGATATAAACCCGTCTCATCCAGTCTATGGTATTGACAAGGCCTTTCTCAAGTGTCACTTGAGGTGAATGGTTAAGCTTTTTTTGTGCTTTTGTCGTATCAAGATTTTTAATTCGAGTGGTAAACGGCTCAACCTCTGCGTAGGACACAAGAGAATCATCTTTTTCCAGATATTCCAGGATCAGATCAGAAACATCTTTAATGGTATGATTTTCATACCCACCAATATTGAAAACATCACCGGGGGTAAAATTTTCTGTCAAACGTATCAGAGTAGTTACAGCATCTTTAATATAAATTGATGGCCGTCTGTGATTGAGATACACCGTGTAGGGCAATTCCTTTAAAGCACAATAGATAAACCGGCAGATGGCGCTGCGGTAGGGTGTAAAGTACTCTCCCGGGCCGTAGGTATTGAACAATCTGACACGCACAGTCTCGGTACCTGTAATCTCGCTGGAATTCATGATCTGCATCTCTCCAACCCATTTACTAATAGCATAATCATTAAGCTGTCGAATTTCGTATTTGTCCATCAAATCTTCACTCATCAGCTCATTTGTGTCCCCGTAAACTTCAGACGTACTGGCAAATACCATTTTAAATTTGTATGTTTCCTGAATCCGGAGCATGTTTTTAGTACCCACAACATTTGAACGCCATAGCTGCTCATAATAATCCTCACCATTCCATCTTCCATATTCAGCGGCAAGGTGATAGACCATATCAAAAGCCTGCTCTCTGAAAATCCGCTCTAATTGCCGGTAGTGAGCAACATCACACCGAATATGTTGCGGATGGTGGCAGTGTACAAGATCGCATGTCCATACTTCAAAGCCCTTCACACGAAGGTAGTGACTTAAGACTGTTCCTACCGTTCCAAGGCCTCCGGTAATCAGAATGCGCATATTCACCTCCCCGAAGAGTATTTTTCCACTTCTTTAGTTGATAGTTCGCTGATAACAGAATCCGCATCCCGGAACTGAATCTCATTGAAAAAACCAGTGCTTGTCCAATATTGGCGGAAAACCGCGTTATCAGGAAAAACTCCTGAAGACTGATACTGATCAGTATTTAAAAAAACGACTGGCTGTTTATCTTCTGCCCGGGAAAAAAGAAGAGGATAAACATTCTGGGCCGTGTACCAGTCAAACCCGGTATGGGAAAGTACATCTTCAACAAATGCCATGTCGAAAAACTTTTTATAAAAAGCGACTAAACAGAGTGTGATATGAGGAGGTATACGACAATTCCATTTCTGTAAAAAATCTTTCTGATGTGCTGGTTGTTCCTCGTACACACTCATAATACTATGTGATTCAGATTTAATCCAGTTGATTACATCTAGTGGCTTTTTGAGAAATAATACGTCACTGTTCATTGAAACTATCTTTTCTTTTCCAGCCAGTAGGATATTATCAAACAGTTCCATTGCGTTAATGACATTTTTTCTGAATTTTCTGCACAGAGGAAATGATGTCATTTTTTCCTTCAGCACCGCATCTGCCCTGGTTTTTTCGATAACGGTTATTCCTCTGATGTGCTCTTGCACCAAGTGCCTGTCTTCTTCAGTAAAACTACCGTCATCGTGAACTATAACCGTTATATCATTATAGTAACGTAAGAGTGATTTTATTGCGGTTATATACATAGGCAGATGAAAATGTGAGGTGGTGGCATGTAATTCAACATCAGATGATGGATTACATTGCAATGGAGGTGTGGATACAACGGACTGGAAACAACTTCTGAGCAACATATTATTGCGGGAACGCTGCTTTTTTACGTAGTAATCGTTTCTAATTACCTTGACATAATCTGCCAATTTGTTCAATGGCCATTTAAAAAACAACTGCCGGTGTTTCCGATAGACGTTGAGAACGGAGCTGTATACAATTCCGGTTATAGTTTCACCCGAGATGTTAATTCCGTTTTAAATCGTGCTGATTTTTTTATCTCTGGAGATATGTGTTTACAAATATGATTGTCAGCAAATTCCGCAAGATCAAGATATCATTTATAATATAGTTGTTGATTCAGGTTAATGCAATCTCTGGTACTGCCATTTATCCAGATAACATGATCTCCCATCATAATGTCAACCTGCCAGGATCTTTTTCAAAAGCAGGCCTGGATGCTGCAAAAGGAAAAACAATCGTGGAAAAAAACTTGCTTCGAAGCTCCATTGTTGTGCGCAGGTAAAAAGGCATCCGGCACAACGCTTAACCTGATCTCGTGCAGAATTAGCCTGGGTGCATTTCCAGATTTCCGCAGGTGTGTTTTCTTTAATATTGCCAATTTTACAGTTCCACATCCTGAAACATTGTACGAGGTCTCCATTACTTTTAAGAACACAGAAATTATACATGGAAAAACAGGAAAAACGGATCGATCTGTTTTGAAGCTGCGACATGCCCCGTTCATTGATAATCGAAGGGGGAAAACTACGCAGTGCTGCTTCGATTTCCGTCAATCTGGTCAATCGTTTTTCACCTGTGTTTTCATAATAAAAGGCATCATTGTACCATTGAAGGTTAAATTCAACGCCAATTGTTTCGGTATACCTTTTCACCGGGATCAATGCGTCGACGGTAAGGTCAGAAAGTACGAAGCCTACTGAGATGCCAAGCCTTTCGCCATGAGTTTTTTTAAGAACTATCAACTTATTTAGCACCCGCTGGGTTTTTAAGAACAGTCCTTTGACGCCTCGTAAACGATCGTGGCTTTCAGCAATGCCATCAACTGAAATACCGATGTGCAGTATACCTCCTCTATCGAGGTACAATGAAGCAGCTTCGATCAATCGATCCTCAAGTATGGCATTGCTGTTGATTACGATCACCGCATCCGGTTTCACCCGGTGAATGCATATGACAATCTCTTTTAAGTCCGCCCGCATGGTAGGCTCCCCTCCGGAAACCACTACTACTTTCAAATTACGAAACAGAGAATCCGAAAGTGTCGTTTCTATATCCTGAGGTGAAAGTACAAGTGGAGAGGACTGTGCCCGCCAGATATTGCAATGAATGCATCGTGCATTACATTGAGAAGTGGCTTCGAACCAGAGAAATGTCGGGGTTATTCCCAGATTGAACCTTCTCCTCGCAAGAAAATCCACGCCTTTGATCGAATTAAAAATGGCTTTTTTGAGTAATCCAACGGTTTTTAAGCTGCTGACCACAAGTCTCCTTTTCGATTATTATATTGAATATATATATAATGGTCAATACCGACTGTGAGTTGACACGCCATTACCTTCATTGTAAAAGCTTGATGTATCCATCGAAATACTAAGGTTTCTGGATCTTGATTCTTGAAGCACTCAATATAAATTTACCCGGTTCTTACATCAAAGGGTACAGTGAAGGAATAGATCGCTGGTGATACAGCCATCAATTTTGATCCTCTCTCGCATGAAAGTATTGCATCGTCAATACATATTTATAGTGGATTACGAGAGTAAATTACAACAGATCAACGGGGTTTATGCAGCCTTCAAAAAAAATCTAACTGGGAACAACCTGGCTGCCAATTGAAACAACTGTTTAAATCAACCTGATGGTATCATTCCAGATCGCGAATGAGAGGTTTTTTTAAAAACTCCTTAAAAAACGCTGCTTTTTCTTTCAATAACAATAAATTCGTTTTCCGGATTTTCCTGTAATTTCCGAGAGTCATTATAGAATCAATTTTTGATTTAAAGTAGAGCAGCGGTTTTTTGCATTTAATTGAAAAAAACCATAAAGTTCTCAATTCCCATAATAAGAGCAAAGGAAGCCTGCTCAATATAAGAGAAAGTGGCAGATTTTTATAAA
>DATGNN010000298.1:0-17869 GCA_035306725.1 Chitinispirillaceae bacterium | reverse complement strand
TGCTGCTTCAGTAACTCGTTCTTCCATTACCCGTTTCAGTGCATGTTTTATTATTTTGTTTATGACCCTTAATTGCTTCATAAATCCATAACAGATTCAAGCTTTTCTCTTGAAACAACACCTTCCCTTAAAATCGTTATTTCATCACTTTCTGAAATTTTGATAACAGTAGATGGCTCAGACAAAGGAAGTAAACCAGCATCAATCATGAAATCAACACTATCTGAAAATGTTTTATAAATAAAATCAGGATCAGGATTATATTTTTCATTACTGATATTCGCGCTGGTAGAAAAGAGAGGAGTACCTGTAATTGTATTTACAGCCTTTATAAAGGGGTGATCAGAGATTCGGATTGCAACTCCCTGCGGATTTAAGTCTGATTGAAGTACCAGTGTTAAAAGCCCGGGCCAGAATAAATCTGCAATTTTTAATGCAATTGAAGAAAACCTGATATTGTAATGTTTAAAATACTTCAGATCAGATGCAATAAGAATCATTGGGTTACCCGAAAACCGGCCTTTGATCTCCAATATTCTGCTTTTAACATTATCCGAATCTGTACGTCCACCTATTCCGTATATTGTATCTGTTGGATAAACGAAAACCGACTCCGATTTAATAAGATGGCAAATGTAATCCAGATGTTTTTTTTTATCAAGAGCTGAGTGAAGTGTAATTCGTTCAGCTTTCATTATCACCAAACTGTAAACGATAGTTTTTCATTTTATCTATTAAGGCAGTATCAGCACAACCCAAAATCTGAATTGCAAGAAGAGCCGCGTTTTTTGCATTTCCAATACCAACACATGCAACAGGTATCCCACCAGGCATCTGCACTATTGAATACAAAGCATCCTGACCACGTAAAGGCCCGCTATCACCCGGTACCCCAATAACAGGCAAAACAGTCAGGCTTGCAATTACACCCGGAAGATGAGCTGCAAGACCTGCAATGGCAATAATAACAGAAAAACCCTGATCCTTTGCACTTAAAGCAAACTTTCTGATTTTATTTGGATTCCTGTGAGCAGAAATAATCAGTGATTCGTACTCTACTCCAAATTCCTGAAGAACATTTTCGGTTTTTTCGGCAAGCTGAAGATCCGATTTTGACCCCAAAACGATTGCTACTTTCATAATGCAATATTTTCTTCCCTTTGAAGTTTTAAACGCGAGACACCTTTACTGCCAATATCACTTCTGTATGTTTTCCCTTCAAAATTTATATCCGTTACGCCTTCATAAGCCTCATCAATAGCCTCAAAAAGACCATCAGCCCATGCACTTACAGCGAGTACTCTTCCACCATTTGTTATCAGACGCTCTTCTCTGTCTAACGCAGTTCCACTGTGATAGATATCCACGTTCTCCCTGTGCTGCTCAATCTCTTCAATACCGGTAATCACTTTGCCCTTTTCATATTTTCCCGGATAACCGCGCGATGCAAGGATCACAGAAACACAGTATCCTGGTCTTACATTCCAATCCACTTCTTCCAGTTTTCCTGCAGCACAGGAACGAAACAGTTCATACCAGTCAGAATTCACAAGAGGCAATACAGCCTGAGTCTCAGGATCTCCAAAACGACAGTTAAATTCTACAACCTTAGGGCCCTCAGAAGTGATCATTATACCACAGTACAATAAACCCTGATATCTGCACCCTTCTGTTTCCATAGCACCTAAAACCGGTTTAATAATTTGATTTTCAACTTTTTCGAGCAGCACTTTATCCATAATTGGTGCTGGTGCATATGCTCCCATTCCCCCTGTATTAGGCCCAGTATCTCCATCATTGATTGCTTTGTGGTCTTGAGAAACCGGTAATATTTTGTAATTCCTGCCATCTGTAAGAACAAAAACAGAAGCTTCTTCACCAACCATTTTTTCTTCAAGGATTACAGTATTTCCTGCTTCACCAAAACTTTTGTTATCGAAAATTTCAGTAAGTGTATTTTCTGCTATCTCGATTGAATCACATACAACAGCACCTTTTCCAGCAGCAAGTCCACTTACCTTAATAACAATTGGCGCTCCATGTTGATACAAATAATCAAGAGCAGATTTCTTATCAGTAAATATACTGCAGGATGCTGTAGGAATGGAATATTTTTCCATCAATTCCTTTGCAAAAGCTTTACTGCCTTCAATTCTGGCAGCACTTTTTGAAGGCCCAAAGATAGTTAAGCCCTTTTCCTTAAAAGCATCTACAATACCCTCAACAAGTGGAGCTTCAGGACCAACAATGGTAAGATCTATTCCATTATTGTGTGCCCACTCTGCAAGATCACTTATGTTGTTGATTTTTTTATCAACCAACATGCATCCATCCTGCTCCATACCCGGATTTCCAGGAAAAGCAAACAAACAAAGTGGTCGATCAGAACGTAACAGGGCCTTTAAAATAGCATGCTCTCGTCCTCCATTGCCTATAATGAGAACTGAGTTCATAAAATCCAAAAAACCTCCTCTGACAGATTTTGGTACAAAATGAACTATCAGCAGATTTTTACTGCCAAAGCATGTTACCGATAACATGCATAAAAGTTATTGGGAACATAAAGATCCAACTACTATGAATCTTGCTCTTAAAAATATCTAATGAAGCCAGAGTAAACAAGATTACGACATATTACGTTGCAGATTTTCACTTATGTAGAAATAAAGGAATTGATTGTACAGTCTTGTCGCCACTTATCCGTAAGACATATATACCATTTGAAACTGAATTCAATGGTATACTTATGTTTTTTGATTTGTTATCATAATTCAGCTTAAAAACAACTTTTCCAGAAAGAGTTGAAATAGTGCATATACCCCGGTCTTTTTGTAAAAGAGTTATTTCCAACCTGTTTTTGGATATTCGGTGTTTCACCTTTGATTCGTTTTTATTAGCCCTGGCTAACCGTACTTTATTACTCTGTTCTTTGTCCCATTCAACCACACCCTGAGCACTTACAGCCAGAACATACCAGGAATTGTGAGGCAGCCACTGCTCAATCCAGCGCCAGTTTTCCGTATTACCATCATCATAAGGTTTCCATAATGGAGAATCCGGATCAAGTGTATCACCGGTAATACCATTACAAATACCTCCAGGTACATTCGGGAATGCATCTATTCCCGGATAATCGGGATAATTCAGTACACCTTTACCGTACATCATGCATATTCCAAACGGATTTTTCCCTAAAATCCAGTCCAGATTAGCAGAAGCAACAGTAAGAATAGTATCCGAGAGGTTTACTCCCGCATTCCATGACAGATATGCTGCAGCAGTAATTGATGAAAGTCTAGCATTTTCTCCCTGCCACCAGTATCCAGTTTCATTTTGATGTGGAATGAAAAAAGAGTTATCAACCTGCTGGTTGCCTGTATCCCTGCGGCTGCCATATACTTCAAATTCATATAATGAAAAACCATATTCTATTCCACGCTCTCTTCCCTGCATTTTGACAAATTGACAGTACACCGGTTCAAATGTGTGTACTTTTCTGCCCGAGCCTTCGTTCTCGATGCTTATAACAGTTGTCCATGTTATATTGTCGTCTGAAATCTGTATATCATACTTTTTCCCATAAGCAGCTTCCCAGTTAAGAACAACCGATGAAATCTCATACTGTTCTTCCAGATCTATAACTACCCATTCAGTGTCAGAATATGGCTCACCACTTGCCCATCTTGTAGTAGCACTTCCGTCACATACATTTTCCGGTGGAAAATCGTTTTGAATCTGAGAAACACTTACCGGTTTTTCTTTCGCAATATTATTTTCACCACCCGAAAAAGAGAAAGGTGGCACATGGCTTAATCGTGGATAATAAAACGGATTGGAAACTTCAAAAGTCCGTTCAATGTAGCCATTTAAAACAGTTTTGATAGCATCTTTTACAATTTTTTCATCTGCAGGAACTATATCCATATATTCAAGTAAAGCAATAACCGGCAAACCCTCATCTGCTGCATGATAAAACGGGCGTTTAAAATCTTTATCACTCCAGAAAAACCCCTGATTACTGACCTTTTGAAGTAATGCCTGAGCCCTGTCCGATGCATCATTTGAATAACTGTTTTCTGAAGTAGCACGATACAGTTCTATGGCTGCCAAAAGAGCACAATAATCATCAATAATATTCTCAACCCCGTCATCACAGTACGAAAGATTTTTCTCCAGCAGATGGGTATAGGCTTTTTGAGCAGAATTAAGGTATTCTGCAGACAACTCTCCACTTACATTGAGCCTTGCACATCTTGCCAGTGCAGCTATCGCAACCCCTCCGCCTTCACGAAATGCAGCCTGGTAATCGGTACTTTTCACACCTGTTCTCAGGTTAACATCAGGTTCATCGGGATTATAATACCAGGTGCACAATTCCCTTGTATCCCATCCCCATCGATCAAAAACATTAATGTAAAAAAAGCCTTCAGGATCCAGAACCCTGCATAGATAATCCGCACCCCAGGCAGCTTCACTGATTATTTTTGATCTCAGTTCACTTGAAATCTCAGGGTTCAAGTCAAGCGATTTTAAAAGTGACCAGACAACAAACGGAATTTGCTGAGGAGGGAAAAAATTGGAGTATGCAAGATGGGACAGATACTTTCCCCTATCACCGGTTGCATCATTCCAGCCACCATTTACATTCCGGTAAACATCCGGTGAACCGAACAATGGAACTTGTGAGTCATCATTAGTGTTGCGCATTCCAGTAAAAAAAGTAACAGCATCTTCATATGTTTTTGTCACAAGAATATTCGTATCAATTTCAAATGAAACAGACTGGGAATCCCCATAAAGAAGCGAATAAGTACCAGCAGCCTTAAACTGGCTAAATTCACAAACCATGAATGGGCCACCCCACCCTGTAATATCATGAGGCCCGCTGAGTTTTCCGGCAAAGACTACACTGTTTTCATTTAATATAAAAAATGAATCCGACGAAACAGTTTCATCAGACAAATCTATTACAGCATATTTTGGCCCCTCAAGATCATAACCGACCTGATTTACTCTGATAGCAGATTTTGAAAATGTAGTAATCAGAACTAAAAATATTGAAAGGTAAATTATTCGTTTTTGCATCAGTACTCCATTACAAATTAACTGGACGTAATTTAAAATCTATTTCCACATTAATTATTCTTGGTGTTAACTATTTTGAATCCGGTTCACATGTTCTTCATGGCCATAAAACCGTTTCTGTGCAAAGGATGTCACCATTTCGGCAAAATTATCCTCAATCAATTACCTTTATTTCAGGGTTAATGTATTCTCACAGCAATATACAGAGCTTCAGACCTCAGTTTTATTAAGTGAGGTTTAATGAACCAACACTTAATTTTTTCCTATAAGTCCACCTGCTAAAACTTTGTTTTCTTTATATATTACAGCAGATTGCCCCGGTGCAACAGCCCTTACTGGTTCAGAAAATTTAATTCTAAGTGCATTATCACTAATTTCATCAATACGACAATCTACTGGTTTGCTTTTATATCTGACCTGAACAGAATAAGTCTCAGATACAGCTATTTTTTCAAAACCCCAAACCACATTTTCAACTACAATTGATCCGGAAAAAAGATCTTTGTTCTCTGCAACAATTATCGCATTTTTTTGGGGGCAGATCTCTTTTACAAACATCCTCCTGCCAAGCGCCCCCAACCCCTTGCGCTGTCCGATCGTGTAATTACAAATCCCACAATGTGTACCTAAAAGGTTTCCCTGGAGATCCATAATCGGACCACCTACCTGATCACACGACAGGCTGTCATTTACGAATTCAGCATAACTCTTTTGCGATATGAAACAAATATCCTGACTTTCCTCCCTTTGAGCATTAGGAAAATCGATCTCAGTTGCTAATTCTCTAACCTGTTGTTTTGTATATCTTCCCAGTGGAAACATTACTCTGCCAATGTTTTTTGAATAAAGAGGATATAAAAAATATGACTGATCTTTTCTGGTATCAGCTCCACGAAAGAGTTCCCCATCACGTATTGATGCATAATGGCCTGTTGCCAGATAGTCATAACCCATCGAAACAGCTGATTCCAGAAGGTATCCAAACTTTATGTGCATATTACAACGTATACACGGATTGGGAGTCCTGCCCTGACTGTATTCCTGAATAAAATTCTCAATAACAGCTTGTCGAAACAGAGAATTTACATCAACAACTTTGTGCTCAATTTTGAGTGTTTCACAGATCCTGGCTGCTTCAGTAATCGCTTTTTCATTACTTCCAATTTTCATGGTAATTCCGCAAACCATATAACCATCATTACAGAGCAAGGCAGCAGCTACCGATGAATCGACTCCCCCACTCATTGCAACCAATACTTTTTCCACTTTTCTCTCTCTTTTTATAATTAACCACTACTGCCCATAGCTCATATAAACAGGCGCATTCGCTTTTGTTTAGATATCAATTTTAATTCAGCAGACCAGTTTTTAATATACCCGGACTATCCATATTTTTCAAAAAAAAACTTCTGAGATCCTTTTTTATCGCTTCCACCCAGCGAATAAAAACTGACCTGTTTAGTCCATTTTGTCTTGAGCAGGTTTGATACACATTATGAACAAATAATCTTTTTCCAATTCACTTTGTTGAAAAAAAAACAAATCCGGTTTGGATTAAATTAGTTTTATGATCAAAGTATTATAACACAGTGTTAAATATATTTTGAGGTATTTTATGTTTTTTAATAATCTGATCTCACTTGAAGATGCGCTTAAGAACAATACTTTCCCCGAATTGGAAACATTCCCGTGTCCTTTTGATTCAAATAAAAACAGTGGAATTATCAGAATTATTTTTCCGGAATTTACTTGTGTGTGCCCCAAAACCGGTTACCCGGATTTTGCTGCAATCGGTTTGTATTATCTTCCCAAATCGTTGTGTTTAGAGTTAAAATCCTGGAAACTTTATCTGAACTCATTTCGAATGATAGGAACTTATCACGAAACAGTAACATACCATTTATTTGAAACAATAAAAAAAGTACTTGATCCATCATGGTTTCTGGTCACAGGAGATTTTTTTCCCCGTGGGAATGTAAATACAACCATAGTTTTTGAATCACCCGGTACCAGACCCCATGGTGCAGATATTCTTATCGATCCTCTCTCTACACGTTGCCGCAAATTTGAATAGCACAAGCCTCTGCACTGCAAAATGAAGTCTTAAATGAATTACGGATGCTCTATCCAGTTCGTATGGAAAAATTTGCCGCGTGGCTGGTCCACTCTCTCATACATATGTGATCCAAAATAGTCCCGCTGTGCCTGTAAGAGATTGGCAGGAAGATTTTTACTTCTGTATCCATCATAAAACGCAAGCGCTGAAGAAAATGCCGGAACAGCAATACCAGTCTGCACAGCGAAAGCAACAACATTACGCCATGAATCGAGACACTTACCAATCAGTTCACAGAAATATTCATCCAGAAGCAAATTTGAAAGTTCGGGGTTCAATTCAAAAGCATTTTTAATGTAATCCAGAAAAGTACTCCGAATAATACATCCCTCCCTCCATAACAGCGCGATATTGCCATATTCAAGTTTCCATTTATATTCCAGTGATGCTGCGTGCATAAGCATAAAGCCCTGAGTATATGATATTATTTTAGAAGCAAGAAGCGCTTTTTGAACGTCCTCTGGAACGACATCTATTGAATTAATTCTTTTTGATGAACCAGGTAATATTTCTGATGCTGAAACTCTCTGCTCTTTAAATGAGGATAACATTCTTGAAAAAACTGCTTCTGTTATCAATGTTACAGGTACTCCCAGATCCGAAGCTGACTGAATGGACCATCTTCCCGTTCCTTTCTGCCCTGCAGTATCAAGTATTTTATCTACCAACGGACTACCGTCTGAGTCTCTGTACCTGAGAATATCTGATGTAATTTCAACAAGATAGCTATTGAGTTCAGTATCATTCCATAACTTAAAGGTGTCTGCAATCTCATCTGTACTCATCCCCATTGCACTTCGCAGTAAATGATATGCCTCACTAATAATCTGCATATCACCATATTCAATTCCATTATGTACCATTTTTACATAATGCCCTGAACCATCCGGGCCAACCCAATCGCAACACGGCGTCCCGTCAGCAGTTTTAGCACAGATCGACCTGAATATTTTTTCAGTAAGGGCCCATGCAGTTTTGGTCCCTCCGGGCATTATTGACGGACCATGTCTGGCACCCAATTCTCCTCCGGAAATCCCCGCTCCAATATACATCAGCCCTTTTTTCTCCAGATATCCTGCACGATTAACCGAATCCTTGAAATATGAATTTCCGCCATCTATGATAAGATCACCTTTTTCCAGATAAGGTAATAGTTTATCAATAAACTGATCAACTGCAATCCCGGCTTTAACCATGAGCATAATTTTTCGGGGACTTTTGAGATTTTTTATAAATTCCTCGATTGTATATGCAGGAATAATGTTGTTTCTTCCGCTGGCAGCACCAGTAATAAAATCATGAGTCCTTGAAACTGTACGATTGAATACAATTACATTAAATCCATTATCACTCATATTTAAAACGAGATTGCTACCCATTACAGCTAAACCAATTACTCCGATATCTCCCTTGGGTTCCATATAAACTCCTGCGTTTTAAATACTAATTTGCGAAAGTAATTATTCAGTTTCAATATGACGGTATTCAATGCCCGATTGCAGCTTAGAGATAATACAGCGGTTTATCAAACAGACAGTCCACAATATGTATTTGTTAAGCCATAGTAAAATGTGCAGATGTAGCTAAATAAGACTTTATTTAAAAAGACAGCACTACTCATGTCCCTGATCAGATACCTGAAAACCAAGACCGGCCAGTTTCTGTGCTTCTTCTTTCTGATTATTGCCGAGTTTTATCCGATATCTAGAAAATTCATGTCTATGTTGATAATCTTTTCTGAATGAATCAAATATTTCGGCTGGTTTTAGTTTATCATTATTCATTTTTCCTTTAAATCTTGCAGATTCATCACAAATTTTATAAGTTCTTGAAATAGCATCCTGGATTGGTGATCTGGAAGAACAAATATCTATTGTATCAATAATATCTGTTAGAATACCCCTGGGTAAATTCCATCCATATTTCTTGTAAAAATAAGCACAGGCGCCATCATAGATCATCTTGGTTCCTCTGAGTTTTCCTTCATAGGAATGTCCCGCAATGTGTGGTGTACCAATATCAACGAGGCTCAGGATTTCTTTGTTAATGGAAGGCTCACCCTCCCAGACATCGAAAGCAAGCCCGCCAAGATTGTCTATTCCATTTATTACCGACTTTTCGTCAACGATTTTGCCCCTTGAGGTATTTATCAGAAAAGCACCTTTTTTCATTCTTGATATAAATTGGCTGTTAACCATCTGTATGGTTGAGTCCTCTCCATTACAATTGAGCGGAACATGTAGTGTAATTATATCAGCTTCAGCAAGAACTCTTTCAAGGGGAACATATATATCACTTCCGGTCAAGCGCTTTTTGGGAGGATCATTGAGTAACCACTTAATCCCAAGTGTTTCTGCGAATCGGAATACCTTCGACCCAATATTTCCCACTCCGATTATTCCAAGCATCATATCTTTAATTGATTTACCTTTTTTTTCTGCTAAATGCATTATAGCTGCAATTGTATATTCTGCAACAGATTCTGCATTCGAACCTGGAGAATAAGAGAAACCAATATTGTTTTGACGTAAATAATCAGTATCAATGTGATCTACTCCGACAGTTGCACTTGCAACAAATTTGATGTTGCTCCCTTCAAGTAATTCACTATTGACCTTAGTTACAGATCTAACCAGTAAAATTGATGCATCTTCAAGTGTCGTTTTCTGAATTTTCCTGCCACTCACAGTGATAACTTTTCCAAAACGGCTAAAAGCCTCTTCTACAAAGGGAATATTTTCGTCAGCTATGATTTTCATTTCTTTATTCATCTGCGATTTCCTGATTTAATTTAATTAATACCTGAATAGTAACGATTTTATTTATACAATTTTTTTTGTCGATATTTGTCATAAATATTGATTAAAGAGCAGAAGGAACTGCTCATTAACCGACAATTATGATCATCGATTACGGTAACGATACCGGAAAAACATAGTAGATATTACTATCACATCCAAAAAAACCTTTCTGCCAGGTGCCACTCTCTTTTTAGCACATCAAAATAACTAATATCCTGTCCGAAGTGAACAATCCCTTACTTTATCTGAACAATTTTCTACAGGATCATGCAAAAAATTACTGCAACATATATTTTTTTGTGCGAATACTTAAATTGTATTGTATTATTATGAAAATGGATTTAGCAAACAAAATCAGATCTTCAATGCTTGGTGCAATTCTGGGAGATGCCATGGGAGTACCTATTGAGTACACATCAAGGCACGAAAACTCTCTGTGCTCTGTGAAAAATCTTTTAGGGTACGGAAGGTTTGATCATCCTGTAGGAACATGGTCTGATGACAGCTCAATTATTCTATGCACAACAGAAAGCCTTTGCAGCGGCTACGATCTGAACCATCTTGCAGAAACTTATTGCAAATGGCTTTTTGAGGGCTATTGGACCGCGCTTGGATATGTTTTCGATGCAGGATTAACTACCTGCCTGGCATTGGACAGATTACATTCTGAAGGATCGGTTTCCTGTTGTGGTTGTGATTCTGATGATGATAACGGGAATGGCTCTCTTATGCGCATGCTGCCGGCTGCTATTTTTTTCCATAACGAAAATTTAGATGATTTCATGAAAAAAATTCATGATATTTCATCTCTGACCCACTCGCACCCAAGAACTCTTATAGGATGTGGTCTTTATTCTCTTCTGGTTTTGGAACTTATTAATAATAACAATAAAGAGGAAGCTCTCCGGTCTGCAGTTTCAAAAACTTTGGAGTATTACAACAGATTTGATCAATTTAAAAATGAATTATGTCATTATATGAGAATTTTTTCTCTTGAATTGCTTTCATTGAATGAAAACGAAATACATTCCTCAGGTTATATAGTCGAAACACTTGAAGCTGCAATATGGTGCTTTATTAAAAATGATTCTACCTACCAGATACTTCATTCTGCAACAAATCTTGGTCTGGAAACAGATACAACAGGTACTGTTGCTGGTGGACTTGCCGGCCTGGTATATAATCTTGATGATGTACCACAAGAGATTATTCAATCGCTTGCCAGAAAAAGAGAAATCGAGAACCTGATCAGAAAATTTTCAGAAATTGTGATTAGCAATGCCTGATCAAACACTTTCAAATAATAAATGAATCGTACATAAAATAAGAAAAGTAAGGGCTGATACAGAATGAAACCAATTCATATCAGAGATTATGATTTGCTCGTAATAGGAGAATGCTATATTGAATTCAGGTGCAACGGGGATATTTGTCTTTGTAATACATTCGAAAAAGATATTGGGGGAGCTGATATAATCGTTGCAGCTACAGCTGCCCGACTTGGTTCCGGTGTTTCGTTCATATCAGCAGTTGCACGGGATCCATTTCACGCCACGATCCGGGAACAACTTCTTGCTCAGGGTATTAATATCGACCATGTAATTACAAGTCAGGGTTATAATGGCATCTATTTCACCAGTTCACGTTATCCTGATCAAAGAGAATATCTCATCCATCGTCCTGGTTCTGCAGCCCAATATATCTCCCCGTCAATGATTTATGATGATCTCATTGAGAATTGTAAAATCGTATATGCTTCCAGCGAATTGCAGTCAGTTTCAAAAGCTTCGCGACATACAATTTTCAAGGCATTTCAATTTGCACATAGCCATAATATCATGGTTGCGTACGACCCGAATCTCAGACTTCAACGGTGGTCACTTGATGACTCAAAAGAAAGCCTATGGAGTGTTCTTCCGTTAATTGATGTCATTTTCCCTTCTTCTCCCGATGAATCCAAAGCACTGTTTGGTTATGAACGTCCGCTGGATATCGTAGGATTCCTCTGGGACAGAGGTGTCTCAATTGTTGTTGTTAAAATGGGATCTGAAGGCTGTCTGGTTGGATATGATGGGAAAATTGAGGAAATTTCTCAGGAAAAATGCTCAGAACCAGTTTCTAATCTTACTCTTATTGGAAGTGCTTTCAATGGAGGGTTTTTACACTGCATAGCCCGAGGATACGATCCCTTTACTGCTGCACGACTGGCCAACTCAGTTGCTTTGTATAAAGGGATAAAGGGTGGAGGAATAAATTCACTTCCTGTATCTTCAGATATTGTTGTCTGATTTTGCTGTCATGGGGGAAACAACTTTTTACACACCAAATATGCAGGAATTTATTCCTGACTCAGTTATTTCATTATTACATTTCCCCATCAAACTCAAACGGATAATTAACTGTTAATTCTCCCAGACTGTCAGGAACTGCTTTGAATTTCCAGTTATGAATTCTTTGTACTATCTCATGTTCAAATTTTTGATCACCCAGATTCGACTGTAAAATTTCAGCGTTCTCTATCCCTCCATCCGGCCTGATTCGTATTTTTACGACCATCTTTCCGGAAATCTTTATACCTGCCCTTAAACGTTTATTATAGACATATCTCAATTCATTTTTCCGTTCATCAATCACCTGTTTAAGTGCTTCCGGTTTTCTGTATGGATTTTGAACAAGCAGTTTTTTTCGTTCCAGTTCACGCATTTGTGCATCACTTATTGTACTCTGTTTAGGCAGCACTTTATTGTTTCGCTGCTCACTACGCATTACAGTAACAGTTTCTTCTGACGATTCCATATTTCCAATCTGATCAATCATTTTGAGAATACTGTCATTGGGGATAGCAACAAAATCGTTTACACCAACTTTACTGAGTAACTCAGCTTTAATTGAACTTCTGGTTAGAAACCCCTTATATTTATCTACACTTTCCGTAAATATTTTATCCTGATATGCTTCAAGCTTACGACGAGCTTCCTCAGCAATCTGTTTGTGCTGATTATAAAACTCTCCGAGCATTAACATCCGTCGATTAGCCTGTTTTGCCCATTTTTCTGTTTTGTCTATTTTCATTACGATTCTATATTCCATCATGGCATCCTCATTTTCACCCAGTTCCTCATGAGCTCTTCCCTTGAAATACCGTGCTTCTGATGTCAAATCTTTTCGAACTTTCCCGTTTTCAAGAAACATCGAGTAGTTTTTAATCGCATTTCTAAAATCCATTAAAAGATAAAACTGTCTGGCTTTTTCAATTTTAGGCAGTCTGGTTTTTTCCAGTTTTTTCCGTTCATTTTCCATAGATTGTATAAAGTCAAGAAGTTTCCAGGATAAAATCCCTTCATCGGTTTCCGGATAATTGCTTATTACAATTTCATATATCTGTTTTGCCTTGTCATAATTACTGATCATTGAAAAGCAATATGCTTTGTGAACCAGAATAGCTGCCTGTAACCGTGGTGTTATCGATGAAGTAGAAAGAACCTCATCGTAAAGATTCAAAGCTTCCTTATATTTTCTGTTTCTTTCCAGGAAATAAGCTATTTCCAGTACTTCCAGTACCTTGTCATCTTCTTTTGTATTTATGATTGATTTTCCCAACAACAAGCGAATAGTATTCAGTGTCAAACGAATCGGTATCTGATAAATTTTCTTCTCGATAGGTATTCTCTGATTTTCGAACTGATTTCCTGATGTCAGAGCCTGAATTTTTGCTTCGAGTTCATAATCAGAATTTTGATCTTCTCCAAAAAGCATTCTTCGTTTTATAAGTTCGTATTTTGCGACTATGCTGAACGTATTTGAAATTCTGTCTCTTGAAGCGATTTTACCGAGAAGATAGTTGATTTCACCAAACCTTATATCTACAAGAACGATATTAAACAATATGGTAAAACCCAAAAGGATCAGAACTGATACATATTTCAACGTTGAACTCATTTTTATTGCCTCATGCTTCTGCGGGCACGAGTAATCATATCCTGATTTATCAACTGTGTAGGACTTACAGGTCCACTCCTGCGATCTATAGCATAACAAGACCCATCCATACTTTTTACATACTTTTTAACTTCTGCAGCAACTGTAATAATCTCAGCATGCCTTCGAAATGCTCTTTGCATGTTTGTTACGGCAGCCACAGAAACACTCATGAGCGGGAAACGCTGCCCCTCACCTTTTCTGTTAACTGATTCAATATATCCATTGCGTTTATCTGTATTATTGTAAAACTGATATATATTCCTGTCAAAATTCATTATAAAAGTTTTGGTATACTCTTCCCAGAACTGGTAGCCAATTACTACAACAAAATCATCACCACCTTCATGCCCTATAAATATATCATTACCACCTTTATGCCTGCCCGCTTCCACAAGGCAATCCCGTGTGTAAAGTAGTGCTTCATCACCTTTTGTAAAGCCATATTTATCGTTATAGGCTTTGAAATTATCCAGATCACAATACAGAACACAAACAGGTTTTTGAGACTCAAGGCATTTATCAATGTATTTGGCAATTACCAGATTTCCCGGTAAACCAGTTAAGGGATTGGCACCCTTTGCTTCATCCCGCATTCTCTGTATCGCAACTCCCATTTCATTGAATGATGAAGCCAACTGGCCAATTTCATCATAACCTGTAATAGGTACCCGTACATTAAGGTTTCCCTGTGATATCATTTGCGTAGCCTCATTCAACTTGCGCAATGGTAACAGTATTATTTTCGATATAAAAACAGCAAACAAAACATGAATAATTGTTACCAATAAACCTATCAGAAAACACTGGCGGTATAGATACGACATATGTCGATCAATATCTTTCATCTGCAGAACAATTGAAGCCACTCCGATTTCACTTTTAGAATAACCAAAAGGAATGTATAATGTTATCGACCGTTCCTTCCTGTTTACAGAATGGTAGAAAAGCTTATCTTCAAAACTCTGTTTTGTAATTGCCATATTAATCATTTTCAAGTCGCTCAGATCTGCTACTTTTTTGCCGACTATTTTATTATTAATAATATTTACAAAAACCTTTCCATTTTCATTGTAAAGTGTGATATTGTTTATTCCCAGCAACCCGGCTTCTTTTATTATTTTGTTAATATGTACACTGGAAAGATCTTTTTCCATATTTAAAATGTTGTCTATTCTGTATTTAAGACTTGAACCTGTATGCTGACTGTTTAATATGGCGTTTTCAGCTATAAGATCAAGCTGATTCTCGAAAACCATAAGCACAAAAATTGAAACGTTTAATATGGTAAGAAAAACATATATTATTGCGGTTTTGAATATTATCGATTGTGTGTTAAATACCTTCATATTTATCCCTTTTCAAAGATAAATCCAACCTTGCGTTGCTGTCAGCATTAATTCATAACCTAACTGAGGAATGCTGTTATTGCGCCACAAATTGATTTTCATATTCGTGAAGTTTATTTCGTAAAGTTCTTATGGAAATCCCAAGCATTTCTGCAGCTCTGGTACGATTCTGGTTACAATATTCCAGAGTTTTGTATATCAGTTGTTTCTCCATATCAGAAACTGTCATTCCTGGTTGAAAACCATTGCTGTTGTCAGTATTATTAACATCTATTTCACTGAATTCAAACAACCCGGGTTTTATCAACCCGGTACGGGTCAGAACAACAGCCCTCTCAACAGCATTTTCCAATTCCCTTATATTTCCGGGCCAGTTATAATTTTGCAGCAATCTGAGACAATCACTTTCCACACCTTCAACACTGAAACCATTTTCATCATTGTATTTTTCAATAAAGAACATCAGAAGATTCTCAAGATCATCTTTACGCTCCCTTAATGGGGGCAAGTGGATGTGAAACACGTTAAGACGATAAAACAGATCCTCTCTGAAACGTCCATTGGAAACTTCCTGTTGAAGTTGACGGTTAGTGGTAGCAATTACCCTGACATCTATCTCGATTGTTTCTTCACTACCAATTTTTTCTATTTCACGTTCCTGCAATACACGTAATAGTTTTGCCTGAGCAATTGCAGCCATTTCACCTATCTCATCCAGTAACAGAGTACCTCCTGATGCTGCCTCAAATTTCCCTTTTTTCTGTTTAATAGCTCCTGTGAAAGCCCCTTTTTCATGTCCGAACAGTTCTGATTCAATCAACCCTTCCGGAAGTGCAGCACAATTAACTTTTATAAATGGTCCGTTACTGCGTCTGCTGCTATAGTGGATAGAACGTGCCACCAGTTCCTTGCCGGTTCCGGATTCTCCGGTAATAAGGACTGTCGACTTGCTTTCTGCAACAGATTCAATAACTTTTCTTACTTCAGACAGACTCTTGCTTTCGCCAATAAAGTCACATTGATTCCTGAGGGCTTTTTTAAGTCTTTTATTCTCATTAACAAGACGATGATACTGCAAAGCCCGCTCTACAGCCATTTCAAGCTCTCTTATCAGGTTGTCCGATTTCTGAATAAAATCAAAAGCACCTTTTTTCATAGCTTCTACAGCTGTTTCTATAGCTCCATACGCGGTAATAATTAAGAAAGGAATATCCGGATCAATATTTTTTATCTTCTCAAGCAATTCAATTCCAGACATTCGTGGCATTTTCATATCAGAAATAACAAGATCATATCTTGAATTTGGCAATTTCTCCAATGCATCCAATCCATTAACTGCCGCATCGGTATCATACCCTTGCCTGTTAAGAGTTTCAATTACAGAATCCCTGAACAATTCGTTGTCATCAACAACCAGTATTCTCTTTTTGACCATAAAACCCCATTACTCCTTGAGAACTGGTAAAAATACCCTTGCAGTAGTTCCCTTTTGCGCCGAACTCTTTACATCTATATATCCGGAATGAAACTCCACGAATTTCTTTACAATAGCCAACCCCAAACCAGTCCCGTTCTCTTTTGTGGTGAAAAAAGGATCAAACATTTTTGTAACAACATCACTCCCGATACCATTGCCAGTATCAGAAACAGAAAAACTGATAAAACCGGTCTTCTCATGGTTTTGATTTTCAACAGATACTGTCAGCACTCCGTCATTGTCCATAGCCTGAACAGCATTCAAACACAAATTCATAACAATTTGTCCGATTTTTTCCGGATCAGCAAGTACACATACCGATTCGTTTGTCCACTCTTTTTTAACCTGGACAGTACTTCCCAGCCGTTCGATTTCAATCTGAACGAAATCAACTATTTCCTCTAAAATTGCTTCCAGTTGTATCTTACGAAACTGTGCTTTAACAGGCCGTGTATAGACAAGCAGATTTGACACGATCTTGTTTAACCTGGAAAGCCCTTCTATTATCTTTCCAAGTGTCTTTCTTCGCGAGTCATCTTGCTCTAAATCACGCTCAAGTAACCCTGCCCACATTCCCATTGCCCCCAGGGGATTTCTTATTTCGTGTGCAACAGTGGCAGACATTTCTCCAAGAGCAGCCATTGTTCTTGTCTGTTGCATTTCCTCTTCAAGCGCCTTAATCCGCGAAATATCACTGAATATTTCAACGGCACCAAGTTTTCTTCCCTTCTTATCTTTTAACAAAGCTGTCTGATAAGAAACCGGAACCGGATGACCATCTTTATGCCATATAACTTTCTCGTTACGCTTAAGTTCTATTCCTCTGTTCAAAGCCTGGACAAGTGCTGGTTCACCATCCGTATTACTTGAAAAAAACCGTGTATATTTACGTCCCATAAGGTTATCATAATTGTATCCGCTTATTTCAGAAGCGGCACGGTTGAAATGAGTTATCTTGCCACATATATCAATCCCAATTACTCCATTGTCCATACTCTGTAGAATTGAATCCAGATATGTCTGCATTTCCTCCTGAATTACAAGACTTCTCTCCAGCTCGGCA
>DATGNN010000297.1:0-17992 GCA_035306725.1 Chitinispirillaceae bacterium | reverse complement strand
GAAAAGCAGTATAAATGGTTCGTTTTGTCAATAGCTTTTAAAAATGTACAAAAATAGCACATGTTTACTTATAATTAATGGTCTGTATATTTCTAAAATTTCAATAAAAAGACCTCCCTACCCGCTTCGGTATTTGATTTTATGTATTCTGAATATCCCTACCCGTTTTGATCGTAACTCTTTTATAACATCATTTGCGATATATGTTTTGAAGTTTTATTGAGAATATATCAAGATATAATCTGGTAAGGCATGCGCCCTTTATTAGTTACTGCTACGCTTGCGGTTGAGTACGTCAGAATGCGAGCTGTGTTGCCTTCGAAAATATGAGAAAAATAAATATATCTACTTACGAATCTTCTAAACCGGGATGACACACAGGTTTCCACACGCCCCCAAACAGGAGTATCAGAGCTACAACACACTATCGCGGGGGTCGTGTGCGCTCGGCGAGCATGATAATCTATATCTTTATCCAAAAGTCGATATTTGTTTTACCTGTTCCAACTATCCTCTCTTAGCCGTTTTCTTTACTGCAACTTTCTTTACTGCAACTTTCTTTACTGCAACTTTCTTTACTGCAACTTTCTTTACTGCTGCTTTCTTTACTGCAACTTTCTTTACTGCTGCTTTCTTTACTGCTGCTTTCTTTACTGCTGCTTTCTTTACTGCTGCTTTCTTTACTGCTGCTTTCTTTACTGCTGCTTTCTTGCTGTTTATTTTGAGGGCATTTTGCGCCGCCTTTTTTGCAATCTTCCTGATACTCTTCACATCTTTTCCCCGGGGTTTACTGCCAGCCCCCGAAACCTTTTCGTTCCTGCTTTTTTTATTACCGGATTTCTTATCACTTACTTTTTTCTTTACAGACCTGTCCTTTTTGCGACTTTTCTTTTTTTCATTTTCGCCCACAGGAACCGAATCGTTTTTATCAATTGATATGCCAAAAAGCTCTTCCATTCCATTCTCTTCTTCATCTAATGCCAAATGACGGCTGCTCTGAATATCTGCCTTTTGCAGTAGCCTGGCACTTTCATCTTTTGCCACAGAAACAACAAATTTGTTGATATCTATGCCTCTTAGAGTGAAAAACAACTCAGGTTTCTCGTCGAGCCGCACAGCCACCCCATAAAGAACCGCAGCAACATGTTTACACATGTTTGCCCAGTCGGGACAGGAACAATTCAGTGTGATCTCCATTGGTGATGGAAAAAGGCCACTGTTTTTATTAAAAAACTGGTCCTTCAGTTCCACCGGGAATTCTCCTGCCAGCAACGACTGCATGGAGTCTAGAGACTCCCGGCTTTTTTCCATCAATTCCGCTGCGGCTGATTTCTCAACAGGTTTTATGGTAATGGTAATTTTATAAGGATTTGAACTACTTCCACAAACAAGACCCGTGATTTTCTTTGACTCAATTTTCAAATCAAGTAATGAACCATTCCTCAGATAGCTTCTTCCACGGGAAAGACGATTACTGTAATCTGCATAGCGTTCAAGATTTTTTATCCAGCTCTGTCCCCACCAGGTACGTGAAATAGTGCGTCCTTCAACTATAACAGGTTCAAGCACGACACCTTTTTTAGCCATTTTTTTTCTGGTTTTTAAAGCTCTTCTGATTTTTTCAGCCTTTGACACATAAGGCCCGTATCCGTTCCAGTCGTACATGCCCATAATTTACAGCTTTCTATTTGTTTAACATTATCCACGCAAACCGAATCTGAACATCTCTTTTATTTCTTTGTCACTTAATTCGGTAATCCAGCTTTCTGCGGAGGATGAAGTGATTTCTGAGGCCAGCTTCTTTTTATCATCTATCAGTAAATCAATTTTTTCCTCGATTGTTCCCTTACATATAAATTTATGTACCATGACATTTTTCTTCTGCCCGATACGAAAAGACCTGTCGGTTGCCTGGTTTTCTACTGCCGGATTCCACCAGCGGTCAAAATGAATTACATGATTTGCAGCTGTCAGATTCAATCCTACACCGCCAGCTTTAAGAGACAGAATAAAATAAGGGATATAGTCACTACTCTGAAACTGCTCCACAGCTTTTTTCCTTTTCTTTACTGTAGTGGAGCCGCTGAGAGTCAGACCCGGAACGCCAAAAATGCTCTGAAGATATATTGATAAAGGTTCAATGATCTCGGCAAATTGCGTAAAGATTAAAACCTTCTCCCTTTTATCGTGGATTGTAGTGCATAACTCCTCCAGACGCTTGAATTTCCCGCTTTCCTTCGGTTCATATCTTCCACCACCCGAATAATGATCAATGTGGTTGCAAAGCTGCTTGAATTTGGAAAGATATCCCAGTATCAAACCCTTTCGCTTTATTCCATCAGTATTTCCAAGCTCCTCATCGAGCTTACTCACAAGCTTTTCATATAAAATCGACTGGCTTTTTGACAAACTGCACCAGGTTTTTATCTCTACCTTGTCTGGAAGATCACTGATAATAGATTTGTCTGTTTTATTTCTTCTCAGAATATAAGGGCGGATTACCTTCCGCAACCTGCCGAATCCGGAAGGATTATCCTGAAGAGTTTTAACAAAATTTTTAAATTCACGAAATGTACCCAGAAGCCCCGGATTTACAAAGTCAAAAACTGACCACAAATCAGTCAACCTGTTCTCAACAGGTGTACCGGTAATCGCGCAACGGTGCGAACATTCAAGTTTCTTTACATCTTTAGTCTGTCTGGTAAGGGGGTTTTTAATTGCCTGCGCTTCATCACAAATGACATAAAACCAGGTATGCGATTTTAACCACTCATAGCGGCCAACCATACCATAGGTGGTAATTACCAGATCCCACTTTTTAACCCTTTTTTTCGCACTTTTAATCTCTTCAGATTTCATCATTTGAGGATGAAGAACAACAGTAACAAGATCTGGTGTGAATTTCATTATTTCCTGTCGCCAGTTCTCCAGAAGTGATGCCGGAACAACAATCAGACTGGTTCTACCCTGTTTTTTCAGTTTTTGAAGATGCGCGAGTATCTGTACTGTTTTCCCCAACCCCATGTCATCTGCCAACAGGACCCCAAAACCGAGTGTCTGCATGAAATTTAACCAATTCAATCCCTGCTGCTGGTAATGGCGAAGTCTGGCTTTAAGATTTTCTGAAGCTTCTGTTTCACGAATCAGCGATGGATTTGTCATCTTGTTAAAAATTGATTGCAGCCAGGCTCCGCAACTGACTCCGATATCATCTAATTGCGCCACCGCTCCGTCAACCGATACACCCATTAAAAGCCGCATCGCATCAGAAAAACTTACAGATTCCGAATCTGCAAGTTTTCTGGCCTCTTTGAATAAATCCAGAGCTGAATTTATTGATTTCAGATCAACAGGAACCCATCTACCTTTCACCAGGACCAGTCCTTCAGCCCTGTCCAGTAAAGCACGTGCTTCAGTTTCACTGATAACTTCACCACCAAGATGCAGTGAAGCATCAAAATCAAGCAAAGCTTCAAATCCGACTTTGGATGGTTTTTTATCTCCCAATGAAAGTGTAACCGCAACCTTTTTTGGAGTACCTTTCCACCATCGTGGAACACGACATAAAATCCCCGATGCTTCAAAATCAGCAACTCCCTCAAGAAATGTGTACGCTTCCTGAACAGTCAAACCTATCGGCTGAAAAATTTCGCCGGTATCTACCAGAGATTTAATGAGAGCATTTTTTTTAGATACTTTTACAACAGTTGACATAAGGTCTACAATTTTACCTTGATTGTCGGCATATTCCCTGAATGCAAGCTTCAACGGCTGATGATGTGTACGGCCTGATGAATCAATTCTTGTAGAATAAGTTGCCAGAAACGCGAATGGACGATCCGGGTCTTTACGGTTTTCTACCAGATGAAAATGGATTCTGTCTTTATGTAATTGTCCTGGAGCAATATGTTCAAAATATTTTTCAACAGAACCCTTGAACGTACTGATTGACGATACAAATGATTGAGTCAGCATATCCCAGACATTTTGCAAATAGCTTATATCAATCAATTCGCTGCCGGTCATCTCCGGAATACGCTCTACAAACAGATCCGCATCATCATCGTGCAGAATTGGTAATATTTTTTCTCGTTTTTCTTCGATATCAGGAAAACTTTGCACCTGATGAACCCAGGCCGCACCAAATTCTCTCCAGAAACCAAGGGATGGTGAAAGTGGAATCGAACTATCGCTGAGTCCTGAAACAAGCAACCACAGTAAAGGATTTGCCCTGTTTTTTTCTTTGCAGGCTTTTAATATAATTTTCTCAAGTGTAACAGACCTTTCCTGGAGGGGAGACAGGCATTCTTCCCATTCCAGGCAAAGAGTACCATCAAAAAGGATTGTTGAAACAAGATACTGAGACATAAAAGGCCCTGAATGTTATTAAAATTTATGAAAAAGATAAAAATACATGGTGCACGACATAAGTTTAAGTATTTAGTTTTATGACTGAAATCAGGTTTTAATTTTATGTTCAAAGAAAATTTAATATTACCCGAACCAAACGATTAATTTACAGCTTGGCCCGCAGTGCGGGAATGAGCAGCGAGAGCGGCATTAAGCAGAAAGGGTTTTATGGCTGTGAAGGTCATAAGGTAATGGTGAATTATGAATGGTGAATGGTGAATGGTGAATGAAGAAAAAAAACTACAATCGTTGTCGTAATCGTTGTCGTAATCGTTATCGTAATTGTTATCGTAATCGTATAATTTCATATTAAGTGTTCTGGATCTGATTCTTTATATCAATGTCCACGAAGCAGATCGCGTGAATGAATTGTCTGATTCAGGTATTAACTGTGTTAATTGCATTCTTGATTCAGAACAAATTCAGCAGAAATTACGATTAATTGGGACCTTTAATTCATTTGTAATACCGAAAAAAATTATATTTTTACTGAAAAAGTATTTTAATTGCAATCTGACGGTTTCAGATCAATCCGGGTCATGGAGTTTTTTTATGTCAATTGGAAGAAACGCCCCCTGTCCCTGCGGCAGTGGGAAAAAATATAAAAAGTGCTGCTATTTAAAGCCAGGCAATAACATAAACCAGCAAAATTCACCAACTGATAAACCGGCAGGTCTTAACCGGCTCGCTGTTCAACAATCTTCGACTTCGTTAAACGTGAGCCATGAAAAGAGCAGTACCAAATCAACAAACGATTTTTCCGGGGAAGAAAAAATATCAAATAATACCAATGAAAAAATCATGCTGCTTGACAAAGAAACTGCCATGGAGACTATTTCAAAACTTGAGCTGGATGATCTACGTTTTTTGAATAAAATAATTGTAGATCGTATTAAATTACTTGTTAATTGCAGACAGAGTATTGAGATGTCTAAATTTTATCCTGGCTGCAGAGTTAAATTCACCTCTTCGGCCGGAGAGATAAAAAACGGCACAGTGATCAGAATCAACAAGAAAACGGTAAGTGTGGAAGCCGATGGAGAAGCAGGCTATTGGAAGGTATCCCCGCAGTTGTTGTTGAAACTATAAACTGGAAACAGCAACCGATTATTCACTCCAGATGGTAAAAGACTTTTATGGTTTCTGGTCTGTTAGAATGGTTTTTTGATCCGCATAAACGGTTTAAGTGACCTTTAAATGGATTTAGGGATGGTTGATGATTTTTAAAATTACCTTACCGCCAAAACAGAAAAATAATAATAATTTCGGTCATTAATCTTTAGGTAATAAATAGTTCTAACATCTGTTGATGTTTCGCTTCAGCTTTGGGATTTCTGATTTTCCTGTTTTTTCTCATTTCGAATTTATAAAAAACATTGTCTGGTAAGGCATGCGCCCTTGATTAGCTACAGATGCGACTTACGGTATGGTACGTCAGAATGCTTGCAGTGTTGCCTTCGAAAATCAAGTGCTGGCCAAAAACTATTTAAATAAAACATATTGTCCGAACAATCAAATAATTCATAGTTTAAAACAGCTAAAGATCAAGCCAGTCAGTATAGTATTACTCTTAATTTCACCATTCATAATTCATAATTAAGATACAGCTTTCCACACGCCCCCAAACTGAAATTGCAGAGCTGCAACAAACTACCGTGGGGGTCGTGTGCGCTCGGCGAGCATGATAATCATAATTCGTAAATAAGTTCCCGTGATGCACGCAATGCAAGCCTTTAGTCCTCTTTTTCTATGTTGAACTTTTCAAACAGGCATTTCTATTTTCTCTACAGAAACAGTTTCAGCTCCATCAGGAGCAACGACTTCAATCTCTCCCTGTTCATTGGAAGTGTAAACAGTCCCGTCTTCCATTGTAACATTAACATCCTGTAAACTATTACCGTTATCATCCTGAAAGACCATTTTGCAGGTTTTACCTGTACAACGGGGCATTGTCAACGGCTCGCTTTCAATCTCTCTGGCATTTTTGGCATTTACTTTGAAAAAGTAATCAACAGTGACATCTTTTTTGCCATTAAAATAGGTATCTTCATAATACTTTTCATCATAATAGAGCTCCAGCTTCGACTCTATAACCCCGTTTTGAGCATACTCCTGGGCTTCATGATGAAGATCGGTTTTATTGTCATTGTAAATTGACCACAATGAAAAAGTAACTTTTCCTTTAGGCTGCAACTGAGAATCGATCTCTACGGTTACTTTACAAGTTTTGTTGAAATCGGTATTTTCATCCGGAACAAATTTCGCATTTTTTAGACGTACTGTATATTGCTTCTCTGAAACCTGCTGTTCTACAGGTTCTTCATATTCTACCTGTGAATTCTTTGGTTTGGGTGAACTCCAATCAGTTCCGATTCCTTCGAGGATTTTTGGAGTAGTCTTCTCTGAAGAACTTTTTTTGTCGTCATTACCCCATACTCTCCAGTTTAATCCATATTTATTTTCCATTCAGAAAGCCCCCGGCAAAAACTGTTAATCTGGATCTGTTGCAATAAGCTCATCCCTCATTACAGCAGTTTAACTATCCATAAGAAATATAGACAAATATCAGATTAAAGAGCAAAGTTTTTCATTGTATGCCTTTTTAAACAGTTCAGATTAAAAAGCTATTTTCTTTTTTTTGCTTTTACAACAATGGATCTTTTACCTGCTCTTTTGAATTTAGTCAAAATATGTTCAGCTTCAGCAAACGGAACCGTAACAAATGAATACCGGTCATGAATTAAAATTTTTTCAATCAGATTTGATGGAGTACCAGCTTTTTTAACTATGAAATCAACCAGACTTTTCTTTGAAATATTATCATCTTTACCCTTTGCAATAAACAAACGTGTCTTACCACCCTCTTCAACCAGTGTCTTTCCTCTTTTTTTCATTACAGGGGTTAACTTGCGATAATTTGAGGTGTCAAGAACTTTCCCGAATGACGCGCTCAGGACTGCTGCGACAACCTCAACCGGGTCATTATCTTGCAGCAATTCCTCAGCCCATTTCTGCAATTCATCATTTTTCCCGGCTTGCACAATCCGCCCGATCTCATCAGAGATCCTTTTCTGTTTTACAGATATAATCTGTGAAACTTCAGGTATATTACGACGCTCAATGGATACATTCACGGCTCTTTTTATAAATCCAAGTTTACTGAATTCATCAGGCGTAATAAACGTTACTGCTGTTCCCTGATTACCCGCCCTGCCGGTCCTTCCAATCCTGTGTACGTAGCTTTCCGGGTTCTGTGGAAGAGCATAATTAATTACATGTGTCAGATTACTGACATCAATTCCCCTCGCAGCTACATCTGTAGCTACAAGAACCGTTATACTTTTTCTTCTGAATTTCCTTAAAACAGCTTCACGCTGCGACTGAGAAATGTCTCCGTGAAGTCCCTCGGCAGCATAACCACGGTCCTGCAGTCTTGAAGACAACTCATTTGCTTCTGTCTTGGTCCTGCAGAAAACTATCCCGTAAAACGAGCTTTCGATATCTATAATCCTGCACAGGGCTTCAAATTTGTCCTGTCTGGCAACTTCGAAATAGATTTGATCTGTGAGGCTGGTTGTCAATTCGGTTTTTGTCCGTACATGAACAGAATCAGACATATAACGATTTGCAAGTCGTTTAATCCTCTCGGGCATGGTTGCAGAAAAAAGAAAATTTTTTTTATTTCCGGGTGTTTTTTCCAGGATCATCTCGATATCATCTATAAACCCCATGTTAAGCATCTCATCACCTTCATCAAGGACAACATAATTGATTTTGCTCAAATCCAGTGTTTTCCTTGATATATGATCCAGGATACGCCCTGGAGTTCCGACAACAAAAGTCACCCCTTTTCTCAGTCGGTTAAGCTGCAATTCTATCGACTGCCCGCCATAAATCGGAACTATGACTGCAGAATTTTTACCCTTGAGGGAGTTTATCTCTTCACATATCTGAATAACCAGTTCCCTTGTTGGTGCAAGAATCAGCACCTGTGGAGATTTTGTTCTGGATGTTACCTTTTCGAGCAGCGGCAACCCAAAAGCTGCTGTTTTACCTGTTCCTGTCTGTGCTTGCGCAATAATATCCCTTTGACCCTCTAGAATGAGCGGAATTGTGAGAGTCTGAATTTCTGTTGGTTCTTCAAAGCCCTTAAGGGCAAGGGCTTCAAGTGTCTGGTCACAAAGACCAAGTTTTTCGAAACTGTTCATTTGAACTCTTTTCTGAATATCCTGAAATGTTAAAAAAAGATGTTTGTTGTCAGTAAAAAAAGAGGTTTATATATAATTTCCAGTGTGTGGAGGTTAAATTTCATGCTGCCGTTTGGCAAACCAGGCCAGACCAAGATAGATGGCGCATACAGAGAGATCCAGCATCAGGTTATCAAGGTTAACAAACCATTTTCTCAGACTTCTGTAAAGAATCTGGGACAAAAATCCGTAAACAACTGTGCAAAGCATTATAAATATGGCATATCGTAATAACCAATTAAGACTTCTGGAAAGCTGTTTTACTGTTCTGTTTATTATCGGCCCGGCCAACATGAGAGTAACAGCAGTAATCCCGAAACTGATCTGCGGAATATACTGACGAATACAGTCCGCAACTGTGACAATAATATGACTTGCCAATAACCGTCCCTCTACAAATAAGATTTTATCCAGTTGTAAGCAGCCAACAGTATCAACATTGTTATGTTAGCCATAAACCCTGCTGCAACATCATCCATAGTAACACCCGTACCCTCCGGTGCTTCCTGAAGGCCATAAATCGGAAATGGTTTTACAATATCATAAAACCTGAAAATCAGGAATCCGGCAACAATAGTTTCTATAGACAATGGAATCATCAAAAAGGTAATATACTGCCCCGCTACTTCATCAATTATGATCTGCGGTGCATCTTCCCTTCCAAATGTCTCCATGCTTTCTGATGAAAGAAAAATGCTTACAGCAACAAGAACAAAAATCCCTGCATAATAATAAACGAGATTATCCGGAGTAAAAAAGAAACTCCATCGGGAATTTGCGTACCAGATTGCCCCGGCAGTAACAGCAGACCCCACAGTCCCCGGAGCAAAAGGGATATATCCCAGAAACATCAAACTGGCACCAGCTTTACGAATCCAATAGAGTACAGACCGTGAGGGTTCATTATTCTCCATAAATTATATCTGTCCGTTCATTCAAAGCCTGAGTTAAGGTAATCTGGTCAACGTATTCAAGATCAAGTCCTGCAGGCAGCCCCCGGGCAAACCGGGTAATCCGCACATTATCATTCCTGAACAGTCTTGCCAGATAAAGAGCCGTTGTTTCAGCTTCAGCACTGCCCCCAAACCCGATAATCAGTTCCTGCGGTTTTTCGGTAATTACCCTGTTTTTTAATTCACCAATCCGGATTTTATCTGCTGTAATTCCACTGAGCGGCGAAAGTACCCCTCCCAGAATATGATAAACACCCCTGAACCGTCCCGACTTTTCAATCGCAAACGCATCAACCGGCTTCTCTACAACGCAAATACATCCCTGATCCCTTGAAGGATTTGAACAGACCGGACATATCTCATTTTCACTATAATTGAAACATCGTTTGCAAGTGGTTAACTTTTCGCGGGCATTGCGAATTGAATCAGCCAGTTCATAAGCCTCAGCTTCCGGCCTCTCCATCAGATACAAAACAAGCCGCCATGCACTTTTCTGACCGATAGCAGGAAGACGACAAAAAGATTTAACCAGTTCTTCAAGTGGTTCTATCATAAACCCGGTATATTCAATCCACCTGTAATTGAACCAAATGTCGAATCCGACATCTCTTTTATCTTTTCCAGTGCATTTGCATGCGCAGCAACGATAAGATCCTCAAGCATCTCAACATCATCCGGATCAACTACTTCAGGATTGATCTTTATAGAAACCAGTTGATTAGATCCATTCATTGTCACAGTTACCATCCCGCCTCCGGCTGTGCCTTCAACCTCTTTTTTCTGAAGTTCCTCCTGGGCTTTTGCAAACTGCGACTGCATTTTCTGAGCCTGCTTCATCATTTTTTGTAAATTTTTGGACATGGTTTTTCTCTCCTAATCAATAATCTCACCATCAAATATATCCAGAATATTCTGAATAATAGGTTCCCTCTCAATCTCATTGTTTATATTAGATAACATGTTTGATTTATTAATAAAATAATTCTGTTCCTGCTTCTGAGGAACTTTATTGTCAAGATTAATACGAATTTCAACAGCAGAACCCACGAATTGATGAATAAGCTGCTTTATCTGTTCGCGGTTATGCCTCTTTGTAATCTCCTTGTATGGGAAACTGCAAATCGGCGAATACTTAAGATCTATTGAACTCGTTGAGCTTGATACAACTTGTGCCTGTGACAAAAATGACCCGAGATTAGGACGATCCTTTGATAACCAATCAAGAAATTGCGGCCATAGTGTATCAATATTTTTATTATTGGCCTCATCCTGACCGTTGAATGAAACATCCCCCAAACCGTCATCGGATAACTGTACATCATCATTGTCCGGTATATTTGGCTCAGATACTTGTGTATTACCCGAAATATCCGGCTCAGAAACACTCAGATCCGGTTCGATCTCAGTATAATAATCATTTACCGGGCTTTTTTTTTTAAATCAGCTTCATCTGTAGGTGGTTCAATTTCCGATGAAGACTCCTGTGAACTGCCGATCATACTTACAAGCTGTTCCAGTGAAACTGTTTTATCAAGACTGGCAAGTTTCAAAAGCATTACTTCAACACAAAACCTGGGGTAAGCACTCCATTTAATGTCATTTTCTGTTTTTCTGACTATTTCACTCATCCGCAAAAGATCTCCTTCAGAAAACCTTGATGCGGAACTGACAAACCGCTCAATGACATCCTGCTCCATATCAATACCCCTGGTTTCGAGAGCACCCGGGATTCTTGCGAAAAGAAGGTTACGGATATGTTCCTCGAATCCGACAACGAATTCCTGAAGATCAAAACCCTGATACAGAACATCATGAACAGCCTTTAAGGCCAAAGCTGGTTTTTTTCCGTGTATTGCATCCATTACACTGTCAAAAATTTCCATGCCAACGAGACCAAGTACAGACCTGACCTCTTTTTCTGTGAGGTTATCATGACAAAAAGAGTATACCTGATCGAGAAGACTGAGTGCATCACGCATACTCCCTTCAGCTTTCCGGGCCACCAGCATTAAAGCGGACCGTTCAAAGGCGATATTCTCTTTTTCACAGATATGAGCCAGTCTCTGAAGAATCTGTTCTGCACTTATACGCCGGAAATCATACCTCTGACATCTTGAATGTATAGTAGCAGGAATTTTTTGCGGTTCGGTTGTAGCAAAAATAAAAATCACATTTTTAGGTGGTTCTTCAAGGGTTTTGAGCAAGGCATTAAAAGCAGACTTTGTCAGCATGTGAACTTCATCAATAACAAAAATGCGGTATTTGCCTCCCATTGATGAATACCCGATATTTTCGCGAAGTTCACGGATATCATCAACACCGTTATTTGATGCGCCATCAATCTCAAGCACATCGAAACTGGACCCGCTTATGATATTCTTGCAAGAAACACATTCACCACAGGGATCGGTAGTTGGTCCTTTTTCGCAGTTAAGGGCGCGGGCAAGTATTCTGGCTGAAGTGGTTTTACCAACCCCACGGGTTCCGGTAAAGATATACGCATGAGCAACCCTGTTTTTTTCGATTGCTTTCTTCAGGGTTTCTGTGATATGTTCCTGACCCACAACATCATCGAATGTCAAAGGACGCCATTTACGGGCAAAAACCAGATAGCTCATTTTACTTCTTCATATTTCCTAAAAATAAATTAAAAGGGCCAAGTTTACCTGCGGCACACCAAGCATCTGCTTACCGTTGCTCCCTTCCAGGCCTGGCGGGGTTCACAGCCTTTAGTTGCGCAGGGCCTGGCCCAAACTTGTTGATTACGATTTTTAGTCATTGATATTACAGTTTTGTAATCCTGATTCTACTTTTAAAATGGCGGAGAGACTGGGATTCGAACCCAGGGTACGGAATCCGTACACACGCTCTCCAGGCGTGCCCCTTCGACCGCTCGGGCATCTCTCCATGATTTTTAAAGGTTTAACAAATATAAATCAGGAAAAATATCAAAGAACCTGAAATTCAAGTTTATAAAAATAGATTATAGAACAGCCAAAGACAAATACAGCTGATTAAATTAACTACTCTACCCTGTATTGGATTAAAGTCACAAAATTGAGCCCATGAAGACTAAAAGCAGCAACTTATAAAGTATAAAAATCAAGGTATTAGTCCACTGATTTAACCTAAAAAAGGTTTTTAAAATTCGGAGAGGCAGGGATTCGAACCCTGGGAGCCGAAAATTCAGCTCAACGGTTTTCGAGACCGCCCCTTTCAACCACTCAGGCACCTCTCCATTGTTTTTATTATTAACTTATTAATTTCAAAGAGTTTAGGTTCTCATTAGTCTTTTTCCAGCTTCTGCATGTGAATTCAACAAACAATTACTAGTCGGAAAAAGAACCTTTTTAAAAGGTTTTTTTGGCCTTTAAATATAATAGGAGGGATAATTGAACGCAAAAATCTGTAATATGAGATTAAAATATCTTTTTATATTGTCTTTTTTCCTTAATATTTCTTTGGATTATTTTCATCATGATTACTGAGTGCATCATATATCTTTTTTGTAAATAACATCATATGCTGAAGGCCTCTGTTTTCCCGCGAACGGGACCCGGTACCCTTATTGGGACTCTTAACATCCGTTTTTAGTGGGGTTGCTGTTGGTACAAATAAAGTTATAATATCAAATCCCGACCTGTCGGGGTTGGTACAAATAAAGTTATAATATCAAATCCCGATTTTACATCGGCAACACGGGTGCTAGCCGACTTGTGTGCGCTCGGCGTACATGATTATGTATATCTTAATCTATACCTATCAATCGGATTTTGCGCTCTGCAATCGATCGGCTCTATAATAAGAAAAATACTTGTACTTCCAGATCCGGGTACAAGTATTTTTGCTTTCACTTTGAAAGTATCAGTTTACAAAATACTGATATCAATCATAACAGATTCACCTTAAAAACAGCTCACACCTCTTCAATCGCAATCAGTGGCTGATCTTTTTTGACCGCCTGCCCATCATCAACCAGTATTTTAACGATCTTACAGTTTACCGGTGCCGCAATTTCATTAAACAGTTTCATGGCTTCTACTATGCAAACCTTGTCTCCTGCATTAACAGTTTCACCCTCATTGATAAACCGGGATTTGCCCGGTCCGGGAGTTGAATAAAAAGTTCCGACAAGAGGTGCATTAATCGTTTTTGAGTACCCTTCATTTGCAACAGTTTCAGCTTTTGCCGTCTTTTCCTCTTTCTTTACATTCAAAAATTCTTTTTTCTGAGCTGCACTTGAAGAGATAACCGTTGCGGCAGACTTTTGTATAGTTTGTAATGAAGGTATTACAGATGGCATTGTACCTGACGGTCTGACTGCAATAGTAAATTCTCCCTTACGAAAGATAAGCTCATCAAGAGTAAGTCCATCAATTTTTTCCAGAAGTTCATTTGCAACATTACCAAAAGAGTGCGGAAAAACAAAATCAGCTTCTTCAGATACTGTTTGCTGTTCTGAACCAACTGCGTTAAGTATATCTGCCCCCTGTTTGTCAGTAATATCACCTTCCATTTTCCTGATTTCCAGTTCGGCCGGAGTTTCCGGTCTCTGCTGAAGAGGAAGTGAACGCCATTTGAAATATTCAAGTGATGGTTCCGGTAGAAGTACATAGGAAATAATATCCTCTTCGTGCTCTATAAGCTTCGGATCAATATTGTCTGTTGCTTTTGGAAGCATTGGACTCAGTTTGTCTGCAGGACGATGGTTTACAGGTTTTTCATCACCAAGAATCTTTTTTACAAACAGTTTTGAAACAGGCGCCGGAGATCGCCCATAAAGCCCACGGACATAGTTTTTAACCTCATTGGGAATTATTTTGTAACGCTCACCAGAAATAATATTCATAACAGCCTGTGTTCCAACAATCTGACTTGTCGGTGTTACAAGCGGAGGAAACCCAAGGTCCTCCCTGACTTTTGAAACTTCATCAAGCACTTCGGGCAGTTTGTCCAAAGCACTCTGCATCTCAAGCTGAGACCTGAAATTTGAAATCATGCCACCCGGGATCTGATGAATCAGAATGCCTGGATCAATTATTGACATTGGTGAGCTACACTGTCTGCGTTTCGGAGCAAGTTCATCAAAGTATTTTGCCACTCTCTCCAAAGCATCAATGTCCAAACCAGCAGAGTAATTGGTTTCTGCAAAAATAGCAGCCATTGTTTCTACCGGAGGCTGTGATGAAAAACCGGACATCGGAGATATTGCACAATCGATTGCTCCTGCACCAGCCCTTACTCCTTCAACATAAGTTGCAATAGCCATACCGCTTGAAGCATGACAGTGGAGCTGAATCGGTATATCAAATTCAGCAACAAGCGCTTTTACAAGCATTTCAGCCGAAATCGGAGAAAGAATCCCGGCCATGTCTTTAATACAGAGGGAATCTATACCAAGTTCAACCTGTTCACGCGCATACTGAACATATTTTTCAACAGTATGAACAGGAGAGATTGTATAACAGAGTGTACCCTGTGCATGCCCGCCATGATTTTTAACAGCTTTTATTGCTGCAGCGAGATTTCTGGAATCATTCAAGGCATCAAAAACCCGAAAGATATCCACTCCGTTTTCACAAGCGAGTGCAACAAACCGATCTACAACATCATCGGAATAATTTCGATAGCCAACCAGATTCTGGCCGCGCAACAACATCTGTAATGGAGTATTTTTGGCTTTAGATTTAATCAACCTGAGCCTTTCCCAGGGATTTTCCCTTAAGAACCGCAAACAGACATCGAATGTTGCGCCACCCCAGCATTCCAGCGAATAATAACCAACGTTGTCGATAACATCTATGATCCTCAACATATCATCGGTTCTCATTCTTGTAGCCCATAGCGACTGATGAGCATCACGGAGTGTTGTATCTGTAATCCTGAGCGGGATTTTATGTAATTGATCTTCAGTAGGATTTTTCTTTTTTTTCATATTGATAATCCTTATAAGGTTATCTGGTGAATTTTCCCATGGAACAATACTTTTCAAAACGTTTATTAATCAGTTTTGAAGTAGACAATGACGACAATTTTTTTAAATATTTAAGCAATACTTTTTTTATCTCTTCAGCAGTTCTTTGCGAATCAGTATGTGCCCCCCCCGGAGGTTCCGGAATTATTTCATCAATAACCCCAAGCTCATATAGTGATTTTGCTGTAATTTTCAATGCTTCTGCAGCCTTTGGAGAAAAAGATGCATCTCTCCATAAAATCGAAGCACACCCTTCAGGAGTGATCACAGAATAAATAGAGTGCGACAACATCAAGACGACATCGCCGACACCAATACCAAGAGCCCCCCCGCTTCCACCTTCACCGGTAACTACAGTGATTATCGGCACTTCAATTCGTGCCATTTCAGTAAGATTTCTGGCAATAGCCTCTGCCTGACCACGCTCCTCAGCATCCAGACCAGGAAAAGCTCCCATAGTATCAATAAATGTAATAACAGGGATATTAAATTTTTGGGCAAGTTTCATCAATCTCAGTGCTTTACGATATCCCTCCGGACGAGCCATACCAAAATTTCTGGCAAGATTCTCTTCAACATTCTTACCCTTGCTATGACCAATCAGCATTACTTTCTTTTTTCCCAACGTAGCAAAACCGCCCAACATTGCCTGATCATCACCAAAACATCGATCACCATGTAATTCTATAAAATCAGTAAAAATGTTTTTAATATAATCGAAAAACACCGGACGCCGCGGGTGACGGGCAACCTGAACTGTTTGCCAGGGTGTAAGATTATCATAAATCTCTTTTTTGCGTTCAACCAGTTTTTTTTCCAGTTCACCAAGCTGAACTTCAAAATTCTCTTTGTTATCACCCGAAACACTTTTCAGTTTTTCAACCGCTTTTTGCATTTCAAAAATCGGTTTTTCAAAGTCAAGTTCACGTTCCATGCTTATCCTTATCGATTGTAATATGAAAGGATTTTGTGAAGAGTTTCTTTGAGATCTTTTCGCTCAACAACCATATCAAGAAACCCATGTTCCAGAACAAATTCTGCAGTTTGAAATGAATCAGGCAATTTTTGCTTAATGGTCTGCTCAATTACCCGTCTTCCTGCAAAACCAATCAAAGCGCCTGGTTCAGCAATATTAATATCTCCAACCATAGCATACGAAGCGCTAACACCGCCTGTAGTCGGATCAGTAAGAACAGAAATGTAAGGTATCTTTTTCTCATTAAGTCTGGCAACACCGGCACAGGTCTTTGCCATCTGCATTAATGATAGTATTCCCTCATGCATCCGTGCTCCCCCTGATGCAGAAAACAGGATATATGGAATTTTATGATCATAAGCATAATTAGCTGCCAAAAGAATCTTTTCACCACTGCCTGACCCCAGACTCCCTCCCAGAAACCTGAAATCCATAACAGCAACAACCACAGGAAAACCTTCAATTTTGCCTGTTCCTGTTACTACAGACTCATTAAGCCCGGTTTTTTTTCGTGAAGCCTCAACTTTTTCGGCATATGGCCCTTTAGCGTCTGTAAAAGAGAGGGGATCTGAAGGACGAATTGTCTCGTTTATCTCTTTAAAAGTTCCTGAATCAAGAGTAATCCCTATTCGCTCATAAGCAGTAATCTTTCCATGCCAGCCACATTTTGGACACACGTTAAGATTATTGATAAAATCCTGCTTGAATATATGCGCTTTACAGGAATTACATTTGACCCAGATATCATCTTTGAGCTTCTTTTTTGCTTCCCGCTCTGATTTGGTTTTTATGAACCAGGGCATTGTACCCTCCAATAAAGTTCATCTATGTGATAAAATCGATACGCATTTTGAACCGCGCACCAGTAATTTTCCGATTTTGTCCAGGTCTCGTCTGAATAATCATCCAATTTTTCCGGTTTTTAACTGATAATCTGACCAGAAAATACAAAAAAAGCCAAAGAAATGCATAATTTGCAATTCTATGGCCCTCACTTCTACTCTGCTCTTTAAAACCAGTAGACCTGATAACCTTAATATTGTATTTAAACAGATAGAAAATGGCAAGGCTATAGTGCCCCTCCTTCTATCTGCTATCAGCTAAAGATAAAAAAAAGAAATGCACATAATCAAGAATTAATTAAATAATCCTGTTTTTATATTTATCATTCAATCTCAAGAACCTTGTCCAGAGTCAGAATAATAATCTTCTCACCAGTTATTGTGCTTATATCTGTATGAAGACTTTTAACTTTTCTTCTTGTAATGTTTCGAATCATATCTTCAAGAATTGAACGTCCGTTTTCAATCAATTCATTGCGAACCTCTTTAATCAGTTCTCTGGCACGTACATTCCGATCAGATTTGACCAATGCACGCTCTGCCTTGGTTAGCACGCCTTTTAATCTTATAATTACCAGATCTTCTATTAT
>DATGNN010000296.1:0-2773 GCA_035306725.1 Chitinispirillaceae bacterium | reverse complement strand
CTACTGCAAGTGTAGCAAGTCCAACTGCAAATAATCGTATATAGGAAATAGTATCTGCAAATGTATTGATAGTTGCAAGAATGATGTCTGCTATAAGTAACTCGGAAATACCTTTTTCCGGTGATCTGTTCAAAAAGCTGAAAACAAAAATCAGAAGAATGGCTGCAATTATCAGGTAAATGAAAAACCACGGGAAATCTCTTCCCAATACCTGATTCTGTGCTATGAAAAACATAACCCAAACCATCAAAACCCATCCTGTATTGGATAGAAAATTGCCAAAACTGATATTCTTGATAATAACCATAATATGCGCAATTGAGAGATGAATTGCTGCAATATAGAAACTGATACTCATAACCAGATCCTGTGATTCACCCTTGTAAGCGTTTAGTTGCGGTATAATAAAGAGATTGAATGGAATTATTTGACTTAAGTAAAACACACCAAACCAGTTTCCTGTAACTGCGCCCCAAAGGATAGTTACTGTACTTAAAATGTACATAAGATAAAAAGGGTCTTTTTGCCTTATTTTACTGCCAAATTTTATCTGTGAAAATGCAGTTGCAGCAAGAAAGAGAAATCCATACCCTGCATCGCCAATCAACATTCCGAAAAAGATGCTGAAAAAAACAAGAAAAACAGCGCTGATATCAAGCTCTCGGTATCCTGGAACAGTGTTTAGAATTCTGAAAACCGGGTTAATTATCCGTATCCATGCCGGATTTTGCACAAGAGTAGGGGGGCTTTCACCTTTGGGAGGATCTTCAATCAGAATACCCCATTTATTTTGTATGGCACTGTCTTTTAACAAGGCAATTTTGTTAACAGGGCAATAACCTCTCAGATATACAACTTCTTCATCACTGCCGACTCCACATCGGACCTGTTCAAAATCCAGTTGGGATTTCAGTTCTGAGAGGTATCTGTTAATTGATGAATAATATTGTGAACATCCTGCGATCTGAGAATCCAGCCTTTTGTATTCATCCCTTTTAGTTTTCAAATTTTCTTTTAGCTGTTTTGGTGAAACCAGGGGCAGATCAAACTTTTCAAGATCCGGTTTTGTCCTGTTCTTGTAGCTGGTTACTGCTATTACATGTATATTGTCAATAGATTCACCCAGATAATGATATACAATATTCCCGGAGTAAGTATTATTGTTGTTAAGTTTTTTTCGTGGTATTTCGTACAGATCGATAAATACATCTTTTTTTTCCAGTTCAGAAATCTCATCAGGATTAAAATCGCCAAGAAAGGAGATCCTTTTTTCTTCAAGTTCAAGTGCCCCAATTTCATCATCAATTGAGTCCTGCTGCTCTGATGTTTTGAAAATCGATTCAACAGTTTTGTCGACATCTGCAGGTTCCGATTGATTTGTATCGGTATTGGGGATTTTCTGAAGCACTACTTCGGCGAGAAATATTTTGTCAGCTATCTGTTCAAGCTTTGGGCTTTCGGGGGGGGTAATGTGAGTAATATGCACCAGACCGGAGTTTTGTAACTGCTCGATTATGGTTTCTGTATGCGACTTTAATCCAAGGACTGTAATGCGTTTCATTTTGACAATCATTATAATCTTTACTCCACCCGAAAAAAATGCATTTGGAAACAGGATCTGAATTTGTTTTCAAGCCTCTCCTGATTGTTTTCTCCAGGTTATGACTTTTTTTCAGATAATTTGCGTTTTGATATTTTGCCTCTTACCACAGCGGCTGTTTGCTGATCCGCCATGGCAATCTGAACACGGCGGATGATCTCTTTTGCCTGTGGTATTTTTACCTTTTCAAACAGGTTGACACGCTGGGTAGTAACTGTTAATTCTTCATTAAGAAGTTCATATTGTTTTTTGAGAATATCAATTTCGATAATTTGACTTTTAAGTTGTTTTGTTTTGTCTATTGCACTGTCTGCCCATAGTGGTACAGTAAAAAGGTCATAAGAAAATTTATCATATATAACAGAATCGAAAACCGGCAGTTGTATCCCGCCTATACTGACCGATTTTACTTTAACCTCTTTTACAACGATATATTTTTCAAAATCAAAAGGTTCACCCATAACAGAGACCCACTCGTCGATTTCCTCGAGATCATCTTCCAGTTTCATTCTTTTATTTTCAAGCTCTTCACTGATTCGCCGCAATACAGTCTGAAGCTGCTGCTTTTTAAGCTGCAGTGTAGGCAAATACCGGCTGAACAAAACAAGCGAATCGCGCTGTTTTTTCAGTTCATTCTTCGTTAACTGGATTGCGGCCATTTTTGTTTACCTGTTCTGGAATATCTGTATCCATTTCGTCACGTTCAAGTGCAAAGGAACTCATATACACACCACCACTGCCTTTTTCCGGAAAAGTTACATTGAACTCCAGACCTTCATCTTTTACCTTTTTAATCTCCCTGTTCCAGTATTTTTCTATTAGTTCGGTTTTAATACCGACTTCCTGCGGATCGAAACATATTGAGAGTATCATCCATCCTCTGTCGAGAGCCTGATCAAGCGGAAGATTTACAGACAAATCCATCATATGAGTTTCAAAAAGTTCTCCATATTTCAACAGCTTTTCATCCCATTCACTCATCCGGAAACCCATTGCCCGTTTTTCCTGAGTTTCCCGGTATGCAGCAAAAAGTCTGACCATACTGTCCATTATTGCCCTGTGATCATCACGTGTTTTTTTGTTTACATTTTGTTTCAGGCGGCTAAGTGAACCAAATGGATCAATTCTTCCTCCATGAAGATAAAATTGACCTTCGGTAATATATCCCGTGTT
>DATGNN010000295.1:0-4087 GCA_035306725.1 Chitinispirillaceae bacterium | reverse complement strand
TAGCAATGATTTTTGCTGATTGAAAGTTTGCAGCTTCTTTTTCTCAGCTTCTAATTGTATGGGTTGATTTAGTATTTTCCTTACACTTTCTACTGAAGGATAATTATATTTTCTCAGGGTGTCATCTATTTCTTTTGTAATGTAGGTAAGTTTTTCCATTTCAGTACTCAAATCCTTCTCAAGTGATAGTAGTGTTCCTGTATGACTTTGTGCAGCCTTACGTTGTTCTTCAACCTGTTTGTTGAGTTTTTCAAATGATTTTTCCAGACGGACATGCTCCTCTAGTAAACGGTTTCGTTCTTTTTCTATTTCAGGTGCAGGGATGTCCTTATATTCTTTTATATCTAAATCAACAATTTGCTCCTGAAGCGTTTTAGCTTCAGTTTTGGCAATCGTAATTTCATGTGTTATTTTATCCAGTTCATTTTGGTACTTGTCCTTTTTCTCTTGTTCGGTATTTAGTTTTATAGTCAATGCTTCAAGACTATTTTCATGCGCTTTTATTTCGGCATGCAATTCATTTGCCTTCTTGAAGTCTGCATCCAATGATTCTTTCACCCGATACTTTTCCCAGTGGAAACTGTTGGCATGAGCCTTGATTTCTTCCAGCTTGTCATCATACCTAAGCTTCCATTCTTTTTGATAGAGCTCATTCATATCGATTCTGGATTGCAAATTATTGAGTTGAAGTTGAAGATTGTGAATACTTTCTTGTCGGTTTGCTAATTCACCTCTCGATTTCTTTAGTCGAAATTGCGATTCATGAATGTCTGCAATGGTATAAACGTCAGGATGGGATAAAGAGCCACAAAGCGGACATGCTTTTCCTTCTTTCAGGTCGACTGCAAATTTATGTAGCTGATCTTTAAGTCTCAGGTCATCACCTTCCTGTTGCAGAATAATATCCTGCTGTTTTAGATGCTTGTTTTCAATTTCAAGAATTTCCAAGGCTGAATTTATACTTTCTTTTGACTGAAGATTTTGAAAGATTGGGTCTTCCAGAATTTTAATAAACAGATTATGAAGATCTTTAGCTTCTTTATTATACTTATTTAGTTGAGCTTCAATATCAGTTTTCTGCTTACTAAGATTGCTATTTTTTGAATGCCATTCCATTGCACTTACCATGATGGTCATATCAGGAAGGTCGAACTTTAGTCTCCTGACCAATACTTCGAGTTCAGCTTTGTTTTTACTTAAATCTGCTATACTATTTTTTGTTGATTCAAGAATTGAAGCTCCCTTTAAAAGACGTATATGGTTTTTATTAATGACTTCCTCAAGGTTCTTTACTTTACTAATATAAAGTAAATCCTGGGCCTGTTTTTTTAAGACTTCCCGGTTTTCATATGCAGGACGTATTTTGTTGATTTCTTGATCTATTGACTGAATAACCTCCTCAAGAACTTTAAGTTGATGACGCTCTTGCTCTATCTGTTTTATCTTATGATTCTTCCGGGATTCACAGTCATCCAGGTTGTTTAGGATTAACTTGAAATGCGCTAAACACAGTTCGTATTCTGATATTAAGTTTTCTAACTTTCGGTATTCAGGTTCCTGATTCAGGAGTGTTTTAAATTCCTGCTCAGTGTTAGACTTTTTTTGTACCAGCACCTGAAGATTATTCAATTCCTCAGCTTTCTGTTGATATGTTTTGTATTTGTTGTCCAACTGAATTAGTTCATTCTGTAGTATATTTAGTTCTTGTTGCTGTGCATCAATCAGGCTTTCATTTATTTCGACCAATTGCTGCAACTGTCCATCAATATGTTGTTTTTGGGCATTGTTTTTTGTTTCCAAAGCAGAAACTTTACCTGAGAACTCGTATTTCCCAAGATCGAAAAGTTCCTTCATCATTTGAGTACGGTCTTTGTTCCCTAATTGAAGAAATTCCTGAAACTGGCCTTGAGGAATAATGATAGTTCTTCGGAAATTATCATAGCTCAAACCAACTGCTTGTTCCAGTTCTGTCGCTTCTACTGGTATCCACTCATTGTTTTCATTTTTATAAGAACTCCTATCGAGCGTTTTAACGTCATCAAAGTTTTTACTGTTGCGCTTGCCTTTAATAACTGACCTGTATTTAGTTTGTTCTTTCCCTGCGATGAAAGTAAAATCGATTAGGAGCTGGTCCGATTTAAGGTTCATCATGTTGTAATAGCGATTGTCGCCAGCTAAATTTAAACGCGAGGTTCTTCCATAGAGTGCATAAATAATTGCCTCAAGAATGGATGACTTTCCACTTCCTACTGTGCCGAAAATGCCAAAAAGACTGGCACCTGTAAGTTTGGTAAAGTCGATGGTTTGTTTTTCCTGGTAGGAATAAAGTCCTTGGATGGTAAGTTGTATAGGTATCATTGTTCTTCTTCTGCCAATAATTCTGTAAACAGTTTTAATAAATCCTCATTTGGTTCCTGATTTTTTTCATGTACGAAGTAATCGCGGAACAAATCTTCCATGCTACGGCTCAAATCTATTTTCTTGTGATGATGGCCAATCAGATCCAGGCTGTTTTTAACTTCCGGAATAATGGTTACTATACCATCATGAGCAGCATGCAGTTTTTTTCTTTCAAGGGCTGTGAGAAAAGTGTCAGTAACAAGAGTGAGTTCTACCAGTGCCTCCTGATTTTTCTCCAGCCACTTAACAGCATCGTCTATCCCTTCCGCCCGTTTTCGGAGCAATGGTTTACCGCTTGTGAGTTCGATAGGTTTTACGGTCACAGATTTATTTGGTTCTGCGTCTATCAACAACACATACTTTTTTTGATTTGCCTCAGCAAAGCTATACGACAATGGGCTGCCACTATAATATACAGGGCATGGCTTATTATCGATGTTCTGCATACGGTGCAGGTGTCCGAGAGCTACATATTGTATCTGATCAGGGATATTCTCAGTGTATACTACCTGAGCTCCACCTACATGTACTATTGGCTTTTCGTCTTCAGGTTCTTCCGGTAGCTCTTCACCTTTTTTGCCCATAAATAAATGAGATATTAACACATTAACCCCTTTCTCGTCACAAAATTGATTGGCCTGTGTATGCCATCTTTCTTCCAGTACTTTAGAAAATTCAGCTTCATTGTTTTCTATCCCCAAAAAAGTTTTTAATCGATATTCATTAGCATAAGGTGTCATTAATATCCGTAAGGGCACTTCAGTACCGGGTAGCTGTAACTCCAGAAAGCCTTCGTTGTTCTGAAGTACTTTTAATCCGCAATCAAGTCCGAAAGGAATTACTACAGAGTTAGGATACCCTGCGAAAATAATTCCACACGCTCGTGCTAAAGGGTCTGGAGCTTCAATCCGGTCAGGTGAATCATGATTCCCCGCAATCGCTATTACCGGACGTCTGCCATTCTGAGCAAGCTCTTTTAATGTTCTGTAAAACAGATCAACGGCCTCAATGGGTGGATTAAATGTGTCAAACAAATCGCCTGCAATTAAAACCGCATCTGCATTTTCACGATCTGCAATATCACAAATCTCCTGAAGTACAGCTTTCTGTTCATCAATTCTTGAAAAATTATCAAGTTTCTTTCCCAAATGCCAATCAGATGTGTGGAGTAATTTCATAAGAAAATAATTGTATATAGATGCCTTTTGTAACTTGCATGAAAAATTTTCGATGTTTTTTGTCTTTACTGCTTCATGCTCGTATCATAGCAAATAATTCTATCAAAAACATTGTGTTGAACAAATATGATGGTTATTTTTAAAAATAAGGTGGCAAAATCTGAAGAAGTTATCAACGAATTTTATTGTATTACCCAATAAAAGAATGTCCCTGATGAAAGAACATTTAATCCGGAATTGAAGGACATGTAATTTTTATTCATGAAGAAGGACCTTTTTAACCAGTTTTCTGAAGTTTTTAATTCTGTGGAAGGTTAAATAGTTAGCATCATGGTAATTATTTGCACCACCATACTCGTCATCAAAAGCTGTGCGTGAGAGAAAAATTATATCCTTTTTGTTAAATTGCCAATCGACATATTGGAAGCCATGACGTTTAACATCAGGATGTTCCAAAAGAATTTTATGCACTGTCCAGCTTTTTAGGTCCTGAGAACTTTTTATTACAA
>DATGNN010000294.1:0-7547 GCA_035306725.1 Chitinispirillaceae bacterium | reverse complement strand
AGAAAATAAGTGCTCTGGGATCTGGGCCAATGGAATCGCCCCCTTTAAATGCCGGCGATATGGTTGGTAATTACCGGATTTTATCCGAACTGGGCAGCGGAACAATGGGCGTGGTTTACAGGGCTTTTGATGTTGATCTGGAGATTGAACGCGCGATAAAGGTTCTGCGGCCAGGTAAAACAGAACCGCTTAGAAGAAAATTTGAGGCTGAAGCAAAAATAACCGCGAAACTGGATCACCCCAATATCGTAAGAGTATTCGCGAGCGGCGTTTTCAAGGACATGCCATATATGCAGATGGAACTTATTGACGGGAAATCTCTTCGGGTACTGATGCAGGCTTTTACCCGTTTTCATCCTGTAGTGGCTTTATCCACAGTTAAAATTATCTGCGACGCTCTTCATTTCGCGTCTAAACAGTCTTTTTCAGTATGGGGCAGTTCGGTTCAGAATCTTGTCCATAGAGATCTGAAACCGGAAAACATTCTGCTTTCAAAAACTAGTGGGTTAAAACTTACCGATTTTGGGCTGGCTCAAATTGGTGATGAGAGAACTTTTACAGGGTGGGGGACTGTTGAATACATGAGTCCCGAGCAGCATGACAACCAGATTGTTGACTGCAGGAGTGATATATTTTCGATCGGAATTATTCTTTATGAGATGCTGTGCGGTAAAAGACCGTATAGCGATGAACTGAACAGGATATCTTCAGAAAAGCACAGCGGAAGATATGAACCGGCAAAAGAATCCAATCCATCAATATCTTCTGATATTTGCGGCATTATTGATAAGTGCCTTGAACCGGAAAAGGAGAATCGTTTTCAATCTTGCAAGGATTTAGGTGACAGGGTTTTGGGCGTGATGGAAAAGATTTCGGATAATGATCCCGATACTGTGATCAAAGAGTTTTCTTCAAACCCTTCGGGCTATAAAATCTATTCTGGTACTGTTTTAAGAAGAAAAGAAGAGAAAAAAACAAACCCTTCGAAATTGAAATTCCGATACCTGCTTTTTCTGGCAGTTATCTTTGTGACTGGCGCGGTATATGTTTTTAACCGCGATAACGGTAATTTTGTAAAATTAAACGTTAATTCGCTTATGAATAATTTCAGACAAAAAAAAATTGAACCCAAAAGCATCAGCAAGGTGATCCCCGAAAAAAACGACAATGGCAATGTGCAGCAGGTAGAGAAAAAGGATCAGATCAATACTTCTTCGCCGATGAAAAGCAGGGTTTCTCAAAGATTTGACAAGTCTGTAAAAGAACCGCAAAAACAGACTCGATCCGTTCTAGAAGGGGTAATGGATTTATATGCTGAAGCGAAATTCATGGATGTAATTGATGAACTGAAGAATCTTGAGTTTGAGAAATTACCTTCCGGAACACGTGACAGCGCGTTGATTCTCCTTGCAGATTCATACTATATGACTTCATCGATAAGTGATGTAATATCTCTTGGGAGAAAATATGATCTGTCCGATTCGAGATATAACTGGGTGATGGCTCTGGCACACAGTGTACTTGGTGATTTCCCGAAAGCTTTGCAGTATATGGACAGGGCCGTCTTTGATCCGGTTAAAATCGGAAAAATCAACCGCATAGATCTGCTTTTTGACCGGGCGGAGCTTTACCGCAAAAACTATATTAAGATGAATGATAAAGCCAGTAAAATGGAAATGCTTGACGCGTATAAACAGTTTGTTGAAAAATCATGTGCCCGAAATAACGATAAAAACTGTATAAAAGCAAGAGAAATACTTGAAAATGAAAGAACAGATTGACAATTTTGGTGACCTTTTTGAAGATGAACCGGTTCCTGATGGATGGCAAAACGGATTATATCCTGCAATTGATGATATCAGATCATGGATTTATCTGTACCATATCAGTCTGAATGACAAAAACATCCGGATACCTCCCCAAATCCCCGAAGTGGTAATCGGTTTTATTCCGACAGTTACAGATCTTGTCTGGGTGTGGAATTTTCATGGAATAGACAATTTCAGGGAATTTTACGATACAGACGACATATTCAATGTTGTTTCTGTAAAATGGATCCGTTATCTGGGAAAAATTGTCGAAAAAGCTGGCGCAACAAAACTCCGCAACAAGTTTCCCAAAAAATTAAAGCCGTTCATTACAGATATGGGTAAACTCTTCGCATGGTGGAACGAGACAAAAGCCGCCAGGGAGTCGGGGAAACAGTATGCGATTCCCGAAACTGCCAATAAAGGGAGCGAAGGAAAAAATATTTGTGATAAGGATAAAGAGGATTCTGACGGTCAAATCAGGCTGTCTGCCGAAAAATCAGCTTACGCCTCTGAAACAGATTCGCGAAAAGAGAATTTTGATCATACACCGGACATTAACGATTACAAAGTTTCTAAAGAGATTTCTGCTACTTATGTGGAACCGCCTGATATAGAACCATTTGAAAAATCTGAAAAGAAAAAGCTGCAAAACGATAATTTTTTCACTGAACCGCCTGCGAAGGGTGTAGAATCCATTGGTACTTCACAGATTGTAAGTTCACTGGATAATTTACGACAGATCAGAACCACACAACTCCCTGGTGCCGATCAGCATACAATGATGGGTTCCGGGTATACATGCGGAATACTCGGGCAGGGCGGTACTGCCAGGATATATCTGATAAAGAATGAAGAGCTTGAAGTTTTAAGGGCAATAAAAGTTATCATGTTTCAGGAGTTTTGTGAAACCCGGGAGCAACTGGAAGACATGATGAAACGGTTTGAAACCGAAGCCAAAATTATGGCCCAGTTAAGGCATGCCAACATAGTGGATATTTACAACTATGGTAAATTTATGGATTTGCCTTATATAGAGATGGAATATGTTGACGGTCTGGACTTGCGGGCAATCCTTTCGCTTCATGGAGCTCTTCCACCGGATCTGACAGTATCAATAGGAATCTTTTGTGCAAGAGCACTCTCTTACGCGCATAAAAAGTCGTGTAGTATTTACGGAGATTCCTATAAAGGAATAATTCATCGCGATATAAAACCGCATAACATTCTGGTTTCAAGTGAAGGAATTGTAAAAGTATCTGATTTCGGACTGGCAAGGCCTGCTGAAGTTTCAATTAATACGCTGGGATCAAATACTCTTGGCACTCTTGCGTATATGTCACCCGAACAGATAGATACAAATGATGTGGATAGCAGGACTGATATTTATTCTCTGGGTGCTACAATGTATGAAATGGTAACCGGAAAAATGATGTTTCCGCAAAAAAATTTCAAGGAATTACTGAATGCAAGATCTGTCAATTTTTTCAGGGATATCAGGGATTTACAAAGAGGTGTACCAAAAAGTCTGAGGGAGTTTATTTGTCAATGTATAGAAATTAATCCTTTAGACCGTTTCAGCACTGCGGGTGAAATGGTTGAAGTTCTAGAAAAAATTCTCAAAAAAATCAGTTCAGAATCACCCGAAATTGTAGTTCAGGACTATATTGTCAACAAAAATCTCTTAAGCAAGTCTGAAAATTATAGCTCAAAAGGATTCAGAAAAAATATTTTTCCGGTATTTAATCTGAAAAAGAAAACCGCGGGAAACTGAGATATAAATCGTCAGTAAAAAAATTTAGATTATCATGTTTCAAAAAAGTGAGCAAATTATGGGGAAAAAATCAATTTTTATCATTTTAATCGCTTTAATCAGCCAGTATGTCAATGCAGCGCAACGGTATGAAGCAGAGGGGGCTATTGTTGATGAAAATTCTGTGGAAGTGATTCAAGACCAGAATGTATCAGGCGGTTCTTATGTGAACATGAAAGAGGGGAATCTAATCTTTGAGGTAAGTGTGAGTGAAGCAGGGTTCTATGCCCTGTGGGCATCATATTCTCAGCCTTATGATGAAAACGGGAAAATCCAGAACCTGACCATAAACGGATCTTCATCAGGTCAGATCTCTTTTCCATATACAGAAAACTTTGTACAGATGAAAGCTTCTGCCAAAATCAAGCTCTCAAAAGGAATAAACACAATCGGTATTACCCATTCCTGGGGATGGGTTAATATAGACTACGTGGAACTGACTGCTTATGAGGCTGCCCCATTTAATATCTCCAGTAACCTGGTTATACAAAACGCTTCAGAAAATACCAGAAAAATGTACTCATTTCTTAAAGAAAATTTCTGCAAAAAGATTATAAGCGGAGTTATGACAGACCGGACAATGGAAAATGACGGAGTTAATACACCTTTTAAAGTGGAAACCCAAATTGAAGTAGCCTGGATCAGGGATGCCTCCAATAAAATACCAGCTTTGTTAGGATTAGATTTCATGCATGGTACCGGTTTGAACTCCGATAACAGTTGGCATAATGATTATACAAAAGCAACAATTTCACTTGCAGAGGATATCTTTAAAAAAGGTGGTTTTCCTGCTTATTGCTGGCACTGGAAAGATCCTTCAAAAAGTGTTGAAACTTTCTACACAGAATCTTCAGGCAACACCCCCTATACCGATTTCAGCCTGATTAATGCTTTTACAAATGAAACATGTGAATCCTTTAATACAGAGAGCAGTGAATATAAAGCGATTGTTAGTGATATAGATATCGTTGCCGGTTATCTGAAAATACTTGCAGACAAGGATATCCCGGTCTTGTGGCGCCCTGTTCATGAGGCTTCAGGTAAATGGTTCTGGTGGGGAAGCAGTGGTGCCAAAGCGTGCAAAGCTTTGTTTATTTTTATGTTTGATCGATTCACAAACCATCATGGACTAAATAATCTTATATGGGTCTGGACAACCGATGAAGCATCAGATGCTCTGGAATGGTACCCGGGTGATCAGTATGTGGATATTATAGGGCGGGATTATTATTACTACCCGCGTGAAGCAAACCATGGTTCACTGGTAGCTTCATTTGAAAAAGTTAAGGAAATCTATGATGGGAAAAAGATTATCGCGTTAAGTGAAAACGGCTCTGTTCCGCACCCGGACAGTTTGGTTGGTGATGGAGCAGGGTGGTCCTATTTCATGCCCTGGTATGGAGATTATACCATGGATGGATGGGCGCATGATAATACCGCTGATGACTGGAATTCAATAATGAATCATGATTATGTCATTACTCTGGATGAAATGCCGGGGTGGGAGAATTATGAGGTCTTTACTAAACCAATTGTCAAAAGATCACCTTTTAATAAAGACATATCTGTAAAAATCACAAATGGTTTATTGAGTATAGATACAAAGAACAGAAAAATTCAGACAGTAAGCCTTTATACCCTGAATGGAACACATCTTTCTACTCTTGAAAAGTCCACTACAGGAAGCATCTTTCGTTTCAATACTGAAACCATGTCTAATGGAATATATTTACTTCGGGTAAAAACGGCAGAGGGAATAATCAGCGGCTCGGTTATGGTTAATTAAGACCAAAACCAGACGATTCCTTTACGCGAGTCTTTTCGGCGGGACATTGATATCAAGAATCAGATCCAGAACGCTTAATATGAAGTTATAGGATTACGACAACGGCAACGACAACGGCAACGGCAACTATTGTAGCTTTTTTTCTTCATTCATAATTAATAATTCACCATTTTATTATGGCGTGTGGTTTTGCTTGATGATTCAGGCCGGCAGACGAATAACAAAACTGCTTCCTGCCCCAGGCTTGCTGTTAACAGTAATGCTTCCTTTGTGAGCAAGTACAATATACTTAACTATAGATAATCCCAGTCCGGTTCCGCCAGGTTTTCTGGATCTGGATTTATCTACTCTGTAAAAGCGTTCAAAAATTCGTGGCAGATGTTTGTTGTCGATACCAAATCCCTGGTCACTGACTTTTATCTCCACGAAATCCGTTTCTTTTTTTACTTCAACAGAAAATGTCTTGTCATTATCACTGTACTTGATTGCATTATCAATAAGATTGATCAGTGCCTGTTCGAGCATTGATGGATTGATATGTGCATGGATATCGTTTTCACACGAAATGCTGACTGTTATATTTTTCTCTGAGGCTTTCGGAGAACAGATCTCGGAAGCTCTTAATAATACAGGTTTAATGTAATCTGTAAGGATTTCGATCTCCTTGTGTTCTGCCATTTTTTCTATTCTGGATAATTCCAGAAGATCTTCGATTATGTTATCGAGGCGGACTGCATGTTTTTTTATTATGTTCAGAAAACGCATGGTGTCTTGAGAACTGTCAATTGCACCTGTAAGAATTGTTTCTGCAAAGCCAATTATTGATGTCAGTGGTGTTCTGAGTTCATGGGAAACATTGGCTACAAAATCCCTGCGCATCATCTCCAGCTTTTTGATTCTTGTAATGTCGTTCATTACAAGTAAAATGCCAGTTGAGTTGTTGTCACTGTCGTTGAGGCGGGTTCCCTTGACCTGAAGAAAACACTCTTGTCCCTTGTCTTGAAAAATCAAGACCTCTTCTTCAACGGCTGTATCCGATAACATTATTCTGTCAACCATCTTTTGTATGTAACTGTTTCGGATAGACTCTTCTACAAGCATCCCTTTGGCCTCATGTATTTTCAGTCCGATAATGTCGGATGCACCTTTGTTAAGATCCATGATTTTTCTGTCTGTATCAATTGCAAGTACGCCTTCAGTCATGCTCTCCAGAATTGATTTTTTTTCATTATGTTGTCTGGTAATAGTCCTGATTTTCTCATTCAGTTGAGTTGCCATGCTGTTCATTGACTGGGCAAGAAGATCGAGTTCAAGTGCTCCGCATCCAGACAGTTTATAATCAAAATTGCCTTTTGAAAAATTTAGCGCACCAGTCTGAAGATGTCTTATGCGGTTTGAAATATATCTGGAAATTCCAAGTGAAATCAATGCTGTTATGATTACCACGATAAAACCGGTAAACAGTATCCTGTTTTTAACATCGGAAAGATTACCTTTTATGGATTCTGTTGATACCGAAGCCCTTACAATACCGGTAACAGTGTCGTTACTTATATTTTCAAAGAAATATTGTGTTTGGTGTTCTGGAAATATAATAAGCCGTTTATATTCCTGATAGAGCCGTTTGTTTTTAAATCAGCCGGTGTTTTTTGCAAATAAAGCCTTCGATTTTCAGGTAAAGCCGGAAAAAATCGTCTTCAAAGTCCGTTTTTTCTCATTGAGCGCCGGCCAAAAACAGACTTTGATACTGAATTCGGCCGGCTGATCGTGAATTTTGAAACGGTGATAACGATTTTAACCGGCTGTATGCATTATCGGGCGGCTCTTTTGATTGATAAGAGTCAGTTATACAAAAAAAGGCCGGGTTGCAGCAAACCCGGCCGCAGTGCAACAGTAATGCTCTCTCTGTACTCGGTACGCTTTACGGCTGCATTGCGGCCCCGGCATGTTGGTGGCTCGTCCCAATTGAGCGTTCCAAAAAGGGGGCTCGAGCAGATATTAAAAAATTGAGATGATCTGTCGCATCGCGTTTTTGTTTTTCTTTTCGTGTACTGAAAGTATATAGCAGCCATTATTTAATGTCGATAAATCAATTACACAATTCTGTTTTTCGGTGATATTGATTTTTTTGGCTAATTGC
>DATGNN010000293.1:0-26185 GCA_035306725.1 Chitinispirillaceae bacterium | reverse complement strand
ATTACCTCTTCTGCTTCGTAATTGTATCCATTACCTCTCCAGGTAAGTGGAATTTTTTTCATTGGACCATCAGGTGGTGTTACAGAAATCTCTGTAGGCATGTGAAATTTGGAATGAAGTGTGATTTTGCCCCTGGTACAGTAAATAACAGCTTCGGAATCAAGATCAACAGCAAATGATGAAAGCAGCTGCGCAAATTTCCCGGATTTCCATGAAAAGAAAATTCCCGTAGAAAGGTCTGTTCCGCAAGGAGTTTTTATCGCATGTGCACTGTATGAGTCCGGATATCCGAAGAGAAGCAAAGATAAGAATACCGGATAAATACCGATGTCCAATAGAGAACCACCACCAAGCGATCTGTTAAATAAACGGCTTTCAACATTGTATGGAGTATAAAAACCAAAATCCGCTTTAATCCCAACCGGTTCACCAACGATTCGGTTTTTGACAAGTTCCTGCAACTTGAGAATTGAAGGTAAAAATCTGCTCCATAAAGCTTCCATAATAAAACAATTGTTTTTTCTGGCAGTTTTTATCATTTCACTGGCTTGTTTGTAGTTCATTGCAAATGGTTTTTCGCATAATACTGCCTTTTTTTTTTCAAGAAAAAGCAGGGAGTTTTCATAGTGAAAAGAATTAGGAGTGCCTATATAAGCTATATTTACAGATGGATCTGATGCGAGTTTCCGGTAATTGTCATAATACACTGGTATATTGAATTCTTCAGCAAAAGTTTTTGCTTTTTTTGGGGATCGGGAGGCTATTCCATAAAGAACTGCTCCACTGGCACTTTTAAGTCCTTCTGCAAAGAGATGAGAAACAGTACCCGTACCAACAATGCCCCAATTGAAAAATCTCATCTATTCTCCTGATTTCGTTACCAATAATTTTTATGTTCAGAACGAATATAAATATCAGGGTAACTGAAAAACAGTCTAACCTTAATGAAAGCAATAAATTATGTGAAGGTGTGCAAAGAAAAGTTGTAAAAAAGGATGCTCCAGGTTATTATGTAAGTAATGACACCTTCGTATGATCTGCTTTGCAAACATTGTCTGTGATGTTAGCTGCGCAAAATGGCTCGATTTTTGTTACATATGACTGATTCAAGGGTGTATGGCAAAACAAATATTACAGACAATATGTCTGTTCAGGTTTAAAGAAAAAAAGGTTGATATTCTCGTTAAACTATGTTACTCTTTAAATATTATACTGGAAATCATCATCGCGGGAGATCTTAATGACCAATAAAATTATTTCTACCAATGAGGAGATTGCTTTTACTGATTCAATTATTCTGGATCTGATCAAGACTGGAAAAGCAGTTGAATCCAGAGTGGTTTTAAAGCGAAACGATAAAACTGCAGATTGTCGTTCAGTTCTTGAGGTACTTCTTCTTGGTACCGAAAAAGGAACTCATGTTGAAGTGATAGCGGAGGGTTCTGATGAACACCAGGCTATAGAGCGTATCGCAGGAATTTTCCACAAAGAATTGCAATTCAATTAGTCACATACTATCTTACTCTTCCTGACAGAAAAGATCCTGAAAAGTGCTGAGATTTAATCTTTAGTGAGATTATGGTTCTTTTTTAATTTCTTCTGCAATCATTTCTGTCCAAAACATATCAGTAAACAGGTGGCCGGATCTTGCAGTTTGACAAGCAGTTTCCGGATCTGTTTTGACATGCAATATATTATCAAGTTTTTGTTACAGCAGGTTTTAGAATAAATGTACAACAATACTGTAAACAGTGTTTCTGATGTTAACTGGAAAACCTGGATGCCCAAAGAGTATGCGGTTTTATGTTTTATCAGAGATGGTAATCGCGTGATGTTAATACACAAAAAAACTGGTTTGGGAAAAGGTAAAATTAATGCTCCGGGAGGTAGAATTGAACCTGGAGAAACACCTTGGCAGGCTGCAATCAGGGAAACCGGTGAAGAGATCGGGTTGAAATGTTGGGATGTAAAAGAGGTTGGAAAACTTCATTTTATCTTTATCGACGGCTATTCGCTTCATGGCACAATCTTTATTACGGATAAATACAAGGGAGAACCGTCAGAATCTGATGAAGCCAAACCGTTCTGGTGTTGCATAGATAAAATACCGTATGATCAGATGTGGGCTGATGACCGGTACTGGCTGCCACTTGTTCTTGACGGTAATTATATCAGCGGGTATTTCATTTTTGATAATGACAAGATGTTAAGCCACAGGGTGGATGTTTTGAAGCGTTAACAGGTCAAAAAAGTTTCTTTTCCTTAAAAAAGCCGCATATATTCTCTGATTTCATCTTTTGAAAGCTTGTAATTGCTGAGCGTTGAATCAGATAGTTCAAGCAGTTCATTATAAATTTCTGCTGCAATTTTTTTGTTATCTGTCATATTTAGTGTATAAGCAAGTCTGTTCAGAAGAAGCGGGTTCCGATCTTTGGATATAGCTCCCTGTAAAAGGTTGATGCTTTCGAGGATCTTGCCAGTTTGTCTGAGTGCTTCTGCATATGTATCTATTATGTATGGATCATTATTTTTATTTTGAAATGCTTCGAAAGCAATTTTCAAAGCTTTGTTTTTGTCTCCTGATGAAGAGTTTAGAAGAATTTTTGCCAGCTTGTTTTGCACAGTCGCTTTTAAATTCTGCTCAGAGCTGTTGCAGGAGTCGATAATGTTTTGATACAAGGCAGCAGCATCTTCGGTTTTCTCTGATGAATAAAGAAAATCCGCATATTCAGCAGACAATTCCATATCAGTTTTAACACTTAACAGTTTTTGATAAATGTAATCTGCCTCATTAATTCTGTTGAGCTTTACAAGAGCACGAGCCTTCATTGCTAAAATGTCATAAAGTGGAGCTGTGCTTGCATTACATTCAAGAAGTACTTTCTCGTATTCCTTGAGCATGAACAATACCTGGATGTAAAGTGTCTGAAAACCGGGTTCATTGGGGTGGTTCATGCGGAGTTCATGCAGCTTCCTGGCAGCTGAATCGAGCATTCCTGCTTTAATAAGCAGCTGAACATTATTGAGTCTGATATTGTTATCGTTGGGAAACATATGTTCAAGAAAAAGGCCGGTTTCAAAACTTTCATTAATGAAATTTAGCCTGAATGCGAGATCTCTGTACATTACCAATGATTCTTTACTGTAAATGCCACGATTGTGCAGGTGTGTCAGTAAGGATAAAGCGAAGTTAAAATCTCCATTAGATCTAAGTAGTGAAGCATATTCCAGAGTGATATCAGGGAAACGCGTGATTACTGATGGAAGCAGTTTAAAGGATTCAAATGAACGATGAGGGGCTCTGTGAATGTTTAATCTGGCACGTACAAAATGATAAACCGTATTTTGCATGAAAAAAGTACGTAAATCTTCGAGTTTTTCAGATGTGAGAGTATCATGTTTACTTAACAAAAACATTGCATCATTGAATGTCTGTATCTGCTTTTCTGATTCAGTATGTTTTCTGTTTGAAGAGAGCATGCGTTTAAGGTTTGTAGTATCTGAGTTCTGGCTGTAAAAAAAGGAGAGCATCAGTTTCTTTTGTATATACCTGAAACCTGTTTTTTTAAGCGAGGATTCGAGCAATTTTATTGCATTATTGATATTTCCCGAAAAATAGTAAAGCCATGCTCTTTCTTCATGAAAATCATAACGGTTGAATCTGTGCTTAAAAAGGTTTAGAACAGAATCGGCTTCTTCAAAACGACCTGTATGTGCCAAAGCGTATGCGTAAAGAGTGTAGCCGGATTGATCGAGAAGATTATTTTCAATTGCCATGGAGCAAAAAGTAAAGAGCGAATCGTACATTCCTTCAGCGAAAAAAAGTTCGGTAATTGCAGACGCGAGATCGGAATCCGGATAATTCTGATACGCGTGTTTCCATACAGATAATGCTGTTTTATTGTCTCCAAGATTAAAATGTATCTGCCCTTTAAGATAACCGGTTTTATGGCTGTCTGGCATTTGTGAGAGAAGGTCAACAGAATAGGCAAAAGCGTTGTCTAAAGTTTTAAACTGGCATGTTTTAAGCAGAAAGATAAACAGATCCTTGTCTCTTAATCCACCCGACCATGCTGCTTTTGCATGAAGGTTCGCTGTGTAACGATTCGGAGCTGTAGAAGCTGCTGCCCATTCAAAAAGAGGATTCCATTCTTTATTTATTGCCTGTTTATAAAAAACATAAGCATCGTAAATATTCCCGGTATTCTGACATTGGGTGCCTTTTTTGAAAAGATTTTGTGCATTGTCATATGAGCTTTTGTCGCAGTGAGAAAAAATTATAGTGATTATGATAATAGCCAACAGCCGTATACTCATGTCGCAGGCCCTCCAGAGAAGCAGATCACGTCTTTTCCCTAAATAACATCCGCAACATATATGCCATGGATTGTCAGTATCTATTGTGTAAAGATTTGCCGACTGTTGTTGAGGTTTTTACAAATGAGAGCAATGGGTGATAATTCTATTGTAAATAGAAATGTAATCACGAATCATGCGTTCTGAAGTAAAACGTTTCTCGACTGTTTTTCTGCAATTGATTCTGTTGACAGAATCAATGCTGTCAAGTTTGACAACTGCTTCATCAACCGTGTTTACCAGAAAGCCATCATGCCCGGATGTGATAATTTCAGACATGCTTCCTCTGTTAAAGGCAACAGGAGGAGTTCCACATGCCATTGATTCTATTACAGAAAGTCCGAATGGTTCCTTGAAAGAAATCGGATGAAGAAGTGCCTGAGCGTTTCCAAGCAGTTTGTTGCGTTCGGTCGGGTTTACACTCCCTATATAGTGGATCTGTTTGTCGTCAATGTACGGATACACAAAATCCCGATAATAGTTTTTATCTTGAATTACCCCTGCAATTACCAGTTCTTTGCCTGATCTTCGTGCTATTTCAATTGCGTTATGAACTCCCTTGTCCGGGTGTATTCTTCCGAAAAAAACCAGGTAGTTATTGTGGCTGTTACTGAAAGTAAAATGCCTGATGTCAATACCATGATGAATTGTTGCCATATAATTCAGCCGTGAATTCCTGTCTGAATTACTGATTGATACATAATGACTGATATCGTTATATTTTTCATAAACAGGTATAATGGATGGTGATGAAAAACCGTGTATTGTTGTGAGAACAGGGGTGGAAGTATGTTTGCTGTATGTCAAAGGGATGAAATCAAAATTGTTATGTATAAGGTCAAATTTGTCTGCTTTTTCAAAACAATTGGAAACGTGAAGTGCTTCAGCAACTTTTGCATCAATAGTCTGGTCTTCTTCATACCCGGTTGGTATGACTGAGTCCAGAGTACTTTTTGTTAAAGAATCACGGGTCGCAAAAAGTGTAACTTCAATACCAGCGTCTACAAGACCTTCTGTAAGGCTTGAAGTAACTTGCTCCCACGGGCCATAATGCCTTGGAGGAGTACGCCAGGCAACCGGTGCAAGAATGGCGACATGCATGTGATTATCCTTCTGATTGAGGGAAATGTATTTTATGCAGTTTTATAGTAGCTACGCAAAATTTCTGCCACACTCCAGGCTTGTGCAATACAACCTCTTGGGATAAATGGTTTTTCTGCATCAAAGATTTCACTTATAGATCCTACACAGGCATCACTGAGGTGATTATCAAAAGATTCAAGGAATTTACGTGCTCCCAATTTATCACCATTGTGCACCCTTAGCCATGCGTCAATAAATGGACCCGTCAGCCATGCCCAAACGGTTCCCTGATGATAGGCTGCATCTCTTGCCCTGAGATCACCAAAATATCTTGGTTTATAATCGATGTGCCCGGGGGCCAGCGAGCGAAGCCCAAAGGGGGTAAGCAGTTTTTGTTGAACTACATCGAGAACATCGGACCGTTTATTTGGTTCCAGAACAGGATAATCAAGAGAAAACGAAAATACCTGATTCGGACGGCAATCTGTATCGTTTCCTTTTTTGCCATCTATAACATCATAAAGATAACCACCATCATCGTACCAGAATTTGTTGTTAAAAGACTGAAACACTTTATCAGCAAGATCGGAATAAGGTTTTGATGCTTCAGTACCTTTTAATTCCGAGATCCATCTTTCAAGTATTCTGATGCAGTTGTACCATAGCGCATTGATTTCAACTGCTTTTCCATCTCTTGGAGTGACAACCCAGTCTTCGACTTTTGCATCCATCCAGGTTAACTGATATCCGTTCTGTCCCTGTCTAAGCAATCCGTCTTCATTATCAATGCCTATTCCATAAAGCGTTCCATCTACATGATGATTAAAAATGTTTATGAGAACAGGAAGCAAGTATTCAACCGTTTCCAGGTCATTTGTATAAGAAAAATATCTGTAAGCGGCATGGAAAAACCACAGGGTCGCATCTGCAGTGTGATACAAACCATCATTTTCCCCTTCAGGAAACAGATTTGGTAAAAGGCCGTTACGTATATATCGGCTGAAAGTACGAATAATCCATCTTGCCTCAGTAAACCTTTTTGTAACCAGTGTAAGTCCTTCGAGGCTTATCATTGTATCACGGCCCCAGTCGGTAAACCAGTGATATCCGGCGATAATGGACCTGGGTTCATCACCGGCTGTATGACTGCATACAGAATCAGTTTTTCTTCCTGATGTTGATACGATGAACTGGTCTGCTGCAAGGATCAATTCGGCCGGTAACCCCTTGTGTAAACTTTCATCGGCTTGTTTAATTAAATCATGTTTTCTTGCTGATTCCAATTCGAGTGCTTGTTCAGGTGTTATTGCCATAACAGTGTTCCATGGTTCACATGATGCAGTGAGAGTGACAGATTCACCATCTGAGAGGTTGGCCGAGAAAAAACCTGGAGTCCATAATGAAGAAAGTGCATCATAACCACGTTCTGCTTCAATTACGTGCATGATTTCCTGTGTGGTCCCACCATCAAGAATCAATCTGGAGTTATTTCCGCCAAGAAGGAGTTTTAAATGAGGTAATTTACTGTCACCATATATTTCATACCTGCTGCCATCAGCGGTAAGAAGGTAATGTTTAATCAGGCTTGCTCCAAATGGTGCATTATGTGGTCTGATATGGATAAAGGGGCGCAGGTTTATTGTCACAGGAGCAGGTGTTTTGACTGCCGTATAACTTATTATTACTGTGTTTTGTAAATGTGGCATGAATATTTTTTTTTCGATGACAGTATCATTGATATTATATTTCCAGGAGGGGATACCATTAATAAGTGAAAATTCGGCAAGATGTGGTGCACAACGAACAATAATCTGCTCGTCAATTGGTTGTTCTGCTCCCAGATAGAAATGAGTGCCGTTTATAAAATCAACACGCTCAAGAAGGTTGTTGAGAAATGCTGTTCGGCCATAAGGTGCTTCAAGTGCTGCTACAAGAAGTGCATGGTATCGTCTGGTTAATGCTCCGGCCAGTGTTCCTGAAGAATACCCGCCAAGTCCGTTGGTAATAAGCCATTCCCGGTTTAAAAGTAAGAAGATGTCATTCTGGCAATCTGAAGACCAGGTTATTGTGCGTTTAGTATCACTCAGAACATTCCTCCTCCCTGCTTGAAATTGAATCAATGATTGGTGATGAAACATGGTGGTAATCGGGTAGTTCATTTTCGTTGATGACGGTTTCTTTTTTATCATGGTTTGGTTTATTACGTGAAATATCGTTTTTCATAAAGACCCAGATAGTATAAATGCCAACAGCAGTTCCGATTGGAATAAAAATCAGATCGACACATCCCAGAATAAGTGTAATAATATTTGAAAATTGATTGTTGTGCATTGTGCCAATGCCGCTTGTGATTCCGCATAAAGAGATTAAAAAGAGAAAGAAGCTTAAAACGGCTCCGGTTACATGTATTATTTGGGGTGGAGTTTCTTTTCCGTCGAAGAAATCAAAACTGTAAAGAATCCCACAGATAGCTGCAGAAATAACTATGTAGATAATGCTGATTGCGATATGAAGTGCTCCAAGAAGGATTTTTTCTTTGTACATAGATTAACTCCGGGGCAATTTCACAATAGTGAATTCAGGAAAAAACAGAAACAGCAATGCATAAATTTTGTCCTTCTTTTGCGGATGTCGTTTATTCTGTCGATAACTGATGGGCAAATGCGATACAGGTAACTTCCAAGTCTTCCTTCAATACCCATGTAGATGTTCCAGGAATTTGTACGAATTCCGTTTACAATTTTTTTAGCAACAAATTCCGGTGAGCGTCCTCTGGGTTGAAAAAGTAAAGGAGAGGCGGTGCTGCCAATACTGTTTTTTTGAAATCGTGTTGAAGTCAAGCCCGGATACACTGAAAAAATTCGGATATTATGCTTTTTTAATTCCAGACGAGCCGAATCCGATATTGCTTCAAGAGCCATTTTGGTTGCACGGTAACCTCCTGATCCGACAGAAATCAAACGGTTTACCATTGATAAGACATTAACAATTATACCTCCGCCATTTTGAACCATTACAGGAACTGTTTTTTGCATAATATCAAGCGGACCCAGTGTGTTTACTTTCAATGCATATAAAAAATCACAAATGTTCAGATCTGAAATTTTTCCAGGAAGACCTACTCCTGCATTGTTTATCAAAATGTCGATTTTTTGAAAGTAATCAACTGTTTTATTAATCAACTCATTAATTTCATCGGGTCGAGTTATATCTGTGGGAACAACCAGTGAATAATCTGTATCAATTTCTCTGGAAAGCTTTCTGAGAGCGGATTCATTTCGTGCGGCTAATACAACCCTGGAACCTTTATCAGCAAAAGCTTTGACAGTAGCTGCTCCAATGCCTTCAGATGCTCCTGTAATAATAACAACTTTACCAAACAGATCCATTTTACTCCTTTTGATTCATAAGGAGTGCAAAGTTAATGCCGATAGAGTTGCATATTTTTAAAACCTAAATGGAGACGATTAATTTTGATGAGCTGCATTTCAGCACTACTGCAGAAAGGGTTTTATGGGCTGTGAAGGTCATATCTATCTTTCACCGTTGTAGTTGTCGTAATCGTATAACTTCATATTAAGCGTTCTGGATCTGATTCTTAATACAATGTACGCGAAGCAGATTGTGTAAAGGAATCGTCTCCATTCAGGTTAAATTCGAATCCTGTCTGCCATTATAAATCGAACCACCAGAATCACGATAACATTTTAATACAGATGCGGCTTCTGAACGTAATACATCATTTATTACAGAGATACCCCGTTTTTCGAGTTCTTCAATCCAGTTGCTCATCTTGGAACCTTCATCAAATCCAATCGACCGGGCATCCTCATCACGGGCACCACATATCAGCCGTTTTACTCCCGACCAGGGAATTGCTCCGAGGCACATGGCGCATGGGGCTGTGCTGCTGACAAGTTCATACTCTGGGTGGCCAGGAGCTCCCAGATCGAAACATCCTGAAATTTTCTGAGCAATAGAGAGGGCTACTATTTCTCCATGGGCAACCGAACATGAGGAGGTTACAACCATATTGACACCAGGGGCTATCAGCTTGCCGGTATCTATTGAAAAAACGGCAGCGGCGAATGGACCACCGGTTTTGTGTTGAATATTTAGTCTGGATAACGAGATTACAAGTTCCATTCGTTGTTCAATAGTTGGGAAAGTATCCGGTTTTGAAGATAAAAAGCTGTCGACCCAACCGGGAAGTTTTATCGTAAGAGCTGGAAAAGGCATAATGGTTCCTCCATATGTGCAAATAATAAAATTAATTAAATTCATTCACTCTGAGTATTTCGATCTTGAATCTGCTTCAAACCCTCGTATGGTTTCAGCTTGATAATCAGGGTTGAAAACGAAAAACAATGCGACTGAGACACGGTTACAATTCAACTGAAATAGAATTCCAAGGGTAACAGTTCTTTTGATGAGATTTTTGCTTCAGCTACAAGAAATTTACGAATTTCAAAACAGAGCTCACATTTGGAAGAGTATGATGGTTTATTTGCAACATACCCATATTCTTCCATTGCATAATAAAAGAATCCCTTGATTCCATGAGAGTAAAGGCTGCTAATAATCGGATATTTATCAGGAGATAACTGTTTTCCCAGGTCATTTACCTCAATCGAAAGTCCTGAACATAAGCCAGGAATAAAATTACCGAAAAGATCTAAATGGAAGTGATCGGTGCGGGATAATTCAGTGCAGCGGGAATTGGATTCCGCTGCAAAAATTCTATTGATTGTATGTCGTTTTCTGTATTTGCTGAATAAATTTTGAGCCCTTCCACCAGGACAAATCATATAACGGTCTAAAGCTTGTGAAATATATTCTGCTCCAAAAAGGTTTTCATATTCTTCAAGGCTGTGAACGCAACTGTTATCCAGGCTGCAGATTTCCGGTAAAAAATCAGGAATCCAGAAAAATGGATGTATTCCAGTTTTATAACAAGAGTTTATTAGATTTTTAACCTTAACAAAAGGAACGAACTCGTTATGAAAAGGGCTTATTGAAATTAACAAATTTTTAACACCATGGTCTAAAAGGATACAAAGGGTTTCTTCTGCAGATTTGGAATTTTTGAACCAGGAGGAATTGGTTTCTATGTATTCAATATTAATAGACATTTTATTAATCTGATCAACAACTTTTATGAGTTCCGGGATATTCAGAAATGATTCACCGCCTCCGATATGAATAGAGTCGCATCCGAGTAATTTAATAATTTCAAGATTTCTGAGAGCTGTTTTATGGTCAATATATTTTTCAGGCCATTTGGGGCAGCATCTGTACAGGCAGTGACTGCAGGAGGATGAGCAGTAGTAATTTGTGATAAGCCCACCGGATTTAAGATAAGAGATGTTTAGCTTTTTGGTCATAGTGATATCTGAAAGTCTGGTAATAAAACACGCTGGTTAGAATCAAAAACAAAAAAGGTAGTGAAAAATAATTCAGGCAGTAGTAGCATCTGTTCGTTTTTATGTTTTTCCTGTTTATACATTACATGCCAGTCTATTGATAAGGTTTTGATAGTAGTGTCGGCATATTAAGAAAAATGATGTCGTTACAGATAAACGTCAAGGCATCAACCAAAAATAGCGACAGATTCTCATTAAATCTGAAAAAAAAACAACTTTTTCAAAAATTACCTTAATGATCCGGGTAAAATTGAAAACCTGTCGAACTGGCTCTTGTAAAAACAGCACCTGGTATCAAGCAAGTTAATTAATAGTATGTATTGAAGTTTGGCCTGATACATTATCCTCAGCTGAACCAGATAACAGTTTCTTTTTCCAGTGTCCCGAACGATAACGTAAATAAAGAACCGGTCCGAACATAACAAACAATATTATAATTACTATCCAGGTAGTTTTGGCAGAAGCTCCGAATATAAAAAACATCCCAAATGCTGATAATGCAAACATCAAGTGCATGGACACCGATATCACCATGGTCCAGAATGTGTCGCCTGCACCCCTGAGTGCACCGCTGAATACGATAAAAATTGCATCAGTGACAATGTACAATGCTATGAGCCGAACCATAAACACAGCCAGATCATGGATCTGATCCAACTGGTATGAATCTTCTGCAGGAAGAAAAAGGCTTACCATCGTTTCAGTAAAAAAAACAAAAGGAATTAAAAGCAAAATCGAATAGAAAAGAATCATTTTCAGTGCGGAAATGGTAGATCGATGTGCAGTCTCAAGATCTCTTGCTCCCACATAACGCCCTACCAGGCTTGTAACGGCAATGTTTACACCTATAAGAGGAATAAAAGAAACCATATCCCAGTTAAATGCGATAGTAACTGCTGTTGCAACAACCGTACCCTGGGAATGAAATGCCATGATCATTAGTGTAAAACCGATCTGATTCAAAAAAAACTCCAAACCGGCAGGGTATCCAAAGTGAAGTAATTCTTTTAAAAGAATTTTGCTGAAATGAAAACTTTTCGAGACACCATATTTCTGTCTGTTAGATTTTCTGAAATATGCAGTAAACAAGATTAAAAGACTGATGACGCCGCTAATAACTGTTCCGTAACCTGCACCGTGAATACCTAACTTCGGGAATCCAAATTTCCCAAAAATAAGCACATAGTTTATACCGACATTAAACACCATGCCGGCCATATTTGCGATCATGATAATGCGTGTTTTTCCAATACCGCTAAAAAAGCTGCTTACACTGTTTCGCATCAGCAAGGTAATGTTCCCAAACATTAATATTTCAAAGTAGGGAATTTGGTAAGTAAGCTGTTCTGAAGATATTCCAGCTTTAACGAAAAGAAATTTTGCCAGAGGAATAAATGACAGTATTATTGGATAAGCGATAAGTGAAACAAGGAGACTCTGGCTGGTAATGAGAGCACATTTTATTGATCTGTTTGCACCTAATCTTTGTGCAACCATTGCAGTTGAATACCCGATAAGACCTACAAAGAAAGTTACAAACAGAAAACTGGCTATACCTCCACCCATAGCTGCAGACATCTGTTCTGGTCCAAGTTTTGAGAGAAAAAGCCGGTCTGTAAACATCATTACCGTTTCACTCGCCTGAGATATAAACAGCGGGATTGCAATTTGCAAAACTTCCAGCCCACCTCCAGGGCCATGGAAATGATTTGCGAGCGATTTTTTTGTACTATATGATAAAGACATCTTAAAATCCTGTCAGGTTTTATTAAAAGACTTGAAAATGTGTTTAAAAATAAGCCTGGCCGAAATGGAACGTGAAAAAAATCGGTATTTTGTAATAACTATTCAGGCAGGAAACTGTGCATTTTGAAAAATATTTATGTTGATCTGTATTGGCGGGCTCATCAAAAAAATCGTTATGTGAATATTTTACTGCTCTTTAGTACAAAAAAACCCCTGTTCCCGGGGAACAGAGGTTTTTAACAACTTAGGCATACTCGATTCTTCAGTATCGGGTATCAATTGTAATATACCCTGCTCCCTGAGCTGTATCTGCTTTATTACCAGCCAGGTCTGAAACTGAGGTAAAGTCGATTTTCAATATATCGTAAGTACCATCTTTTTGTGCATCAATTACAACACGCATTACACCGCTTCGACTGGATGTCCAGATCCATGAACTTTTTTGAGGATCTATGGTGTATTGAGGATCTCCATACGTTTCATTTACATTACTGTTTTCAGTAACTGTCAAAGAAGGCTTTTCTGTAGTGTCCATCGGTTCAGGAAAATACAAGGACGAGATCTCAATATCGATTATAGTATCATAAATATTGTCAGAATTGTCAAAGCCATAACTGAATGAAATCCCTGATGATATCCTTGGCGAGGTTTCATCACGTACGGTGAGAACTTCTGCGGTTTCGAAAGATGAAATTGAAGTGCTGTTTTTACCGAGCACAATAAATTTCATGTGTTTACCTTCATTGAACATTCCAGTTGTCTGTATTGTGAGAAAGGTATCCAAAACTTCTTCCTGAAAAGTCCACACAGAATCTTCAGAAGTTTTTGTGTAGAGATGATAAGATGTCGCATTGGAGAGTTCTGACCAGTATAATGTAATTCGATTGGTATTAAAATCTGCTTTGATGCTGTCGTTGGAACCCACCCGATAATTGATATTTTTTACATCATCCAGTTTTCCACTCATATTTGCTGAAAAAATGTAAGGCAGGAAATCTGTATTTTTGAGCGGCTTACCCGAAACACTCCTGATTTCTCTTATTTCCAATATGTAGTCCTGATTATAAATCCATACACCATCAAACGGAATAATCACAAGTTTACGATTGTCATTACGCCAGATCTGTTTTGTCAGAATTCTGGATTGAGGGTTTGTTTCAAATCCAGTAATTATTGAAACATTTATACTATCCGGTTCGATAAGATCAGTGTCAACTGGTTCGGAAAATTCTATTACCAATGAATCGTTTACAGTGAATTTATTCAGATTATGTTTCAGAACAATAAAGTTACCATCAGTGGATTCTTCAAGAATTATGTCTTCTGCACGGAGTGTATCTTTAACACTTTTACCCTTAACTAAAACAAGACTATCCTGCTTGTATGTTTTGTCATTAGTAGCAAATGGCAGAACGGTAATAATATAGTCAGAATGTTCCGGTAAATTGTTGAAAGAATAGTTCCCATTTTTTGAACTGGCGGTTAACACTGGTTCTTCGAAAAACATTGATGAATTTGTCAGTCGGCATTCTACAGTAGTTCCGTTTGCAAGGTATTTCTGTTCGTCCTGTTCGTAATAAATGTTGCCTCTGACTGTTACTCCTTTGCGTGCCATAAACAGAACGTCTGTTGATTGGCATACAACCGGAACAGTATTACTATTGGAATCAATAACCAGATTAAAATTCTGGAGTGTGTTTTCATAACCATCCTTATCACAACTCACCAGATATGAACCAACCTTTATGGAATCAAAAATGACTATACCGTTTGAATTGCAAACAGAAGAATCAACTCCAACTATTGAAATTTTAACTCCAGCTATTGGGGACATAGTGTAGTTGTCCAATACTTTTAAAATAACACGTGCATTTGTATTTCCCTGGAGGTATTCAATGTGATCGTCCGAATCGACAGGGAGAAGAACTTTTTCGCAATTAAAATTAAATAATACAAAAACACTGATTATAACCGCGTATACGCACGAAATGTACTTACGCATTTTGCCTCCTTTATATTAACTCCATAAAACAAGTGATTAAATTATCGGTAGATATAATTTTATATTTCGCCATTCAGACTTTAAGAATAAAAACAGTTCGCTTTTAATTCGCGAAACAAGATTGTTTTCTTATATCGGTACTTTAATATATATTATATGTTCAAAATTGCAAATATAAATTTATTTCTATTTTACAGGCTTATTTGGGAAGGAATTTACCATGCATAGTATGAGAAGACGCATACATGTTTTTTTTATGGCAATGATAATTTTGGTTAATTATGTTCAGTCGCAGAGCTTTAATGCTCAGCTTGCAGAAAACAGCACAGAGCAGCAGGAAGAATTACAGCTGGTTCAACTCGAAACCGAAAACCCTGTGCAAACAACAGAAGTATGGACCGGATCCCAGATCAAAGAGGATAACCGTTTGTTGAAGGGTGGTATTGGCGTTCAGGCCGGAATAAGGTTCCATCGTCCAGAAGAATTCAATGATTTTGTATCTGATGTCTGGAATTCAATAATGGAAGAAAAAATGTATGTACCGGTTGATAAGAAAAAAATCGGGCCTGGTCTGTTCATGACTTTGAATGGTACATTTGATATTGGTAATTATTTTCAGGCTGCACCATTTGCCCAGGGTATGTGGGCTGGAAAACTGTTTCGTTTCAGGGGGGGAGTATTAGAAGATTTGCATGTTAACACTCTCACTGCGATGGGTGGCTTGAATCTGTGGTGTCGTGTTTTTAACAGAGATAGATTTTCAATAAGATTAGGTGCTGGCGGGTACGGGGCATATACTATTGCCTATATCAAATGTGATAATTCGCAAACGCGTTTATCTGGAAGTGGATTTGGTATCAAAGGGCTTGTTGGAACAGAATTGCGATTAAGCCGAAATGTTGTACTGACAATGGATTGTTGTGTACCGTGGGGAATTACAGAATTAAAATACCAGGAAGAGAAACTGGATTATCAAGTCAGGTACCCTGATGAATTCCAACATTTAGGATTCGAAATAGTTCCGGGAATCATGTTCTATTTTTAAATAAACAAAATATATACAAACCATATTGCAATAATCCTGTTTTGGTTTTAAAGATATAAATAAGGAAAGATGTGAATTAAAATTCATATTATTTTTTTCTGTTTACCATAATATTTAATATTCTTTGTTTATACAAGAGGTAATAATGAACCGTTGTTTTTTTTCAAATCTGATTTTTATAACGATACTGATTTTTGTTTGTAATTCTTACGGGGATAGTACAAGCTTGCCACTATTAACAATGGATCTGAGTGTAACCGAGCAGATTCAGCCTGAATCAAAAATAAATTCTATTTCATCCACAGAATTACAGCGCAAAATATCTGCAGCGAAATCATTAGGGGCAACAGGTTCGTTATTGTGGACTTCAGGAAAAATACTGGAAATCGTAGGTACGGTAATACTTGTATCAGGTGAAAATGAAGGTTTGGGAGTTGGATTGCTAATACCCGGTCTTGCATTTGATCTTTTTGGTCCGGTACCATCATGTATTGGTGAGTCGATAATGATGAAATCAATTGCTTCTTCTGGTGTGGTCATGGATGATAAAAATATCGAGATCAAGGCAAAAGGCTGGAGTTATTATGCAGTAAGCTGGTCGTTTGTCGGTATGAGTTTAATAACAAATTTAGTTGCTTATGGCGCAGGTGTTCCTTTTATGAGTGTGTTAGGGGTGTTGGCATCAGGAACAGGTGAAGTTTTTCGCGCAATAGCCGCAATCGCCCCTGCTTCAAGAATAAATAAAGCAAGTAAAAGAATTAATCTATCGTTTCGTCCAATTTATGATCTGGAAGGTAATAGAGGTCTGGTTCTGTCAGTGGGTTTTTAATCAGCTCAGATAAGGTTATCTGAAGCAGAAAATTTACGAAGGTTTACTTGTCAACCAAAACCGTTGGTGATGAACTGTTTTCCCCGCGTAAAGAACTCGATCTCCCGGGAATTATCACAGGGCTGAACGTTAAAGACACAATACCGGGAGCAGAGAATAAAAATTTTAGCAGATATGATCTTCACAGCCATAAAGACCAGTCTTGCGCCAAATGCCGCTCTCGAAAATTCAAGGTAAATAGTAGTATCATTTTAGATTTACATTCATTGGCATACATTGTGCATCACAGATTTATAAACTGAATTATAAGATTCTGTAACTATTCCCATTAAATCCGGGAGTGTGAAATGATTAAGAAACTTGATTGGAGTAATGGAAATATATACGCATATGAAGCCCGTGGGAAAATGACGAAACAAGAAAATATACAGGTGTTTAACGAGCTTCGTGAAGGGATTTCAAGGTATGGTAAAGTGCGTATTTTTGTTCGAATGCCTAAAATGGCCTGGCCTCTACCCAGTGCTCTCAGTGAACGGTTCCGATTTGCCAAAGAACACCTCCGGAATATAGAAAGGTATGTTCTGGTCACTGACATCCCTTGTATTGGGTACATCGTTCGCGTATCAGGATTTTTTACCGGAATTGAATTTCGCAATTATAATTCAGGTGATGAATTATTGGCAAAAACATGGATTGAAGCCAGACATGTATAAAACACTGCTGATTTCTCAAAAAACATCTGTTGAAGTTTTTCAAGAAATCAGCAGTTTTAAAACATAAATAAAGTCTTCAAGCATGGCAAAGCGATTTCCCGCATACGCAAGCTCGACGGCTCTGCAGTTTTCGTTATATGGAAAGTTATCTGCAGACAGACCGCTTCGCCCACGTGCACGTATATTTGGATACTCAAAACATCTCAATGGTGTTGTAAAATATTGATCCAGTTAATGACCTGGTTCAGGGTGACCTTGTTTCTTGAGTTCTGATGTTGTCACACTAGTCACACTATAAGTTCATAGTCAGGACAGGACATGTTTGTAGAAAAACTCATTGCAAAAAAACATCCCATGATATTTTCGGTTGAACTATTTCCGGAATGCTCCTGAAATTCGATTCAGAAATTTATTAATTTTCAGTTTCTGACCGGCAATACCAAGGCCGTACCCACATTTGTCAACAGTACCTCTTTCGATATGATATACATATTTACTTACAGGAAATTCAATCAGATCAAAACCCATATTTCTGGCCTGGATTTCATTATTCAGGCATGGTGCTCCATGTTTTTCAAATGGAGGCAGCTTTATATAAAACCTTTTTCGTACCAGAGCAAAATGCGGATGAATATAGCTGATTACCGGATCTGTACGGCTGTCTGCAAAAAAACCATTTTTGTCAAGTTTATGCATTTCACCAACCATATAAGTGGTATCCGAAATTTTTGAAAACATGGTTTCAATAACACCTGGCCTGTATACTATACAGTCCGAATCGCATATCAGAACCCATTCGTTATGGCATTTAAGAATACCGGCGTTCATTCCAGGGCCATGATGAACATGCTTGTCCATTGGCAAAATGGATACTTTGTCTACTGTGTCAGCAAGTTGCATCAATTTGTCCAGTGAGCCGTCAGATGAGTTGTTCTCTACAACGACCAGATCCATATCCGGATAATGACTCTTAAGTGACCAGACAGCCATCTGTGTTAATTCAAATGTCCGAAAGTGTACAATTACAGCTGATACCGGTAAACAGTTTTTTCTTGTGTTCATAAAAAACAATGTTGTAGGTCAAATGTTATTACAATCATTTCTGTCCCAAAATAATATTCGAATCAGGCAGGAGTATCATATTCTACGGGTTTAAGTAGACTGAGTCTTGTAAGTGTATACTGTTTTAAATAACTGATAATTTTAAAAACAGAAATTGGCCTATTTATTCTGGTTCCAGCATTTTGCCCAATCATCAGGCTGGATAGCTGTAGGCTGATCTTATTTATGACAGCTATTGTATAAAAAATGTACAATTTATCCTGAATATGCAACTTATTTTTCAGGAGATCCCCACATCGGATCATGTCCATATAGTTTAAACCATAAATCTTCATATGGCGCATGAGCTTCAACATCCTTACGCTTAAATGAAAACCTGTAATGTGAGCAATAATCCATAATTGTTTTATAAGCATCTATTATGACTGTTGAGTTTTGCCTGCATTTTTCGGGAGGCAGCTTGCATTTGTCTGGATGCCAGAAAAGAATTTTTTTGTGAAAACTGTTTTTTATTTCTTCCATTGTTGCATTTTCACCAATATCAAGAACCTCTCTTGCTTTGGTTATTTGATCAAAAAAGCTTTCAGGAAATTCATTTTGTTCTTTAGCCATATAATCTGCTTTCGTAATTATCAAAAATAATATAGTAATGATCAGGTGTGTGTGTGCAAATATTCTGCCTCAATTTTAAATCTTGGTGGATCATGTAATATTCAGATCAATAGTAAGGGCGTAAAATTAGGTGATTTGGGTTTAATAAATCAGATATCAGCTGGTTTTTTATTTGTATGCAAATCCAGAAGTGTTGCAAAATAGCAATGAAACATTGCCTTTGTTGCATTGAAGCAAACGAAGAAAGAAAGATTATAACTGATAAAACTGCTCTAATTTGATAAAAACAGGCTTTTATTTTCAGGCATGGTATTAGCATATAAGCACAACTGAAATAATCTGGTTTTAGAGATGCAACAAAATCAAAGATTTGTATTAAATTTTTCAAGGAGGTTTTTATGCCAGGTGGAAATGGAACTGGACCAATGGGTATGGGCCCTATGACAGGAAGAGGTATGGGATATTGTGCAGGGTATGCAAGGCCAGGGTTTGTGAATCCGGGTTTTGGCCGTGGAACTGGCCAGGGACGTGGTCGGGGACGTGGATTTGGAATGGGATGGAGGAACAGATGGGCTGATCCCTTTTATACTGCTCCTGTATATCCAGCTCAGCCATATATGCAGCCTGCCACTGCACAGAATGAGGCTGATGCATTAAAGGACCAGGCGAAATATTTTAGTGAAGCACTCGAAAGTATTAATAAACGTATTAGTGAACTTGGAAAAGGGGACAATTGACCTGAAGTGGAGCTGTGCATGAATCAAATGCATGTGCAGTTCCATTTTATTATAACAAAAATTATGAAAACTTTTTATGATTGCTTGCCATGTTTTGTTAAACAGGCTTTAGGGACATTAAGACGGTCTGAAGCATCCGATTCTCAGACAGAATCTGTTATGCGTCAGGTATTTAAACAGATGGAGTCAATTGATTTCAGTCTGCCTCCACCGGTTACAGCCAAAAACATTTACAGATTAATAAGAAATACTGTGACTGGTGAAGATCTGTATGTAAAAGACAAGCAGCGGTTTAACAGATTCGCTCTTGACATTTTACCGCAACTGCAAAAAAAGGTAAGTAGCGGACCTGGTCGTTTTGAAGAAAAGATAAAACTGGCAATTGCTGCAAATATTATCGATTTTGGAAAAAATGACCAGTTGTGTGAAAGCGATGTGTTGTTTTGTTTTAATAAGGCATTGGAACAAACTGTTGATTCTTCAGCAGTAAAAGAGTTGGAAAAGTCGATAGATTCAGCAGACAGAATATTGTTTTTGTGTGATAATGCGGGTGAGATTGTTTTTGACCGTTACCTTTTGGAAGATCTCCCAAAACATAAAATTAAATGTGCGGTACGGGGGTTTCCTGTAATTAATGATGCTACAATGGAAGATGCGATTGATGTTGGATTGGCAGATGAATTCAGGGTAATTTCCAACGGAGCAGATATACCGGGTACTGTACTTGATGAATGTTCAGAAGAGTTCAGAAAAGAATTTCATGATGCAGATTTTATAATTGCCAAGGGTCAGGGAAATTTTGAAACTCTGAGTGATATTAAAGACAAAAAAATATTCTTTCTTCTTCAGGTAAAATGTCCCGTTATTGCAAGGGATATTGGTTTTCCGGTTGGATCATTTGTAATAAAACAAAATGTTTTAGAAAAAGTTTACGATTCTAAGGAAACTTAAATAAAAAAATGGAGGTAAATATGGGAAATGGACGAATGGGTGGTAGTGGAGCCGGACCTGGCGGTGATTGTGTTTGTCCTGCTTGTGGACACAGAGAGCCGCATCAGCAGGGGCAACCATGTAATCAGAAAAAATGTCCGAAATGTGGACAGGTAATGACTCGCGGATGATTGTTACATGCAAATAACTGTATTGAAGTCAAAGATTCATCGTGCAACAATTACCGGGTCCAATCTTCAATATGAGGGCAGTATAACGATCGATAATTGTTTGCTCAATTCTGCAAATATAATCCCTTATGAGCAGGTACATGTTGTTAATGTAACAAATGGTTCACGATTGATAACTTATGCCATATCTTCTGAAGCCGGTACTGGTGATATAATTCTTAATGGTGCTGCTGCAAGGCTTGGTTCCATTGGAGATATCATTATTATAATTGCTTATTGCAGTATTGATGAAGATGAATCGCAAAGACATATCCCGAAAGTTGTTTGCGTGGATTCCAAAAACCGGCTTTTGAAGGGTAGTAGTAATGGATAATTCTCAAGAGATTGACAAGCTTTTTACAACTGATTTTCCGGAAAAACCTTTATCTCTCTGTTTTTTGGGTGATGAAGTCCTAAGAAAAAAATGTGATCCGGTTACAAATTTTTCAGATAAATTAAATAAATTCATGAATAATATGCATAAGGCAATGAAAAAATTTGGTGGAATCGGGCTGGCTGCTCCTCAAATCGGAGTTTCTTTGCGGGCAATTGTGGTGGAAATCAATAAACGGGTAATTCTTCTGCCGAATCCTGAGATTATTAGTTGCTCAGATGACATTATTTGCGAAGAAGAAGGATGCCTGAGTATTCCCGGACAGGTTTTCAGTGTTGAACGTACAGGGTTTATTGAAATCAAGGCAAGAACGGTTACAGGAGGAAGAATACATTTTGAGGCAGACGGTTTATTTGCCAGAGCATTACAACATGAAATAGATCATCTTGATGGTGTACTTATTTGTGATAAGGAAAAGTAAAAAAAATATGGGGTTTAAAAATGCCAACTTACGATTATGTTTGTAACGATTGTGGCGAGGAGTTTGAAAAATATCAAAAAATGACTGATGAGCCCTTATCCAGTTGTCCATCATGCGGAGGAACTGTAAAGCGCCTTATAGGTAAGGGAGCAGGCATGATCCTCAAAGGCAGTGGATTTCATGCAAATGATTATCCGTCTTCTTTTTCGTCAAATCCAACCCGGTGTGGAAGAGAGAAACCGTGTTGTGGCAGAGATACATTTTGCGGAAATCCGGGGTGTGAGAACTAAAACCAGCAATTTATGAAAAATTTACATGATTTATCGGTAAACTTTTAAAATCATTCTGTGATACTTCAATTACCTGCTTAGAAATGAATTAAATATACTCTATAAATTTACTGCATGATGAAACTCGCAGGTAGATCATTTCAATTTAACCAGTTTGTCGAAATCGTACGATTGTAACACTTTTGTGCGATTAATAATAATTGTAACTTGGATAAAATTTGAATAAACTGACATAATAATGTCCTCAAAAAAATTAATGAAAGGAGTTTGTTGTGGCTGTTAAGATTGATACTGAAAAATGTAATGGCTGCGGCGAATGCCGGGATGCTTGTCCTATGGAAATTATCGAAATAAAAAATGGTAAAGCAATTATTGGTGATAATTGCATTGAATGTTGTGTGTGTGTATCTACGTGTCCACAAGGTGCATTAAGCATTTAGTAAGCTTATGGAATTCATAAAAACATGCAAATATGTGAGGTAATATGAATGCTTGTATTTTTGCTAATGGAGAAATAGATTCAGGTTTTCCACTATCTTCATATTGCAATGGTACTATAAAATGCGAACTGGTAATAGCTGCTGATGGAGGTGTTAGCAACTGTCTGTCATTAGGAATAAAACCTGATTTGATTGTTGGCGATATGGATTCAATTGATTCAACATCAGATTTGTTAACAAATGGTATTGAACGTATAACATATCCGACGAAAAAAGATAAAACTGATACAGAATGTGCAGTAGATATAGCCTTCCAAAGAAAATGTGAACAAGTTACTATTATAGGTGGAATGGGCAAAAGATTTGATCACACACTTGGAAACATTTCTCTTCTTGCGAAATACCCAGGTAGAATAGGTATGGCAACACCAGGTGGTTTGATAATAGCACTCGGTCAAAATCATAAATGCAGTTTTGAAGGACCTTTGGGAGCAATCGTTTCTATTATTGTTTGGGGTAGTGAAGCATGTGTAGTGTCTTCAGGTTTGGAGTATCAACTCAATGGGAAACCTGTTTTTACAGGAACAAAGGGAATAAGTAACAGAATCGTAAAATCACCAGCTTCTTTGTATGTAAATTTTGGAACGATTATTTTATATATTGAAAAAAATATTTCAGTAAGTCATGATGCAAACCGTAAAAAATTACAAGTCCCAGTTCAGTAAACTTGTAGCAAACATATAAGTAATAGAAATACCGCAAAACTTGATAGAAGAAACACTGAAGTTATCAGAATAAGATGTCTTAAAAGTACTTTATATTAAGTAAAATGCCATATTACAATATCTTACAAGTTTCGAGTATTTTATAATTCGGGAGTTTTTCTGTTTAATGCATAAATCGACAAAATTCGATTTCGATTCGGTAGCTGATTTTTATGATGGCTGGTATGATACATTAGATGGTAAAAGGTATGATTTACTTGAAAAAAAAGCAGTTCTTGAATTTTTAAAAGATGGTAAATATAAAAAACTTCTGGATATCGGATGTGGAACCGGGCATTGGGATCTGTTTTTTTCTCAATTAGGATATCGTGTTTATGGCTTGGATATTTCAAGGCAAATGGTTAACAGTTCAAAAGAAAAAATAAAAGAGAATGCAACATTTTTTGTTGCAGATGGTTCAATGTTGCCAATACGATCTGGTGTTTTTGATGTGGTTACAATGATTACTTCACTTGAATTTATCAAGGATACAGAAAGTGTAATAAGTCAGGCAATGCAATGTCTTAAAAAACCAGGAGGACGTTTAATTATCGGGACATTGAATTCCAAATCGAGACTAAACCGTAAAAGGATTCACAGAAAAGAGAAACCATACAGTGAAGCCAGTCTTTTTTCGCCTGATAAACTGAAAAAAATTATCGAACCAATAGGTAAAATAAAAATGAAAATAGCTGTTTATGTATTGCCAATAAAGAGTCACTTTTTTTTACTGGAAAATATTTTTGATTCCATTGCGCAATTTTTTCGATTAAAAAGTGGAGATTTTATAGTTATAGAGGTGAAATTATGAAGATTCAGGCAGAATTAAGCTTTTATCCGCTGTGTACCCAAGAGATTTCGTTGTATGTAAAAACATTCTGTGATGAACTCGAAAAAAGAGGACTTACTTTGAATATCGGTACGATGAGTACTGTTATAGCTGGCGAAAGTACGGATATAATGAATGCGGTTTCAGAAGTAATTGAAAAGGTTGGAAAAGATAAAAAATTTGTACTTTCATGCAAAATAAGTAATTCTTGTTCTGAAATTTGAAAGGGATTACAATGATAAAAGAATCAGATTTGTTATGGATAAGAAAATGGTTTGAAATATATACTCAGGAATATTGTATTGGTAAGGAAAAATTCGATTCATGTATCTGTTTAAAAGTTGTACATACAAAAAAAGTTGTTGAAGAGATTCTGGGTATTGGTAATTCACTAAATTTAAAGAGAGAAGAATGTTATCTGGCTGAAATAACTGCTATACTGCATGATATTGGTCGATTCGTTCAATATGCAAGATATCATTCATTTTCTGATGCAAATACCGAAAATCATGCAGAGCTGGGGATTGAAGTAATAAGAAAAACCGGAGTAATAAATCGGTTTGAGATTCAGGATCGTCAATTAATAGAATTCGCAGTATCACATCACAACAAAGCGACGCTTCCTGAAACTGATAATTCAAAATCACTGTTTTTTTTAAAGCTGCTTCGTGATGCAGATAAAATCGATATTCTCAGAGTGGTAACTGATCATTATTCAGGTTGTCATATGAACAGCGCAATTGAAATGGGAATACCTGATGTGTCCAGGATATCAAAGGCTGCTATTAAAAGTATCATAGAAAATAAAGTGATAAAAGCAGAAAATGTAAAGTCTATAAATGATTTTAAACTGTTGCAGATGAGCTGGGTGTTTGATCTGAATTTTCAAAAATCATTTGAGATAATTAATGAACGAAAATATCTGGACAGAATAGCTGTTTCTTTACCAAATACAAACAGTGTTAAACAGGTAGTATCTATTGTAAAAGAAAGATTAATGCAGAATTGTGCAAATGAAAGGAGCATAAAAAATGCCTGATCCCTTAACTCCTTATGGCAATAAGCCGATGGTTACTCCCATAGTCAGTGCTGTTAATTATCATTATGCATCATTTGAGGTGCTTCAGAAAATCACTGATGGAGAAATTGACGGGTATACATATCATCGTGACGATAATCCGACGGTCAGGGAAGTTGAAAAAAAAATAGCACAAATGGAAAAATCGGACGATTGTATCGTTTGTACCTCAGGTATGGCTGCATGTTCCCTGGTATATTTGACATTTCTTAAAGCAGGAGATCATCTTATTCTGTTTCATGATGTTTATGGTGCGCATTATAAAGTGTCTCTTGCATTGGAAAGATTCGGTATAAACATTACATGGCTTAATGCAGATGAATCTGAAGATATCGAAAAATATATATTGCCTGAAACAAAAATGATCTTTTGTGAGACTCCAAGTAACCCGCTTTGTAAAATAATAGACATACGAAAGATGGCGAAAACAGCAAAAAGACACTCAGTAATGTTTGTCGTTGATAATACATTTGCAACCCCTTATCACCAGAATCCGATTTTACTTGGGGCCGACCTGGTTGTCCATAGTGCAACTAAAGCTCTTGGCGGACATAATGACCTTATGGCAGGTGCTATTGCATGTGGTAAAGAGGATTATGATAAATTATGGTTCAGCAGACAGGCTTTCGGTATGACTCTGGATTCTTATTCTGCATCATTACTTGAAAGAGGTTTGAAAACATTCGAGATTCGTGCGGCAAAAATGGCTGAAAATGCACAGATTATAGCAACTTATCTATCTCAGCATCCAGCAGTTTTAAATGTATGCTATCCGGGGCTTGAAAAAGATAAGGGGCATAAAATTGCAAGAATACAAATGGTAAAAGGATATGGGGGAATACTGGCATTTGAGGCAGGAGAAAATATCGAAAATGCCAAAGAATTTATCAGCAGACTTAAAACCATTTGTCATGCAGTAAGTCTTGGCTCAACAGAATCTCTTATTTGTATTCCTTATCTGACAACGATGCTCTATATGCCTCCACAAAGAAGAACAACATTTGGTGTAAAGGAAAATACTGTAAGGTTATCTGTTGGTATAGAACCTGTAGAACAGATAGTTGATGATCTGGAGCAGGCGTTATCGTGTATAAATACGAACGCTTCAAAAACAGTTAATTCTGTATCAGTGAATTATTACAGATCTTCTGAGCTTGAAAGAGGGTATCATCCGGACGGATTCAAAATAGATAAGTTTACC
>DATGNN010000292.1:0-4979 GCA_035306725.1 Chitinispirillaceae bacterium | reverse complement strand
AAAAGAAAAACAACAGACTGATAAAATACAATTGACATCAATAAAAAGATCCGGAAATGGAAAAAACTACCGGATCTCTTTTTCTTCACCATTCAGTGGTTCTGCAGGTATTTACAATGCAATTGGAAAAAGTATCTGCAGGAAGGATCTTGAATCGGCAAATTCGTTTACATTCTCATCCACGGGCTCTGGTACTGTCTCGATTCTGAAACTGGTATCAAAAAAAGGAGTAACCAGGTCATTTGTTATCCCTTTTCTATAAACCTGAAATAACGATTCCTTTACGCAAGTCTTTTTCGCGTACACATTGATTAAGAATCAAATCCAGAACGTTTAATATTCACTCGTGCACGATTACGACAACGACAACAGACAACGACAACTATTGTGGCTTTTTTTCACCATTCACCATTCACCATTTTCTTATGACCTTCACAGCCATAAAACCTTTTCACATGATACTATGCGGCTCATTCCCGCACTGCGGGACAAGTTGTAAATTAATCGTCTCCATTCAGGATATATTAACAATGTTCTTCTGATCAGTTTACATTTATAATCCTGTGCGGTGTTTTACAATTGCCAGTTTACTTACGTCATTATCTGTGATCTTGCCATCATTGTCCAGGTCAGCAGATCTGTTTTCAGACACCGGTTTACCTTTTAAGGATGTAATTATCTCCAGATCGGAATCATCTATGACACCATCTCCATTCTGGTCACCATCTGAGGACGGTAGTATTGCAAAACTTCCTCCGTAATTGATTCTTGCCCATACGGTTTGGGATTTGGGATCAATTCCGTAAGATCCCGACTCAAATCCGGTTTTATATTCACCAATAATAAACTTTTTTTTACTACCGCCAATATTGAGTTCTACAGCATTTACCCATTTACCGCCGGTATCTTTAGCCACAAGAATAAGCGGTCCGTTTAATTCTCCGTTGTATGATAACGAAAGTGTATACCAGTCACTCTCTTTGCTGCCGATTTCATTTTCCATGCCCCAAAGAGTTAAAATATTGCTTGCAAAAGTGGTATTTCCTTTACTAGTTTGCCAGCCGGTTGAAATTTTTTGCACCGTTTTTCGCCCATCATACAGTACAGAATAATTTCTGTTTTTACCATCAATGATCCTTGCACAGGTACATTTGGAACCATCAATGTCACACCGGTCTTCTACAACTGTAAAAGCACTGTCAGGCATTATTGTAAAATCCTTACCATTAAGGCTATAGCCAAATGTTTCCATTTTTTCGAATTCGAGATCGGGAGCGGTTAAAAGTATACAGCTCGAATTATTATTTCGGCTTTTACTGCACACCGGTGAAGAATGGTAATCAACTGTGATATGCGGACCATCAACAGTAAAAATATAGTATCCGGCTGAATACAGTTCCTGCGCTAAAGGGAGTTCTCTTGACGGTTCACAATATTTTTCATCATTTGACGGAACTTCCGGGCTGTAATATTTATAACTGTTTCCTGTGCATATAAGCTGAATTACTGATGATTTCAGGTCCGGACTCAAAACTATGGAGCGGTGATGAAGATGATCGTGTCCGGACAAACAATAACGCACTCCAGATTTGTCAAGTAGCTGAAAAAAACGGTTTTGTGCACTGATATTCTCTGAGGGGTTAGAACCAAACAGTACGTCTCCGTGGTTCTGCCCGATCAGGTTCTTGTGTGACAAAATAAAAACATGAGTATCCGCAGAGCGGTTTGAAAGGAGACTATCTATCCAGTTTAACTGGTCAATAGTATTACTGTCGATATTCCTTCCGGAATTGTCTTTTCTGACGAATTGATCTATCAGTATGAATTTTGCGTTTTTATAATCAAATGAATAACTCAGGCATTCCAGGGATTCAAACGGGGAATTAAAATTTCGTGCACCAAATGTATTGGTTTTTCCGCAGGTTTGGGGGAAAACTGTAGAAAAATAATTGGCAGCATCACTGCCCGATTCATGGTTACCTCTAAGCGGGAAAAAAGCTATCTGTGTATCAATAAGTTCCTGTGCAATTTCGGCTCGAGTATCGAAAGCTTTTTCTGAAAAGTCGTTTACCAGATCACCAACCTGAAAAGCCAGTTTTACGTCATGTTTTATAAACTCTTCATTAATCTGGCCGATTATTCCGACTGCCACACTATTTGGATTTTCACCAAAGAAATTAGCCAGCCACTGTGTATCACCCATAACTCCGAATTTCCAGGACTCTACTGCAAACAGCATTGATGTGCATAAAAGAATGGTTAATACAGGTTTACCAGTATCCAGAAAAAACAGGAATTTTTTCATTAGGCATTACCTTTTTGCAGCGATCTGTACGACTTGAGTAAATAGATACCCAATACCGGAAAAATGAGGTTTTACAAATATCATTCCATTTAAACAAACCGGAAAAAAGTTATCCTCTAAATCGGTTTTATTTGAATTAAACGGGTAATATGCGAATCTGGCAATAGCAACTGCTTTAACACTTTAACAGCGACCAGGAACATTTATGCTTTATCAGGATAAGATTCCAGGATACCATTTTTTGTACACAAACGGTGTACGAAAAATGGCAATATAAGGCGGATTTTATCAGGTTACGTTCCTAAATACGTTTATATTAGTCTTATATTTATTGCTCTGGTGGTCTTGGATTAATTAATTCCCCGAACTCCGATGGGAAGCATAATCGAAAACCATAACAAAACAGTAAGTTGAAAAACGGGTAATTAGGTTATTTATCATTTTTTGTTGGGAGGCTCAAATGCTAAGAAAAAGCTTTTTAGTGTTACTAATTGGCTGTTTAACCGCTTTTACTCAGGATGATTTACCACAGGTTTCATTAAGTGGTACGGTTAAAGATGGTAATGGATCTGCTATTGAGGGTGCAGAGGTAAGTCTTGTAAATCTGCCATCACTTTCTACCACTACCAACCAGGACGGGATATTTATAATTGAACATGATGTTGGTGTGATAAAACCTTACGGTTTATCTATTCAGAATTCGCAGCGGGCAGGAATTAAAGGCAATTTACTTCAATTCACTGTTACTTCAGAAACAAAAAACGGATTTATTGAGATATTTACGGCTAATGGCCGTCGAAGTGCCATGATCTCTTTAGGGAAGCTTCAGGCAGGTACTCACACACAGGAGATTCCTTCACTTACAGCAGGTTTTTATGTGATGAATATTACGCTGGATCAATCGGTTACAACACTCAGACTGGTTAATTCAGGAAGCCGGATGTATGTAAACAACATGGCTAAAAACATACAGCAAAACAATACTCTTAGAAAGACAGCTCAAGTTGTTGAAGATACTCTTGTAGTATCAAAAGAGGATTACATTACAAAAAGAGTATCTCTTGACGCTTATATAAAAGAGGATATTGAAATTGTTCTTGAATCGGATGAACCTTTTGAATGGACCATGCCTGATTTACCCGACAATTTAAACTCTCTGCCCAGAAACGAGAAACTCCCGGATCCGTTTACTTTTTATGATGGCACTCCGGTGACTACCAAAGCACAGTGGGAATACCGCCGCAGAGAAATCCAGGCAATAGCAGCCAAATACATTTACGGTCCATACCCCTTTGAACCTGAGGAAACATCAGGATCCGTGTCCGGAGGCAATATTTCGATTACCTGTAAGCAGGGTTCAAAAACAGAGAACTTTTCGGCCACTATCAGTGGCAGCGGAGATGTAGCAGTTATTGACCTGAGTTCAGGAATTTTGCCCAGAAACTCAAAGACTCTTTCATTCGGAAGCGGCTATGAAGGCAAAATCAAAAGCCTTTTTGTTTATCCGGAAACATGAACAAGAATGTTGCAATGGGATGGATGGTTGACAGGGTAATTGAAGTGCTGGAACAGAATCCGGGAAGCCATGACCCAACAAAGATTGCGGTATCTGGATGTTCTGGATGTGGTAAAGGCGCTTTTCTAGTGGGTGTTTTCAGCCGTATACCGATGACTGTCATAGTGGAATCGGGCGGCGGCGGCGCAGCCAGTTTACGTATGGGAGAGTGGTTCAGACACGGTGATGGTAGGTCAATTTACCAATGTATTGATCAGGGTCAAACAAAATATCCGCAGAACATCGACAACCTTGAAGACAACGGTATCTGCGGACCATGGGTAACCTCAGCAGCGCAGCAACTCCGGTCAAACCCGGACCTCGTCAATCATCTCCCGATTGATCAACACTGTCTTTTAGCGTGTATCGCTCCAAGATATCTGGTTCATTTTACAAACAACCATGGTAAAGACTCATGGTGTCACCTTGGTGGAACCTGTGAAGCACTCTCAGCCTGGGCAGCGGCACCGGTATGGAATGCCCTTGGTGTAAAAGACAACATGGCTTTTGAAGTTTACAGCGGCGGCCACTGCAGTACAGGTGATACCGGCCTCGCAAGCGCAATGTTCAAGAGAGCATTTGAAGGTGATACCAGTGGAAGCACTGGTGCTGTGAAGATTCAGAACAGTCGCGTTCAACAACCGGTCGAAGAATGGAATGACATGTGGGTTGACTGGGATATGGAAACAACACTTGATTAGTTGAAAAAGATAAAAAATCTGTTGGTCATTCGGCCGGAACAATTGCATTGTTCCGGCCGTTTTTTATAATAATATTTCATGCTGTATACATAGCAAATCTTGATTTAGTTTAAAGTATTATAGTGAACTAACAAAAGCCCTAAATCAAAATCCAGTTAACCTACAATTCAATTCTTGTATCATTTTATTAAAAAGTAATCATGGATTGCCTGGCTCAGGAATAATGCACACAGGAGAATTCCTGTTATCTGTTGTCCCGTCACCAAGCTGATAAAACTCATTGTTTCCCCAGGAATATAAATAACCATTGTCCAGAATAGCAAAACTGTGATTATCTCCAGCAGCTATAGAAACAACATTACTATTGATTATCTTGATATGCTGATCACTTTTAACTGGCAAATTAACTCCTAATTGT
>DATGNN010000291.1:0-34038 GCA_035306725.1 Chitinispirillaceae bacterium | reverse complement strand
ACTACGAACTCTTGCATATAAAAAAAGCCCGCTCTTTAAAGCGGGCTTGCAATTTTTTCTACTTAAAACATCAGAAAAGAATTATGACAGCACCGCTCTGTTAATAAAGCTTCGCCACCAAAAGTTAATTTCTCTTGTTTCTGATTTATATACCAAGTTCATATTTATCTCCTGTTTTGATTCAAAATATATTTGTTATATAAACATGAAAAGAGTTTTTTAAGAAAATTAACCAAACTACCCGATTCTGGATCACAAACTGTGGAACCCAAGACCACATTGATCTTTCCGGGAATGAAAAGCAGTTTTGGGATATCTAAACATTTTTTCTCAATCGTTCTCTTAACCTCTTATCCAGCTCAAACAACTCTGATTCCGAATCAGCAGCGATAAAAAATGCGTTTCGTAGCGGTTTACTCCATTTATTATTGAAATAAACTTCAAGAGGACTAACCAACATAATACCTGTTTTTGTTACCGGATTATATTCCTCTTCCCCAAGCATTTCACTCAAACTATTATAATTATCCGGTAATTTCCCTTTTTTTCTACTTATGAACCTGAAAAAACAGTGTTTTTCCTGTGCACAGGAATTCCTTAACTCAAAAACGATATCAGACATGACATGACGGGCATTGATTTCGATAACAGAGGCAATCTTGTGACATCCTGTCAGATGATCTTTGTATACGAAAGAATCGAGGCCTGCAGGTCCCCAGTATCCCTGAGAATACAGCTCTTTTGAAACACTCAGTGCTGTATCTTCAAGAACTTTTTCATACAGTTTCAATACCGGGTCCTGTGGAGAAAGATAAATGCCATAAAATGCGCCGAATGTATTTACACACGGTCTCAAATGACGAATCAGTGATACAGAACCATCATGACCGATTTCTACTCTTGTAGATAAATCGTAAACACGCTCATGCCATGGTTCAACCACATAACCGCCATGTTTCGATAAAAAAGAGATATCACTGAAATATTCCTCTGCCTGATCCAAAGATTTAATTTGCCTGAATCCAAAACCGGAGCCACCATATGCGGGCTTGATAACAAGAGGAAAGTTATTACTGAGAGAAGATACTATCTTTGTGTAATCTGCCAGATCGCACGAAAACTTAGATCCACCAACTCCCCACTCATACTTTTTTGCGAGATAGTTGCTGAAACATCGGGAATTTACTTTTTCAACGATCCCGGTATCGGGATGAAAACAACTGGCACCGGCTTGATTTAATACGCAAAGAGATTTTTCGTTCCATCCCCATGCTTCACCCTTGAACCTGTTGTTACAATTTACCTTTTCGGTAACAGGAAACGGCTGCGGTGTACTCAATCCACATACATAAAGATATTTCCAGTAATCATCATGAACATCTATACCCATCAGTATTCGATCCTGCCTGGAACCAAGCGGTGCAAAAAGCACTGTCATCTCTGCACTGGCCTGTTCCACTTTCTGAGAAGAAAACTTACCCAGTTCAAGATCGAAAAGAGAGTTAAAATAAAATATTCTGTTCAATTCACACATTCATGAAGAATCGGGAGCACCCGAATTGGTACTATACCTGCCTGTTTTCAAGAGCTGCAAGATTTTTCTGAAGTTTCTCCAGATTGATTGCAAGCCCCTGCTGTTTTTCACGCTCCTTTTCTATTACTTCTTCTGGAGCTTTGGATATAAAGTTTTCGTTTTGAAGCCGTTTTTTGCTGGCCTCAATCAGGTTTTGTACACGCGCTATTTCCTTTGTAAGTCTTTCGATTTCGACATTTATATCAATAAGCCCTTCCAGATGCAGATAGATCTGATTCCCCATTACTACAGCAGATCCTGCCATATCCGGTTTTTGAGCAGAGATTGAGATCTCACTTGACGATAATTTAGAGAACTGGTTTATCAGCTTTACCTGTGAAGACAACCATCGGGAAACGTTTTCATCATTTGGAATAATAAGAGCATTACCCCATTTATCCGGCGGAACATTATTTTCCGACCTTATTGTCCGCAAAGCTGTAATTATCTCTTTAAGCAATCCGAATTTTTCTTCAATATTTTTATCCATAAAACATTTATCTGCAGCCGGAAATTTTGCATTCATTACAGATTCACTATCAATAACAGCGGGAAAATTTACTTTTTTACAAAGATTAAACCAGACTTCTTCAGTTATAAACGGCATAACCGGATGCAGCAGTTTTAGGACAGTCCCCAGTACACACGTTGTAACAGCAATGGCATTATCCCGTCTTGCCGGATCTTCATTTTGATAAAGATCCGGCTTTTTGGCTTCAATATACCAGTCACAGAATTCATGCCATGTAAAATCATATATTAAATGACAAACCTCATTGAACCTGTAAAAATCCAGGGCTTTGCAAATACTCTCGATCGTATGGTTAAGTTTACTTAAGATCCATCTGTCTTCAGCTTTCAACTCATTTTTATCTGGCAGTGAAGAAAACTGTTTCTTGTCCTGAATATTACTTAGAATGAAGCGGGATGCGTTCCAGAGTTTGTTGGCAAAGTTCCTTCCGATATCAAAAGTATCTTTACCAAGATAAACATCAGCACCCTGCGCTGTTATCATTATCATGGAAAACCTGAGTGCATCAGCTCCATAAACCGGGATAATTTCCAGTGGATCAATTGAATTGCCCAGTGATTTACTCATTTTACGACCGGTTTTATCGCGAACCGTACCATGAAGAATTACATCATGAAACGGCAGTTTTCCTGTAAAGTGAAGTCCGGCCATAATCATTCTTGCAACCCAGAAAAAAAGTATTTCTGGTGCAGTAATCAAGGTATCGGTTGGATAAAATTTATCCATAACCGCACTCTGATCGGGCCATCCCATAGTAGAGAAAGGCCATAGCCATGACGAAAACCAGGTATCGAGCACATTCTCATCCTGATGCAGTTTTTCACTTTGACATACAGGACATCTCTTTGGGGCTTCTTCAGAAACGATAATTTCCCCGCATCCGCAATACCATACCGGGATACGATGTCCCCACCAGATCTGCCGTGAGATACACCAGTCACGGATATTTTCCATCCAATCAATATAAGTCTTCTTCCATCTTTGCGGATAAAAAGAAACTTCATTGTCAACAGCCGCTTTAAGAGCCCCTTGTGCCAATGGTTTCATTTTTACAAACCACTGATCGGAATAATATGGCTCCACAACAGTATGACACCTGTAACAGTGCCCTACTGCATGAGAATGCTCTTCAATTTTTTCAAGCAAACCCAGGGCTGTAAGATCCTCCACTATTTTTTTCCGCGCTTCAAACCGGTCTAATCCTTTGTAAGAATCGGGAACCGGTCCGGTCATATGACCGGTTTCGTCCATGATAACAACAGGTTCAAAATCATGACGCAGCCCCATTTGAAAATCATTGGGATCGTGTGCAGGCGTAACTTTTACAGCTCCGGTTCCGAACTCCTTTGCAACAAAATCGTCGGCTACCAGCGGGATATCTCTATTTACTATAGGAAGTTTCAACATTCTGCCTGCCATGTTAGAATACCGTTCATCCTTTGGATTGACAGCAACAGCAGTATCACCCAGCATTGTTTCGGGACGAGTTGTTGCAATGGTTACAAACCCGTTTCCATCGGAAAACGGATAACGGAAATAGTACAGTTTTCCCTTTAATTCCTTGTGCTCTGCTTCCTCATCAGACAAAGCAGTCTGGCACCTGGGACACCAGTTAATAATGTATTTTCCTTTATATATTAATCCCTCATTATACAATTGCACGAACACTTTACGTACAGCTTTTGATAATCCCTCATCCATAGTAAACCGTTCACGTTCCCAGTCACATGAGCACCCCAGCTTTTTCAGCTGATTTGTAATAGTTGCATGATACTCATTTTTCCACTCCCATACTTTTTTAATAAAAGCTTCTCTGCCCAGATCATGACGGGTCTTTTTTTCTTTTGCAAGTTTCCGTTCAACTACATTCTGGGTAGCAATTCCGGCATGATCGGTACCAGGCATCCAAAGGGCTTCAAAACCACTCATCTGTTTATACCGTATCAAAATATCCTGAATAGTATTGTTCAGTGCATGTCCCATATGGAGTACACCTGTAACATTTGGCGGAGGTATTACAATTGAGTACCCGGGCTTCCTGGATTTTTCATCAGCATGAAAAAGGTTTTTTTCTATCCAGTATTTATACCAGCGATCTTCTACCTGTGAAGGATTGTATTGTTTTTCCATTGCACACTCTCTATTCAGTAAACAATTATATGAAAACTTATTATTTTTTACAGGATAACTTCCCAAAAGCTAAATAAATGGCTTTGATATCCGGCTTTCAGCACTTTTACCCTGTGAACAAGAACCGGGCACCTGTTCGCTGATCTATTTTGGACAAAAGTGTTCCAGACAGTCTTAGCGGTATTCGTTTTAAATTTGAATCAGAAACGATCCTTTTGCAGCGATTAACAAGGAAGTACATACGCATATTATGTCTTCAAATCCAAAGGCTGCCCTGCTATTAAACATCCAGACTTCAGAAGTAACCTAAGGGATAAAAATATAATACGGAATAGGACCAATTTTAGTAAGAAGTCTGTTTTGCAATAAATTTTTCAAAAAAAAAGGCAGGAATGTAATTCCTGCCTCAAAACTTTCAATAATTATCCGTAAGGATTTCAAAATACCCTTGTGGATGTTCACAGCACGGACACTTTGCCGGTGCCTGTGTTCCTTCATGAATATATCCACATTTACGGCATTTCCATTTTGTTGTTTCTGCTTTTTTAAATGCTGTTTTTTCCTCAACATTTTTAAGAAGCATCAGAAATCTCTCTTCGTGGTGCTGTTCAACACTTGATACAGAATTAAACTGAGCTGCAATCTGTGGGAAACCCTCTTCAATTGCTACTTTTGCAAATTCCGGATAAAGTTTTGAATACTCCTCATTTTCTCCATCGGCAGCAGCCTTAAGATTTTCTGCTGTTGTGCCTGTAACACCAGCAGGATATGGTGCATTAATTTCCACCATGCCGCCTGTGAGAAAACGAAAGAATCGTTTGGCATGCTGCTGTTCATTATCTGCGGTTTCGGTAAATATGGCTGCGATCTGTTCATAACCCTCTTTTTTTGCGACTTTGGCAGCAAAAGTGTAGCGGTTGTAAGCCTGAGATTCACCAGCAAATGCAGCCAGCAGATTTTTTTCTGTACGTGTGCCTTTAATATCCGGCATGTTTAACCTCCTGATTTAATATTTGAAATGATTATAAGCAGTTAATATCAATTTTTTATGAATTTAAAGTTACCTGATCTCAAATAAAACCTCATTCTGTATTACAGAAAGAACCTGGAAGCTACAATCTTCTTGCCCCAACGGCAATAAGCCATGGATCATTATATGCAAGGTACTGCGGGCAACCGGTGTATTCCTCTAACAACAGATGATGAAGATGTGCCGATAGAGATTCAGCCATCTGGTAAAAATAACATTTTGTAGATCAAAGATAAACATCTGAGTTTTTATAAAAAGCAGAAACTGTTTACAAATCCGTTCATTGATATCTGGTTTTCATCTTTTTTATTCTTGCAGTTGATATATCTACCGCCTGCCAGGTATACATCATCAATCATTTTCATAGCCATGTCACGATATGTGCAGAATTTAATCAGAGAAAAACGTTTGACTACTTAAGCACAAATTATTTTAAATAAGATTTAATATTTTTATTATTTTCGATAAATTACACAACAAAATTATCAAAATAGTTTAATGCGATAATGATTAATATACCAACTGATGATTTTCCCTGTATGGAAGCTTATGCCGGACTGTTGTGAATAAAACCGTTAAAGTAATGTCGTTAATGTGTTATGTTTAAAGGTTTTTACCATTCAGGTGAAGTCAAGCCCTTAAATTTTTTTTCACGTTTTTTTTTACAAAGACGTATATAAATTATGGATCCAATTCAGTTAATATGTGATATCGGTGAAATCAACGAGGTTTTTACTGATGCACGGAGTATAGAAGCATTTCTTCAAAAAATTGTTTATATGGTAGCACGCCACCTTGATGCTGCTGTATGTTCGATTTACCTTTATGAAGAAGCAAAGAAGGAGCTTGTGCTTAAAGCAACATGCGGCCTCGAGACTGAATCAACAGATTCCATACGGTTAAAATATGGTGAAGGACTTACAGGACTTGCGCTTAAAGAACTGCGGCCTGTTTATGAAAGAGTCGGTAAATCTCATCCAAAATTCAAATTTATTCCAGGAATAGCTGAAGAAAAATTTGATGCGTTTTTAGCGGTACCAATTATAAGAGGTATATCCAGAATCGGAGTGCTTGTTGTCCAGCGTGAAAGCAGGCGTGAATTCAAGGAAAAAGACATTCAGACTCTTCGTGCAGTTGCATCACAACTGGCAAACATGCTGGAGAATGCCCGTTTGTTGATCTATTTAAAATCCGGCTCCATTATTGACAAAAAACCCCGTTTTCGCATACCAAAAGTTCTTAAGGGCAAAGTAGCATCACAGGGATTTGCAATTGGTCCGATAAGAATTATCGATAAAGACAAAAATTTCGAAACAATTGAAAAACGTAATTTCAGCAGAAATTATGATATCAATGATTTTCATAAAGCTATTGAAATCACCGAACACCAGTTAGAAGACTTACAGGCCAGAGTTGAAGAGAAACTTTCTGATGCCGCATCATTGATATTTACAGCCCAGCTTTTATTGTTGAAAGATAATGAATTTGTAGGAACCATAGGCAGGAAAATTGAAGCCGGAGTTTCGCCGCCACGTGCAATAATTACAGTCACAAGGCATTATATTGATATTTTTTCTCATGGTACAAATTCCTATATAAAGGAGAAGGTAAAGGACATTGAGGATCTCAGTATTAGACTGCTTGGAAATCTTGTAACCGAAATTACCGATTTATATAAATGTAAAAACCATATTATAGTAGCAAGGGAACTGTTCCCTTCTGATATACTCAGACTTTCAAGTGAACAGGCTCTGGGTGTAGTGATTGTTACCGGAGGTGTAACCTCTCACTTGTCGATACTGGCCCGATCACTTCAGATACCAATGGTTATAATCGATTCTCAAAAGCTGTTTTCTGTTCAGGATGAAACAAGGGCTCTTCTTGATGCAGAAACCGGGAATCTTTACATTAACCCTTTACCAGAAATTATTTCCAAAATCAGTAACCGCAATTTGGCTAATACCAGAATCAGTTTAAAAAAATGGCAATTACAAAAGCATACTTATACCAAAGATGGACAAAGAATCCGCTTGTGTACCAATATCAATCTGCTTTCGGATATCAGTCTTGCCCGAAAAATTTATACAGATGGCATAGGGCTTTACAGAACTGAATTTCCATTTCTTATAAGAAACGATTTTCCTTCTGAAGAAGAGCAGTATGTTGTTTACCGCCGTCTGATTGAAGAGATGCCGGGTAAAGAAATAACATTCAGGACACTTGATATAGGCGGTGACAAGGTTCTCTCGTATTTTGACTGGACAAAAGAACAGAATCCATTTCTTGGAATGAGGTCGATCCGCTTTTCTCTTTCCAACAAAGAACTGTTCAGACAACAGATCCGGGCAATTTTAAGAGCAGGCAGAGGTGCATCTATCAGGATAATGTTTCCATTCATTTCATCTGTTGAAGAGTTGCTTGAAGCTAAAACGACAGTTAACCAATGCCTGAAGGAACTGCAACAGATGGGAATAGAACACAACGCCAATCCAAAGATTGGAATCATGATTGAAGTACCTGCCGTAATATCAATAATTGATAATCTGGCAAAATACGCTGATTTCTTTTCCATTGGCACCAATGATCTAATACAGTACATCCTGGCAGTAGACAGAACCAATGAGAAGGTCGCTGATCTTTACGTTCCACACCATCCTGCGGTTCTGCGCTCCATAAAACTCATAGCAGATTCAGCAATCAGACACAACATTGGCATTTCCGTATGTGGCGATATGGCACATCAGAAATTATATATCCCATTTCTTTTAGGTGCTGGTATACATGAGTTGAGTATTGATGCTTCGTTTTTTTCCATAGTTCAAAGTTTTATTAATAAATTAAATCTGCCGGATGCCCAAATACTGACCCGCGAGGCATTAAAAGCAGAAAAAATCTCTGAAATCGCGAAAATCATGGCCTGAACAGGATTGAAGGTTTTTTGCAGAAAAGAAGAGGATCAAACAGTCATTTCCTTTTAAATATCTGCAAAGTTTTCCTGATGTTCTGCACACCGCTGAGTTCATAAAATATTGCTACTATTAACAATGAAGGGAGTGCGGACATCACTGATATCATCAGGTTTTTGAACAGCAGGCTGCCTGAAACAATAAATTCATTAGTCCAGTTTTTAATCAGCAGGCCAACACCCGCCCCTATAAGCGAAATCAAAATTATCTTTGCAATTATCAAAGCGGTTCTTTTTGTATTTCTCCATTTTACCATTTTTATCTGCCATGCCAGATAAAGCACCAGAAACTGAATTGTCATTGCAATAACAGATGCAAGTGCAATTCCAGGGGCTCCCCAAAAACGGCTGAAAACCAGGTATAACGGGATGCTTATTAGCGAGATGGTCGTCGATATAATCATGGGAAGCATTGTGTTTTGCATGGCATAAAAAGTACGGGTCATAATCATTGAAGAAGAAAATGTAAAGCAGCCTGTCAGATACACAGAAAATACAGATGCTGTTTTTAATGTCGATTCATGAGTAAAATTACCGTATTCAAACAGTATTGATATAATCTGCTCAGAAAGCAACATCATGACAACTGATATTGGAATAATGAAAGATGCGATTCTGGTAAGAACAGAGTTTACCAGCTGGTCCATTTTTTCGATCTGGTTCCGGGCAGCCATTCTGGAAAGGAAAGGATAAAAAGCGACTCCGGAAGATTGTCCAAAAACAGCTACAATCATCATCATCGTTCTAAGGGCATAATTAACACTCGATGTCGCACCTTCAGGTAAAAAAGATCCGAAAAAACGGAAAAATATTTCGTTTGAAAAAGCCATACCGATTCCCAATACAAGCGGGATTGTCTTTCTTATATAAATGTTTAGGTCCGGATCGTGAAAATCAAAACGAAATGAAAATTTCATTCCTGTTCGGATTGCACCAGGGAGTTGAATTATAATATTACTGAGAAAAGCACCTATCAGAACGCCCCAGGCAAACCCTTCAACTCCCAATTTTGGCCCCAGAAAAATCCCGCCCATTATTATTCCGATATTGTAAAAAAGAGGTGCAAGCGCAGGTAAAAAGAATTTTTGTTCAGCCATCTGAACAGCAGAAAAGAAAGCTCCTATATAAAACAGAACCTGTGCCGGGAGAATAATTCGAGTCATTTTTACTGTCAAAGAAAGAACCTGAGGATCAGAAATCCCTGATCCCATAACTCCAAGCAAACGAGGGGTAAGAATCATTGTTACAGGTATTACAACAATAAAGAGCGCTGTGCCAATTGACAATAGATTAGAAAAGGATTTCCAGGCATAATTTCTGTTCCCGGCAACAGTATGTTTCTGAAAAATCGGAATAAACGTGGTTGAGAGCAAACCTCCGGCTAGAAAATGATTCAAGAGTTCCGGTATCAGAAAAGCTGTAACATAAGCATCCATTTCAATGCTTGTACCACCGAAGTTTGCCAGTACCTGTTCCCTGAGTAATCCGGTGATTCTACTCAGTAATACCGACCCCATCATTATAACAGCAGCAATAGAAACAGCCCGTCTGGTTCCATTTGTCGACTGATTAGCCTGTTGGTTTTGATTTTTTGTATCTGTAGTTTCCGAGCGAAGTTTTTGCATGGAGTAAAAATACAGTTTCTGAGTATGAGAAGCAAAAAAAAGGGGACATATTTTAAATGTCCCCTTTTAATCAAGTTTTTCTGTTCTATCTATTTTCTTTTTTTAGCAGTTTTCTTTACAGGCTTTTTAACTGCCTTTTTAACAACTTTTTTTACCGGTTTTTTGACTGCTTTTTTAACAGGTGTTTTAACTGCCTTTTTGACAGGTGTTTTAACTGCCTTTTTAACAACCTTTTTTACCGGTTTTTTAACCGTTTTTTTGACAGGTGTTTTAACTGCCTTTTTAACAACTTTTTTTACCGGCTTTTTAACTGTTTTTTTGGCAGGTGTTTTAGCTGCTTTTTTCACGTTTTTTTTAACAGCTTTTTTGGCAGGTGTTTTCGATTCGTTGATAATCCGGTATGTCTGCGAAATAGAAAGCTTGAACTTTTTAGCCAGACTGGTACCTGAAGCACCTTTGTCATAAAGTCTGATCAATTCCTCGTTGCGTTTAGGGTTGGTTGCAAGTGAAGAATCAATTCCGTATTTTTTACGAAGCTGATGAATTGCTTGTCTTGTGATACCGAATTGTTTACCAATAGCAGCATCGGTCTTGAACTTCTTTTGAAGTTTGATGAGCTGAGTTTTGCTTATTCTTGCCATAACCCCACTCACTCCTCTCTAAATAAGGTTAAAAAAAGCACTCACAGTATTTATGATATTTACTAACCTCATAGTTTATTTCTGAAACCAAATTGCTGCTATGGGTATTGTGTGATGAGGGCTTACATGGGTTATCTTGACTTTATAAATATACAACCATTATTAATTTTTTGCAAGCAATAAATTTCCAAAATGTAAGTTTTTTTAGTAATTTTATATTGAAAATTAAAAACAAACAGTAAAAAAATCATTGTAAACTCGGTAAAGCCTCTTCTTTTCAGGAAATTTACTCTGATTACTATGTTATTTTTCATTATACAATTGCCACAGTAAACGTTTCATTAACCAAATAGATCCAGTGAGGAAAATATGCATGATGACATTATTGAGTTTCTCAGGAATCATCCCGAAGGTGTTACGTCTCTTGACCTTGCAAACACTTTTCTGAAAATGACTAATGCGCCACAGGCACTGGCAGATACAACAATACAAAGCATACTGGGAAAAGACCGTCGATGTCAACAGGATAAAGCCGGCATATGGCATTTCCGGACAACCACAAACAGTAATAGTAACGACACCTTGAAAGAATTGCCATTCACTGGCGTTTTTTTTATTACAAGCCCTCAAAATAACGGAACAAAGATTATCTATTTATCATTGTGGGACATAAATCCTGAACCACGATATAAATGGGGTGTATGGTTGACTGACCCCAATATGTTGCCTGACAACGAACAGAAACTCATGTTAAAGGGCCCGGATTATTCGTACAATCCTGACAATTTAAAAACTTTCATAATTCGTGCTGCAAACCATCTTGAAAAATCAATTCCGGTATTCCTTACTTCTCATCACCAGAATATATTGCGTTTGTTGTGCATGAATTCAGGCATCTGCCTTACAGATGATTCTATGCTTATAAGTGAATTCCTGAAAGCAGCCCAACTGACAATACACAGGCCAGTGGATATGTTAACATTACAGAAATCTGTATTTGACATAGATACGATACCTTTCAACCCGTTTAAACAAGGGGAAATTTTTGCCGGATGCATGTGTGAACTGATCCGTCTCCTGCTGGAAAGAGGAATAACTGGCAGACAGGAAATGGAAGAAAGCCTTGTTAAAAACAATAGTAATTATTTCAGGGATAAAGAATATAATTACTCGTCTATCAGTTCTCTTCCAACAACTCCCGGTGTTTATGGTTTTCAAAACAGGTCAGGACAATATATTTACATCGGAAAAGCAAAAAATCTCAGGCGCCGTGTTTGTGGCTATTTCAGGGAAACAGACGAATCTCCGGAAAAATTACGACAATTACACACTGATGCATACTCTCTCACTACAGTTGGGTGCGGTTCTGAACTGGAAAGCCTGATTCTGGAATACCGCCTTATTAGAAAACATTTACCTTACCTCAATTCGAAACAAGGAATTCATGACCGAAAAGGCTCCCTTTTACCTGTCGATGACTGTATCATTTTACTTCCACACACAGAACAAGAATGCGTAATGTCATTTTGGTTCAGGAAAAAGCAGAAAATACAGATGAAAAAATTAAATGTAATTCTGGAACATAATACAAAACTTATTGAAGAATTAGAACATTTTTTCTTCTCCGAAAAAGCTACCGCATCCGATCAGGACATTCCAGAGCATGAAATAGCTTTTCGATGGATACAAGCACATAAGGATTTTCTAATTACTGTTCCGGTAAACAGGATGAAAGATTCACAGGAGATCTGGGAATCTTTACCCAATTACATCCAGGAGGTAAACTTAACCTGAAGATCTCAATTCACAGCTGTCGAGAATAAATTTCATAAAACAACCAGTTCACTTATGTATTTTGGCCTTCTGTGAATTCAGGACAATTTCTCACAAAACAACTACTGTGATACTTGTGTAAAAAGTAAAACTATCTTTTAGATCCACCAACTGAGAATACTCCCTCGACTTCAAGTCGAGGGGTTTGCAAATCAACTCGAATTCGAGTTACAAAACCGCCCGTCTTCAGGTTGTAGTTAAATCATAAAATACTTGCCAAAGCCCTTCGCTTTAACCGGAGGATATTCTTCATTACCTTGTCACAGGGGCTACTGCGGGGAAATAACTCCATAGCCAATGATGGAAGCATGGGGTTTCAACCATCCCCAAAAGAAACACTAAAAGCCACTGTGAAATACACAGCAAATTCTTCATGTTTTATATTTTGAAAACTATTACTTTAGATTCCAGGATAAATAACTTGAAATAGATTCATGAAAAACACAAACCTGTCCAATGCTTCCTGATACCAGGGTAACTCTGAAACAGCATGTTTTTTTATTTCTATTTTGGTTTTTACGGGTTTAAGGTTAGTTTTTTTTAAAGAATATAGTTATATTTTTAACCAGAATGGAGACCTGGTGATCTAAAATCAAAATCAGGAAAACCAATAATGTTGTAATTGCCGGAAAAAATGGGCGAAGGTACATAATTGAAATCGTTCTTTTTTGAAACATTAAATAAGCAGCTTAACACTTCTTAAAAGGATTATTTATGAATTATTCTTATGACCACGAACGATTTGTTTCAAAAAACAGATCTTTGGCTTCTGCAGAGGAGTTAAAACGCAAAGATGAGAATCTGGAAAAAAAAGGTTATTCTCACCTCAACAGAAACAAAGACGCATCTTGTTTCAATTGTAAAATGAAACAGAACTGCACAGAATTCAAGGCAAAACGCAAAGGTGGTGCATCCGGTGTTGTTTCTTTTGGCGGAGAACAGAGTTTTATCTGTAAAAGATATACTCCAGCTGAATCACAGGCAAAATCAATGTCTGGCAAACAGATCAAATCTCTTTTAAAGAACGTTAAAAAAGGTTATTAATTAACTGTTCGTGCTTGAGTTATTTAATCTTTAATCGTAAAATCTATCAGGAGTAGTTCTTTATGAAAAAGGAGCCTGAATGGAAAAGACGCCTTTAGAGCTTTATGAAACGGCATATAAATTTCAATATTACGAAAATCGTATTTCAGATGCCATTAAATATTACGAAAAGCTGATAACAGAATTTCCGGATTCCAACGAGTGTGGATATGCAGCTATCCAGATTCAAAAAATTAAAGCAAGTGATCTTGCAAAAGATCTGAAACTAAATCATAAACCCGGTAAAGGGATTTTAATATTTTTAACTCTCTTGTGTATTACCATGCTGTTTTTAACTGCCGGCGCAGGCTATTATTTCTATAACGAGTTAAAAACCTATTCACTACGCGACAGATTAACAACAAATATCCTCAGTAAAATATACAGTGAAGATTATGATGAAGCTCTTCGGTTATTATCTGAATTGAAAAAACTGGATAACAGTGATATTACACCTTTTGAACTCAGTGCTGACATTTACAGAAAAGAAGGGAACCACAGGCAGGCTCAATCAGAATACGATACATTCTTCAGACTTAACCCGGATCGCGAACCATCAGCCCGGGAACTGGAGGCAATGCAAAAAGATGCAAACGCACAATCAAACAACAGCACCAAATCCCCTTCATCAAGAAGGTCTGCTTTAAAAAAGAATAACACCACCTCTTCAAAAAAGGGTTCTGCCCAATCCCGAGAATCTCCGGAAAATCAAAAATCAAATTCAAACAGTCTGTATATTGTTGACCCAGACAGTATCTCCTATTTCTGAGCAGGAAAAACGATGTCAATCCCCAAAAGAATCGAACAAAAAGTATATAGCGGAATGGTTCTTGATGAACATAGCTGCTGGATAACCATGGCGGAAAAAATTGAAAAAGAGTTATTTTTCCTTGAACAGCTTGAAGGTGGAAATGTTATTGTTGATGGTCGGTGGATTCCAATCGGGGAAGCATTATCACCTGGTACTCAAGATAATGAAAACAGCAAGATAATGGAAGCAGATAACCCTGATATCAACAATGATCAAAATGATATTCCGTTTCCCCCCGAAACCGTTACTGTAGAATTTATTGATAAAGATTTTCCTCCGGAAACAACTGCTATTTCGATTGAAGAGTATCTGGGTGATAAAAACGAAGCTGCAAAACCGGATTCATTATCATCAATTTCAGATTCGGTTACCACTGAAAAAACCATTTCCATTACTCCCGATGCATATTTCAAAGAACAGATATTAAACGCTAAACTATATCAATCTTCTATTGTATTTAACTCAAAAAACCTGAGAAATAAAAAACGGAATAAATTCACCTTTTTCCTCCTGACAGTTTTTTTTATTGCTATAATTACTGGAATTTACCTTTATGGGATTCTTTAATAAATTAATCCTTCTCCGTTATGCTTTTTACTATAAGCGGTACCTGCTGGTTTTTACAAAACAGTTTTTGAATCCTCTTTTGCCCTGCAATACCCATTGTTGTTATTAGTGATGGATTCTCAATGAAATTTTCCATAGCATTGAAAAACTTATCACACGAAAAGGTATTAACCAGAAATCCACTCTCTTTATCTTCAACAATTTCCGATATTCCCCCGCTGTTAAAAGCGATTACAGGTAATCCCCACCCTTGGGCTTCTGCAACTACCCTCCCGAAAGGTTCCCGGGTTGATGCTATACAGAAAATATCATGTGAACCGTACACATCCTCAGTTCGATCGGTATAGGGCAATAAATTAACCCTTTCATCAATATGACAATCATTGATCATAAGCTTCAGTTTTTCCCTGTACGATTCATCCCAATAGAATGTTCCTCCAACAAGATCAAGCTTTCCGGCACGACAGGCATATTTGTTTACAAGTTTCGCGAATGCATTAATCAATAAATCACACCTTTTCCAGGGCACGATCCTTCCCAGATATAAAAAATGCGGATCTTTAGACAATCTGCATTTTATTTGGGTATTTACATTTACTCCATTATAAATTACAGACGTTCGTTTCCTTATTCTCTTTGGCAAAGATCTGAATACAGCATTGGAAACTGCAATCGCTTTCGCATTTCTAAAAGGAAACAGTATATAATAGATAAAATACGCGAATGAATTTACAGGGAATATTTCTCTTATATGAAAAACCATTTTTCCGGAATACCCTGTCAGATACAATAAAAACAGTATCACATGAGATTTCGGAACATTCGCATGTATGATATCCGGACTTAACCGACAGATTTCCCTTTTGCATTTTAAAATATAAAACAGAAAAGATATTATTACTTTCCAATTTACGATTGTTAAAAAGAGCAATTTATCCCTTCGCAAAAGCGAAAGTGATTTTCCAAAAGGAATAATTATGCATTCAGTACCACTTTTTCTGGATTCTTCTATCAGTTTGCCATTTTCTGATGATATCAAATACGTTTTCTCATGTTTTGAAGTTTCATTAATTATATCAATCAACGACAGTTCAGCCCCGCCTGTATTCTGCGCCCAGTGATTCATGAATAAAATTTTATGTTTCTTTTTACCACACATAATTTTTCAACAAGTTGTCAGTTGCATTTTTTATCAATTCCTGCCGCAGTTGCTGATTATCAACCAACTTTAATATTGCCGCTTTTATTTCATCAGAATTTCCAGGATTTACACAAATCCCGCATCGACCATATTCAATAACTTCCATTATACCACCTGTTCGGGATGCTATAATCGGTAATTTATACGCCATGGCTTCAAGCAATGCTATCCCAAACCCCTCTGTACCAGTTTTTGTTTCCAGTGAAGGAAAAACGAAAATATTTGCCTTCTGATATTCCTTGCGCAAACTGTTGTCATCAAGTGATGTCTTAACAGATACCTTATCGCTTACATTCAGTTTTTCTACAAGTTTTTTGAGATATTTTTCGTACGGGCCAGAACCGGCTATCGTAAGTGTCCACTGAATTGTCCGGGGTAGTGCTTCTGCTGCATAAATCAGATACTCATGCCCTTTATGCTCTACAAGCCTGCCCACAGAAAGCAGACACAATTTTTCGAACGGTTTCTCAAAAGAATCGCTGTTTAAAAGATAATTTGACTCGATTCTTGGCGGCAAACAGGACAGACTACTCTCCGGGCAGGCTTTACGAATCAATTGAGCTGTATAAGAACTTATATAGTAGAGTTTTTTGGCCCTGTTTAATACCAAACGAAGAAATACCGGTTTTAATCCTTTTTTCTGAAGTAGAATCAATTCCTTTCCATAACAGAAAACGGAATAGTTTATATCAAATATGAAGCTTAAAACAAGAGGTCCAATTGCAGCATAAAGATTTCCGCATTCAATATCTACACCTCCAGAGAATTTCTTTCTGAATCTCAACAGATACAGAATTAATGGTATAAGAGAAAACTTTTTATTTATAACACTCACAGGGGTGGAAAAATATGATACCTTACATGAAATATTTTTATCATCAAAATTGTAATTTCGCCTGCTCCCGACAACCACAATATCATCAGGACTGTAAGTATGTTTTACAATATTATAAAGATACCTCTGTATTCCGCCATATTCAGGCGGGAAATCCAGAGTAATCATTATTTTTTTCATCATAATTGGTCCTGGCTCTTTCCAATGCTTCCAGTTTTAACAACACCCCATTCCAGAACCAGTAGTAGATGTCACCCGGAAATGAATTAATGTGAGAACCGGTACTATTGACAATTAAAAACACCAGATTCATGATAGTGATACCTTTTGCCAGAAACAGAACCGGATTGGAACTGGTTCTGTTAATAAGCCTGAACCCCTTTATAACAATAAATATCTGGAAGGCAGTTATAAAAAACATGCCCGGATAACCGAATTCTGCCAGATATGTAAAATAGATTGAGTCTGATTTCAGTGACCCCAGACCACGCCCAAATAATGCCATCAACGGATCAGATGTCAAAACCAGCAAATGTTTCCACAGTGCTATCCGCGAAATCATCGAGTATTCACTGAAAGGGTTAACAACAGCACCTATTCTTTCGGTGACCAGCAGATCCATATATTGAAAATTCAACGAATTTCCAAGAACTGAAACAAGATTGGCAAAATCAAGCCCCTCATTTACATACGCATCCAGGCAGTTGAAAACAACAAATACCAGTCCCAGTAAAAACAGGGAGTACAGACGTCTTTTTTTACTTTTAACTTTAATTATGGTAATAAGAAGAAAAAATGATATAAAAATTCCAATCCAGTTCGACCGGACAGAAGTAACAAGAGCCCCGTAAAAAAAGAACGGAAAAAGAAAACATAATAAACACTTTACAAAAACGGATTTGTTCCAGGGTGAAAGAATCATTACGCCAATAATTGCTAGCTGCATATAATCTGCAAATGCGGCAGGTGACTGGAAAAATGAAAAAGGGCGGGCTATCCCTTTAATAAACAGTGTTGTGAACGAAATTGATGAAAACCAGAGCTGCTCCGGTTCACTATACCCCATTATTAATTGTTTAAGTGCGTAGATAAATGAAGCGATTCCGATAACAACAGTAATAATCCATATTTTTTTTAAAAGCTTAAAATCCGTGGCATATATTCCACCTGCAAAAAAAAGTAAAACAGCAGGCCCGTATAACTTGAACCGTAAAATTGCTTCGTTTACTGGAAGAATATTCATAAGAAATACTCTTAATAACAAATAGAAAAAATATATCAGAACTGTCAATTGTGTTTTTTTCATGCCTCGATCAAACAAACCTTTTTCCCGAAATACAAAAAACAGACCTGTTATCACAAACACAATTATTAGGTCACTGAAAATTATAAGTGCATCGACTGAAGGGCGGTTATGTTGCAAATAGTAAAGCCGTCTTATAAACGGAATAAACGGAGTAACGATAAAAAGAATATACAACCCTGTTTTCGGAAACCTTAAAACAGGATAAAAAAGAAATACAGCCGCGATCACTGTTATTTCCAGCTGAGCAGGAATATGTACAATTTTATATGCGATAAAATTACCGATCAGAACTATCAGTAGAAACAAAAGTACAAAAAACAATCGTTTATTAAGAAGGATTCTGACATTTAACAGATTTTGCATAAAAATGATTACCAGAATTTAAGACTGAGGATTTTTCAAGCGTATTTTTTCTTGCAAATCGTGCTGTTCCTTTGCATGGGTCTTTTTCAAGGACATTGGCATAAAGGATTTACATGTATCATGGGAGGCCATATGACCCAGGCAGATATGATGACCTTCACGGCCCTGAAAACCCGTTCTTCACCTGGTGCAGTACTTGCAGGCTTATCATTGATCAATCGTCTCCATTTCAGGTTAAAACCTTTTAACAGCGTGGCCTGTTGCGCTGTTTCCATCCTCTTTTCTCTCCTGACGTCCTTAAACCCCTGTTACCAGAAAATAATTGGAATGCGTATTTGATTCCCTGTTTTGTTGTAATAATAATATAATACATATTCAGAAATTATAGGTTTCCGGAACAGTTAAGTCAATAACAGCAGGTGACTCGTTGCCCAGGCAATTACTATTTTAATGAATGAAGATTTTGCTGTTTTGATTATTATGCATGATCAAGATACGCGGTGGTAATGTTTAAAACACTTGATATAAACTATTAAACCCTGAAAACAGGACAACATGTTGAAGATTCGTTATAATTCGCCATTGATTCTTACGTTTACGCTAATCTGTTTCAGTATTCTTTTTATCAGCCAATCTACAGGTAATACATTGATACTACAGTTTTTTACTGCACTTCCTGATATGAATGTTTCTGATCCATTAACCTGGTGGCGAATTTTTTCGCATGTCATGGGCCATAAGGACTGGGCCCATTTTATGGGTAATTTCACATTCATTCTCCTGATTGGACCTGTCCTTGAAGAAAGATACGGGGCGAAACAGCTCCTGGTCATGATAATTACAGCAGCAGGTATTACCGGCATTCTTAACACCCTTCTTTTCAGTCATGGCCTTCTTGGATCGAGCAGCATTGTTTTTATGTTTATCGTACTGGTATCTTTTACAAACTTCAGGTCTGGTGATATTCCACTGACATTTATCTGTATAATCCTTATTTTTCTGACCCGCGAAGTCTACGATTCTTTTCAGCAGGATTCCATATCGCAATTTGCGCATATCGTAGGTGGTATATGTGGAACTGCTTTTGGGTTTCGCTATAACAAATCCTGATTAAACTTTATGTAAAGAACAATAATCTTTTCAGAATTTCAGGTGTAAAAAGCCCTGTTGTGACCGGATTTATAAACAGCTTTAACTTCCTGGTGACCTTGCATCCGATATTTAGTTTCGGATATGTATTCAGAAGATCTCCACGCTGCATCAGTTCAAACAGATTTTGATTTATCATTTGCTGTAGTTTAAAAGCTGTACATGCCAAACTCACACTCGCCACACGAAGTTTAATTCCTCCACTTTCTGCCAATGACACCAGAAAAAATTTTCAACACAAATAAAAAACCTGCTGTATATATAACACCCATAAGTGGTATCATAATTGTAGTACCCAGTATTGTCCCCAGTATTCCCCCACCAAGATCAGCTCCATTTAAATCTCCCCACCGGCAATTCTTTCTTGATACAAATTGGGCACCGGAAAGAATTCCGGCTCCCATATGCATTAAAAAAAAACCTGAAAAAGGTATGTATATACTTTTAATAATTAAGTATGGAGTAACTAACAGATAAACACCAGTAATAAAATCGGAGTATGGAAATGTTTTTATATGACTCCCAATGATAAAACCTGCAGATAATCCAATCATAAGTATTGAAATTCTGGAGTAAAGATTTCCATACACGGATTGGTAAAGTAGTAAAATCATTAATGAATAAACTGCTACCGAAAAACCGGTTGTGCCAACTGAAACACCAGACCTGGTCCCCAAAAACATAATCACTACAAACAAAGAAACTATAACAAGAATGGATACAGCTGCTTTTATCTGCACATTATACTGCTTTAGATACCGTTTAAGAGATAATGAAAGTATTACAGGTTTATTTACTGTATTACATTTGAATTTATCTGATACATTGTTGGCAATTTCAATTTTCTGAATTGTGAGGTCAGGGAAAATGTACCCATGAAGATAATCTGTTTTCACCAGGCAGGTATCGGGTAATTCAAAAAGTGCATCAGAGGCCAGGAAAGTGTAACCATGCCCGGGAAATATCTTTACATTATTGAAAACCTTTTTAAGTGTACGAAACATAACGTCCCGGATTTTTTTTTCATAATTGTTAAGATAACTGGAATTAAAATTAAGCGTAAATGAAAAAACTGCGGAATCACCCGTTAAGGAAGTTTTCACTTTTTTAAAAAACATTTCAGTAAAATAGCGATTTTGAGATACGGTTTCAGGAATATCATTTCCCAGAATTATGACATCATACGATTCTGTGCCAATAAAATCACCAGACAGTTTTGTAAAGCAATTCGACTTTTTTGCCAGGACCGGTTCACTTCTGGTACAAACCGTTTCTAAATTATCATATTTTTCCAGTTCCCGTACATGACCAATATCATTAATTACCAAAACCCGATTATTATTATTTCTAACCGATAACGGTATATGAACAGCTTGTTCCAGCAGTGGAAATGAAAGATCTGTGTAATGGATCGTATTATTTTTTAAAACGAGATCCAGACCTTCTGATTTGGAAAATGCGATTTCACTTTCATTTCCATATACAACCTTTGAAACGTCAAGAACATATTTCCAGGTTCTGGATCTGGAATCCATTAAAACCGCAATTACAAGAAAACTTATTCCCATTACAAAACAGTATTTGTCCGGAATTGCATGAAGCAAAAGGGGGAAAGCCGCAATAGCGGCAAGATAACCATTTGGTACTCCAAGCAGAATCCCTGCAGAAACTATAATCAGCCCGGCTAGACTTCCTGAATTCTCCCAAAGATACAGCCGTTTACCATCCGCCACTCTGCTCTGTATACCGAATGCAAAGCCCGCAAAGAATGAACCTGGAAATTCAGTTACCAGAAGGATAATTGAAATCAATGGAGGTGAAACCGATTCACCAGGATTAAAAAGCAAAGGTACTGCCCTTAACATGATAAGACCAGCCATAAGCGAAAAAATGCAAAACAGGGCAATGTAACAACTCTCGATTGTTTTAACCCTGCATCCTGTCCGGCTTCCCAAAGCACCTGCTCCAAGCCACACTGCTATTACCAGTCCAACTATCAGCTCATTTCCCGAAAAGATGGCAAGACATTCCCTCAAGAATATTATCTGAACAATTGCAGCAAAATATCCGGTAGAAAAAAGGAAAAGATACCGGCTGTTTCTTCTGGCCAATAATCCTTTCACTGTTAAAACCGGATTAATCATCACTCACTATGGTTCCTGGAAATGAAAAGCTTTGTATGTCTTGACATTTGCTGTTTTCCAGCCATCACTATCCATGCCGCCTTTTATTGAAAGATGTTGCAGGAAGTTTTTTTTATCTGGAAGGCTTTCCCAGACCTGTGGCAGGAATGTTGATTTATATGGTCCTTTTTCAAGGATAACACCATGCACACCCGGAATCAATTTATTTAACAAATCATCCGGATCAGTGTACTGCAGGATTTGCGGTCTGGTCAGAACAGAAACCTCAACTTTAATTTTTTCAAGCTCTTTTGATTTTACAGGGGTAAATCGGGTATCTTTCAATGCTGCATTACAGGCATTATCCATTACCGCCTGATATAAAGGCTTTATTGGTTCTATGTACCCAATACATCCCCTTAACTGCCCATCAATAGTCAATGTTACAAAACATCCCCGATTTTCCTTTATTTGCGGTGGCAGTACTTTTGGGATTACAGCTTTTTTACCGTAAACCGCTGCTTCAAGATTCTCTCTGGCAAGATCAAGAAGAATTTTTTTTATGTGTGGTTCAAAAAAAGATTTTTTATCTTTTTCATTAGTTCTTTTTTCTGCACTGTTTTGGGATATTTTTTCGTTTTTTCCGGAGCAATACGCAATAGAAGCATATCCGACAACTCTGGATTTCGAACACGCAGCCGGTGCAGTTTCATACGATGTACGGGCATCCTGCAGTATCGGTGAAAGCTTCATTCTTTTTGCCAGATACATCACAGCCTTGATTGCCAGTTTACCACACGCGTCTATTTCAAGTTCTGTGTTTCCAGACAATATCGTTTCTATAGTTTTGTCATCAACTTTCCTTGCTTTATCCTGGCTGTAATAATGAGAAAAATCAGATGAAGCAATAACAACTGTATTATCATCAATATACGGAAAAATCAGATCTGCGATACTTTTTGGATCCATATTACCAGTAAGAATCGGAACAATACTGAAGTTATCATTCAGAACAACCTGTAAAAATGGAAGCTGAACCTCAATACAGTGCTCCCGATCCTGATTATTTAACGATAGAGCATCGACATCAGGGTCTGCCAGCAGTTTATCTGTTATCTCTCTATCAACTTTTATTTTACCAAGCGGGGTCTGATAATAATCAACTGCAGTAATCCCGATTCCATCAATATATTGATAATGGGACGGTCCGATCAGAAATACACGCCTTGTGTTTTTATCCATAGCAGCAAATCCACTTGCTGCTACGGGTCCAGAGAACATATAACCAGCATGTGGGCAGATCAGAAGCCTGGAATTGGAAACATTTTTGTTACACCCCTTCAGATAACTGCCAATCTCTTTTTCAAGAGCACCGGCATCTGAGTTATAAAACTGACCAGCAACTGCCGGTTTTCGAATTATTTCTTCTGCAAACGACTGACTGTATAAACCTGTCATCAGAACTATCCCTCCTGCAAATTTTCTTACCAAATTCAGATTTCTGTTAAACATCCCAGACTCCTGCTATGGAAAAACCACACCCGGTGCATTTCGCACCTGTTATCAGATTCTGTTTTATGATATAACCGTTACGATCTATTAACAACTTCTTACATTCAGGACAGTAAGTATTGTCATCTTCACCTGGAACATTACCAATGTATACATACCTCAGTTTCTCTTCAAGTGCGATTTTACGTGCCTGTTTAAGAGTCTGGTGTGGAGTCGGGTACAAATGAGCGAGTTTATGCATTGGATAAAATCTGGAAAAATGCAGCGGTATATCACTCCCCAGATTTCTGTTTATCCATCTGCACATATTCCTTATCATATCCGGTTTATCATTCCATTGCGGTATGATCAGATTGGTAATTTCAAGCCAGACTCCTTTTTTAACGGCCATTTCAATGGTTGACAAAACAGGTTTCAGTTTTCCTGCATTGAGATCACTGTAAACCGAATCATCAAAACTCTTTAAATCAATATTAGCAGCATCAAGCAACTTTGCCAGATCTTCAAACGGTTCGGGATTTATGTATCCACATGTAATCAATACGTTTTTTAAACCATTTTTATGCGCCAGATACGCAACATCAAGCATATACTCAATCCACACTGTTGGCTCTGTATATGTGTATGCAACAACACTGCAATTTGTCCGTCTGGCCTCCTCAATTACCTTTTTGGGTGGAAGATATGTATTGTCAGTCTGAAGCGGGCTTGCCTGACTTATAGTATAATTCTGACAATTTTTACATCTTAAATTGCATCCTGCAATTGCAACAGAAAATGTCCGTGCACCTGGCAAAATATGGTAAAGCGGTTTTTTTTCAACCGGATCAACATGAACCGCACAGGGCATTGCATATCCCAGGGATACAAGCTTACCGTTTAAATTTTTCCGGTTACGACACCTTCCGGTTTTTCCCGGAGCAAGATTACATCCAACAGGACATAAATCACAGATAATTGTATCCGAGTTAACATGCCAGTACCTGGCTTCATGATAGTTCTCACTTGCAGATACTTTACCAGCGGCAGTAACACCGTAAAGTGCAGCCAGACCTTTTAATACATCTCTTCTTGTAACCATCAATACGCCTCAAAAAAACGATTCTGAACTCCACTTTCTCCAATTTTTATATATACTTTTTTGTGACATTTAGGACAGTAACCCTCATACGCAGTTGCATTGCTGTTTCTATAAATTCTGTAATAAATATTGCAACAACGGAAATGGACACCTATATATTTTCTTGCAGGTCGATTTTCGCCAGATTTCATTGATGCCGATGTCACCAATTGCTCCTTCGAATCGAATTCATGTTATATTTCTAAACCTTGATTTTTCTTTGATTCATAGCTGATTGATACCTCAATCAGACAACCAGGGTTTAATTTCGGTAAAGTCCCTTATTCGAAATATAATCAATCACATCTTGTGGGAGAAGATGTCTGCAGGAATATCCTCTTTGAAGATAGTTTCTGATTATAGTAGAGCTGATCCCCCATTCCGGTGATGGAAATCTCAGGATATTTGCCGGTTCAATCTGAGAAGGTATTTTAAAAGAGAAACCAGGCCGATGAGCAACGCATAAAGTAACAAGATTAAGTATCTCTTTGTATTTATGCCATGTAGTTAATTCCCCAAGGTTATCAGATCCGATTAAGAAAAAAAGGGGACCAGGAAAAAATTCTTTAAGTTCGTAAAGGGTATCTACAGTATATGAAATACCGCTTCGTTTAATTTCATGATCCCAGATTTGAGTATCCGGTTCATCTGAAAGTGCTATTTTTAACATTTCAAGTCTGTCTGAAGCGCAACAATTTACAGAAGATTTTTTGTGAGGTGGATTACCGGAAGGAACAAAAAGGATTTTATCGAGTTTAAAAAAATCTTTTGCCAAAACCGCCAATGCAAGATGTCCGTTATGGACAGGATCAAAAATCCCGCCCAAAACACCTATCGGATTCATTTCTCTACCGCCAGAAGTACTATTTGATTCGCATAAGTAATTGTTTTGCTTTGGTAACAGTATTACTATTGTCGCTATTTTCAAGTTTATTCAATATCTCTTTAGCTTCATTTTTCCGATCCAGTTTTACCAGAAGTTCACATAAATTCAGTTGAGCCTGATCGGTATATTTGGAATCAGGGTATTCTCCAATAAATGTCTTATAATAAACAACTGCAGCTTCAGGTTCCTTATTCTTCTCATAAAAGAATGCATTATCAAACTCTTTTTTTGCCAGCTTATCCATTGCTTCATTAAGATATTTTGCAGCACTGTCTGCCATTACACTGTTAGGATAATAAGCAAGAAAATCTCTTAATAAACGAACTGCATCTTTTGTTTCTTCCTGATCACGATCATAAGGTTTGGACTCCTGAAAAACAGACAAGCCGATCCTGAACTGTGCTTCTTCGCTAAATGGAGAATTGGGGAAATCACGAGCCAAATCCTGAAATGTTGAACGAGCTTCAAAATATTTTTTCTGCCCCATATTACACATCCCCAGGTAATATAGAACACTATCTATAATCTGGCTGCCACCACACTGCATTTTAGCTTCTTCAAGAACAGGTATTGCTCTGGAATATTTACCGTTCTTATAAAGTTCAACAGCTTTATCCAGTTCTGCGGTACAACTGTATTTCCCGAGCCTTACTTTGTTACTTGCTGAACATGAAATGAGCAAAAAACCGGCTATGCAAAACATGCACAAAAATCTTAATTTCATAGTACATTCCAATGGGTTTATAATTATGGCGAGTCTTATGTACCCCTTTAATTCGGGGACTTATCATTTACCTTATGGGTAACTTATTAAAATTGGTTTCTGAAGAGGAAAAAATCAAGAGTGTTGTTATAAAATAAACCAGTTAAAATTAAAACTCCCAAAAACAAATACAGCCTCACTTCTGGTAAGTTCCTGCTATAATTCTCCATGAAACATGACCATTCTTCCCGGTTCACAATCAGTGATTTCAGAGCAGCACTCATCATAGCCTCGCCCTAAACTATTTTATGTGATTGTTTTAGAACAGGAGGAAATAAATATGTCAGAAAAAAATGTAGTACTTTTTGGCCCACCCGGAGCAGGAAAAGGTACCCAGGCTGCCAAACTTCGGGACCTGTTGTCTGTTCCCCACATTTCTACTGGTGATATGTTCAGATACCATATTAAAAATGATACAGAACTGGGGCGTACTGCAAAAGAATACTCAAACAAGGGGCAGCTTGTTCCCGATGAGGTCACAATTGCGATGGTTAGAGAACGACTTTCACGCGATGATGTTAAGTCCGGGTTTCTTCTGGACGGATTTCCACGCAGCGTTCCTCAGGCAGAAGCTCTTCAGAAAATCCTCAATGAGCTTGGGAAAAAATTAAACTTTGTAGTAAATATTTCTGTACAGGATGAAGAGATTCGCTCCAGACTTACTAAAAGAGCTTCTATCGAAGGGCGTGCCGATGATGCAGATCCGGAAGTGATTCAAAACCGCATTGATACTTACAAAAACCAGAGTGAACCATGTCTCTCATTTTATAAGCCTTTGAGTATTGTTCATGATATTAACGGAATTGGAACAATTGATGAGGTTTTTGAAAGAATAAAAAAGATATTTCAAACAAACATTTAAAGTTCGGATATTGCAACATATCATTGCTTGAAATATTCAGGGGCGCTGAGCCGCATAAACTCAGCGCCGCTTACTGCCAGGCAAATTCCGATTAAACTGCAATGTTAAATCCGCATTTGAAACGCTATATCTTTTGTTGCACCGATAACGTTGTCTGATGAACCCGCTGTCCAGACCTTTTTCTCATTCAGTATGAGTGTAATACATAAGTTTAAACTAAAATCAATTAAAGGATAACAGCAAAGCTAAAACCGCTCTTTATCGGTTTATCTATAAAACCGAGAATACTCCTTAGAATTGAACTCAAGGGATTCGCGATGCTGGTCGATTCGAATTCAGTGAGTAACAAAACAAACACATCCTCAGGCGGTGATAATTTCATGTTCCACAATTAATAACCGGATTATTACAATTTAATTTTATTTTTCTTATATTACATGAACATATACCTGATCATAATCAACTGATTAAGAAAGAATTATTATCCCTGAACCTGATGTAATAATCTCAGGTTTATTTTATCTGTTTTGAATTCTTTTTATCTAATAAATCGATAACTGAAATTTTGCTACATCACTTGGCGAAAAGGGAATGCATGAAACAGATTTGCTATATCCTGCTGATTATATTTCACTGTTTTTTTATTGTAAAAGCAGATATTCACATTTCAGGAAAAGTTGTTAATCGTAATAACAAACCGATCGCAGATGCAGTTATCAGTTTATCTGGACAAAAAGAACTATCTTCAATAACTGATGAATCTGGAAACTTTTTAATTTCGAGTGAAGCTGCGATTACAAAATTCAACAAAACCAGACACACACGCCCCCGAATCATTTTAACAGGATCGAAACTGGTAATATCATTTTTTGCAGAAGTTAAGCATGGAGATATTTCGATCTATTCTATTACTGGAAGACGGGTGTTTTTTAAAACTATTGAATCTCAAAAATCAGACAGACACATTTTGAATTTACCATTGACAAGCGCCGGTCACTATCTTCTGATAATGAATTTTGACCAGAAAATGTATCAGAACAGATTTACATACTTCACTGACAACTGTTTTTTATTCAGTAATTTGAAAACAGGTTCAAAATCTATTACTCCTCTTGCAAAAAAAATGGAATCCATAGATACCCTGATTGCATTCAAAAGCGGATATGATACTACAAAAACACCAGTTATCAGCTACAATGAGGAAAATATTACAATAATACTGGATTCAGTTAACAACAATACAAAAAAAGGGCTTACCGTCTATTTTGTACGCCACGCAGAAACCGTTGCCAATGCAACCGGACAACATGGCGGTGGAGGACCATCTGAAGATCATGACAGTTTAACAGAACTGGGACAAAGGCAGGTTTCAAAACTTACAGAATTCCTTTTAGAGGAAAATATCCTACCCGATCTCATAGCAGTCAGTCCAACCGTGCGGACACAAAAAACAATAGAGCCTTTTTTAGAAGAAATAAACCTAAAAGGTCAGATATGGGTTGAACTCAATGAATGCTGCGGTGATGATCCTTCCGGAGAACCACTTCCAACAGAACGTCCTGAAAGCCGCTGGAAAATGCCAGTTACCAAAATTTCTGATAATTTTATTTTTGCAACTGAAGAAGATGAATACTACTGGTGGCCCTCCTCATATGAAGAAGGCCTTTTTATGGTTATGACAGCAAGAGACAGAATCCTCGATAACTTCAGCCAAAGCGGGAAATCGGTTATGATTATTGGACATGCTGTTAATGGTGGTATTTTACTTGGTCTTCTCAGAGGCTATGACATGCTTCACAATGAGCCAGAAAGGCCAGCCTACCTCATGAATTCAGCTGTCAATTTATTGACACAAGATACATTGACCGGAGATTTTACACTGAAGCAGAATATTCATACACCGCCATACAAATAGTACCGGACAGGCGGCAATACAGTTGTCATTTCAGGCAGCAATGCGATATAACGCTGCTTAATTTAAGATTCGCCTGATCAAGTACCACAATATAAACACCTGAACCAATTGTAAATTTTGTAGTAAAAGACTGTTTTGCTCCACCCATAGAAATAAATTTATCAGAAAAACAAATTTTCCCTGTAAGGTCGACTATTTTCACATTAAAATTTCCCGAAGGAAAATTATTTATTTGAACAACAACCCGTTTTTTGATGAAACCGCAAGTAAAGCTGGTTTTCTTCTTTTCTTTTGAGTACGATATCCGGCTTTTCCGATATCTGTTTTATTATCCTTTATTTCTGCATTCCAGCCAAGTTTCCTGGATTCTCCTTTCCTGAGTTTTTCTCCTCCTGAAAGCATTTCCCATATAACAAGATTATCCGTTATTTCTGCATGATATCCTTCATTATGAGTAATCTCGACAGTTGCTGGATCAATGCGAACCGGAAGTAATTCCACAGGCCGGAACTGATAACAGTAACCTGTTCCATATTCCAGATCGTGTGCTTTCATGGTATAAGTCAAAGTAAATTCAGCTACATTCTGTGAGTTTTCTGTATAAACGATATCTGTTTTAAATGCTTTAGCTGAATCTCCGAAATCATAAAATTTCACATCTGCTGCCGGATCGCCATAAAAAACAGTTGAATCCATGAATTGTTTTACTAATCTGGTGTTAATCTGACTGTTTCCATTCTCAATCTCAAACAGGGCATTGTTGTTCGACAAAAAGAAGCCCTGAGGCAGAGTATATTTTCCGGCTCGCTTTGTTATGCGATCATAAACACCCCAGGCCATAAATTCGTTACCTGCAGATGCATTGTTTACAAACCCAAACATCTGTACCGCACGCCCCGATCCAAATGCACCATACACAAAATTATCTTTGTTATCCGGATTACCCATCAGGCAATTGCTTAAACACCAGAAAATTTTTGGTGTCTTTGCGTTAATTTCAATAAGGCTTCCGGAATATGGTCTGCCGTAGATTTTCCCGCCAGATGACTGCATATACCCCTCTGTCCCGGCTTCAGGATAGTGACACTGCCACATGTTTACATTCCCGTGTCCACCAGTGATGATACAATCTACCGATCCACGTATTGTTCCCTGTCCGGATATTTCCAGATTCAAAGAGTCTGATCCAAGCCATTTACTTATAAATTTTATTCGATCCTGTTCATTATCAGGGCGTTTGTTTTCAGAATATACTTTTCCATTATTATTGGCAAAAATGTAATCGGCTTTTGTATATGAATCGCAAGCCAAACCTATAGCTTCATAAAAACGTTGTATCGGTGGTTCGTAAGGAAGGTTTCCTGATGCTGACAGTACGGTTTTTACAGTTAACGAATCTGATATTGCCCGCATTGCATCAGAACTGTTATAACCCGTAATTATCCCCCAAATGGCATCACCGTACGGATCGCTGTCAAACTCTCGTGTCATTTGACTCACAGCAACAATAAATGATGAATTACACTCTGCAACCGGACGCGCTATGAATCCGATATAATCCGGTTTAAATTCAGAGAGATCATCTTTGAGTTCTGTTACCGATGATGACCATGTGAAGATCCTCGACAACCCCTTTTTGCTGTGCTTTTTTAACAGAGAATCAGCTAATGTTTTCCACCCGGTTTCAGAATAAGCCTGAGAACTGATTACAACAGCATAAGTATAACTCTGACCATAAATTGAAAAACCTGCAAAAATTATAAAGAAAAGTGTGTAAATAAACATACACGGATTTAGTACTCTACCAGCTGTTTTTCTCATTAAATGCCTCATCTCTCTTTAAGAATTCAACTGTTTGCCAGCAGATTTCGGTATGCCAGTGTAATTGCAGTATGAAGAAAAAACCTTGAAAAATTCAATTACACGGTTAAACCGATGTTCAGATATAAACTGCATATAGAATATGCTGAACACTGTTTTATTTAATATAGTAAAAAATTATTGAAAAATTAGAGTGAAGTTCCACACTAAACAGATTTATCCTTGTTTTCCTTTTTTGCCATCTTTGTATATTTTTTTATAAAACCGGTTTTTGCTTCAGTATATCCATCCCTGTCATATTCAAACTTCTGTTTCAGTTCAAGCTTTAGTTTACTATATTCATGAGCGACTTCAGGATGGTTACATAAATAATCCCTGAAAAAAAGTTCATCCCATACTCCGCCATATCTCACATGAACATGAAAAGCCTGCCCCCTGAACCCTTCGTTTGTATATCCTTTAAGAAACATCATATGCGGTGGCGGATTTCTGGGCTGGGGGCTATAGATATAACCGGCTTCTCTCATTGCATTTATCAGTTTATCTGTATCAGTATCATCTTTTATTTCAAGTAAAATATCGATTGTTGGTTTGGCCTTTAAACCTGGAACAGAAGTGCTTCCATAATGATTAATTCTTACAATAATTTTCATACCGATCGCTTTTTCAATATTTTTTTTCTCGGAAAGATAGTTTTCTTTCCATATCGGGTTATATTCATTAATAATGACAGGAAAAAGTTTCCACAGCTCTTCATTTGTCATTTCTTCCAGTTTTTTGCTCATATTTGTAGAACTCCAGTGTAATCTATAATTGAATTTACAACAGAACAATCTGTTATAGTCTTTTTGTGCAGGATTTGTTATATGCCCCTCAGGAATATATTTTTAGATGATAAAGGTGAATTCACATAAGCTTTTATTCACCATAATATGGACCTTCTCCTGAAATAAACATAAATCCAATATGATTTTAAATTGCAAGAAATCAAATCTTTTTTACAAAAGAATTCTGTTGTTTTGCCTTCTTGGTGCATTTTCTGTTTTGGGTTCCACTTATCCCAAGCGTCCTGACGGTCCTGTTGGTGATTATGCCGGAATTCTTGATCACAACACTGTTTCATCTGTTTCCAGAATCAGTCAGGCCCTTTGGGAACAAGCCGGATTTGCATTGATCATTGCCACTGTACCATCAATTGGCGATCTGACTATTGAAGAATATGCCACTTCCTTATATGAAAAATGGGGTATAGGCAGCAAAGACACTGAAGAGGGTGTATTGATTCTTTTGTCACTTAACCCAGGACGGGTAAGGATTGAAGTCGGATATGGCGCCGAAGGGTATCTTAATGATGCAAAGACCGGCAGATTCCTTGATAATCATGGAGTTCCCCGGTTCAGAAATGGTGAGTATAGTGCTGGTATTCTGGCACTTTCAGTTGAAATTGCAAAAACAGTTGAATCGGAAAAACAGATCAGCTTAAAGCTTCCGATACAAAGTTATAGATCAGAATACGATGAAGAATCCAATAGAGTATCACCATTTTCGGTCATTTTATTCATAATTATTTTTATTGCAATGATTAGTACCCGTTTTGGTCGTTCGCTTCTTCTCTTTTTATTAATCAACAGCCTGCTTGGCGGCAGAAGAGGTGGATACGGTAGTGGTGGTGGCGGCGGATTCGGTGGTGGATTCAGCGGTGGATTCGGTGGTGGATTCAGTGGCGGTGGCGGTTCATCTCGTTCATTTTAATCAGGAGAAATGGTGTGAAAAATATACTCAACCCTGTTGAATATTCTAAAGTCGCATTGGAATCGTACAAGATGTTGTACGGCAATGATCTTGTTTCAGTAATTTTGTACGGAAGTGGAGCCGGAGGTGATTTCGATCCCAAAAGATCAGATATTAATCTTTTGATTGTTCTGAGCTCAATGGACGTTGAACTTATCGCAAAGTCTTCAGAAATTCAATCAAAATATCTGAAACAACGGTTCAGCATTCCATTATTCATGGATAAAAAGTATATCGCTCAGTCTCTGGACTCTTATCCTATTGAATTTCTCAATATGAAGGGATGTTATCGTGTACTTTATGGTGAAGATGTTCTTGATTCTGTGTCTGTAGAACCGGATCATCTCAGACTCCAGATTGAACGTGAATTAAAAGGCAAATGGCTTCATCTTTTACAGGAATATCCTTATGCACGCAAAAACAGGAAACATCTTTTGGAACTTGCACAGCTTTCGCTCAAAGCATATGCCCCTGTTTTTCGGGCGATGCTTAATTTAAAGGGAGTAGAAATTCCACATAACCGCAACGAACTCTTTAAGGAAATCGAATCCGTTTACAAGATTTCAAACAGGCCATTTCAAAATATTTTAGAATCATTTTCAAGTAGTACTGCATTCGAATTTGAAAAACGATTCATAACCTATGCAAAAGCCATTGAAACTCTGATTGATACAATTGAAAACAGTTAAATAAATTTGGGAGGAATAAATGAAGAGTAAAACAAAAATTCTTATCGGTGTTGGTATCGCTGTTCTTATCCTTTTAATTTTTGGAGGGAAAGTCATTGGATGGCGAAATCACCTTGTTGAGCTGGACGAACAAGTTAAAAAGTCGTGGGCAAATATCGAAAACCAGCTTCAGCGTCGAATGGACCTTATCCCCAATCTTGTTGAAACAGTAAAAGGATATGCAGCACATGAAAACGAAGTCCTTACAGAAGTAACAAAAGCCCGTGCAAGTGTTGCAGGTGCATCAACACAGCAGGAACAGATGGATGCAAACAATCAGTTGACTTCAGCTATTTCACGTCTTCTTGTAGTTGTTGAAAAATACCCGGATTTAAAAGCTAATCAGAATTTCCTTGCCCTGCAGGATGAACTTGCCGGAACAGAAAACCGTATTTCGGTCGAACGCAGAAGATATAATGAAGCAGTAAATGCGTTAAATGGAACACGAAGAAAAATTCCTTACAGCTTTTTTGCAGGAAGTTTTCCGGAAGCTGTTTATTTTGAAGCAGCTCCAGAATCAAAAGAAGCTCCAAAAGTTTCTTTTTAGAAAACCGAAATCAGCAGTCATGGTATTTTAACCATGACTGCTGATTTCGATTTTGTTATTGTTTGTATGCTAGATTTGTTTTTAATACAGGCTTTAGATATTTTGCCGTATACGACTTTTTTACTTTTAAAATCTGTTCAGGCGTACCCTGTGTAACTATTTTTCCACCTCCATCTCCTCCTTCCGGACCAAGATCAATTATCCAGTCTGCTTCAGCAATAACATCAAGATTATGTTCAATAACAACCACAGTATTTCCGCTATCTACAAGACGGTGTATTGCTTTAAGCAGCAAATCGACATCAGCCATATGCAGCCCTACTGTC
>DATGNN010000290.1:0-5194 GCA_035306725.1 Chitinispirillaceae bacterium | reverse complement strand
CGGAATCCAGCACATACCATTTTAAATGATCGCTTCATATTCAGACATTTAAAATCACTATATAAAATAACAGTTAAAGAACGCTGCCACAATATAACAAATTTCAAACCTGACTGTTTTGTGATCCGAAAAACAACTTGTTTTGAGACATGAACCGGAAACACCAGAAGAAAAATTTAAACTGGATAGATTAATGTACCAGAGTAGTACAAAAAGAATCGCTCGATTTATGGTATAAATTTAGTTATTTTCATAGAAGTTAATACTTATTTTCGTTTTTTTAACCAGAATTGAATTATTCAGGATCAGTTTTTTTTAATAGAGTTCAATAAAAGGAAATTGTGTGTCAGAAAAATTACTGAACAAGATAGATTCACCGTCCGATCTTAGAAAACTTCCGGTACAAAAACTCGCCCGGCTTTCTGATGAAATTCGTGATCTAATGATAGATGTAGTCAGTCATACTGGTGGCCACCTTGCACCCAGCCTGGGTACAGTTGAACTAACCCTGGCTCTTCATTATTCTTATAATACACCACAAGACAAACTGGTGTGGGATGTAGGTCATCAGGCATACACCCACAAGCTGATTACCGGACGCAGAGATTTATTCGGAACATTAAGACAGCTCAATGGAATCAGTGGATTTCCCCGTGTTTCAGAAAGTGAATATGACGCATTATCTGTCGGACATGCATCAACTTCCATAAGTGCAGCTCTTGGTATGGCAAGAGGACGTGATCTACTGAAACAAAATCATTCGGTTGTAGCCATTATTGGTGATGGTTCTCTGGGGGGTGGACTCGCTTTTGAAGGGCTCAATAATCTGGGCACATCCTCAACAAATATGACTGTTGTACTTAATGATAATGAAATGTCCATATCTAAAAATGTAGGAGCTATTTCTAAATATCTGACCAGAATCATGACAGATAAACGGTATAACAAGATTAAAAAAGAGATCTGGGAATTGCTTGGGGGAACCAATGTAGGGAAAAGCATAAGAAATATACTCTCAGGGTTTGATGATGCGCTGAAACATATGGTTATCCCCGGAAAACTGTTTGAAGATATGGGGATACGGTATCTTGGCCCAATTAATGGCCATAATATTGAAGAGATGATAGAGGTATTCAACTCGCTGAAAAAATATGCAATCGGTCCTCAACTGGTCCATATTATCACAAAAAAGGGCAAAGGGTTTAAATTCGCAGAAAATGATGCAACCAAATATCATGGGATCGGCTGTTTTTCTCGTGATACCGGTGATGTCATCAAATCATCATCGCAAATTCCAACTTACAGTGAAGTTTTCGGTAAAACCATGGTTGAACTGGCTCAAAAACAATCTAATGTTGTTGCAATAACAGCTGCGATGAGAGACGGAACCAAACTTACAGAATTCAGTAACATGTTTCCGGACCGTTTTTTTGATGTCGGGATTGCAGAATCACACGCAGTTACATTTGCAGCCGGCCTTGCATTGAACGGACTATGCCCTGTTGTAGTTCTATATTCAACATTTCTTCAAAGAGCATACGATCAGATAATGCATGATGTAGCTCTTGATAACCTTCATGTTGTTTTCTGCATAGACCGCTCAGGTCTTGTTGGTGATGACGGCCCTACTCACCATGGAATGTTCGATCTTTCATTTGTGAGGACTGTACCAGGTGCGGTCATGATGGCACCGCGTGATGAAAACCAGTTAAGAAACATGCTTTATACTGCAGTTACAAAAATTAACGGACCGGTCTTTATCAGATATCCACGTGGCTGCGGAACTGGTGTAGAAATTGACAAAGAAGCTTCAGAAATACCTGTCGGGTTGCCAGAAACCATTAAAAAAGGTTCCGGTATTGCATTAATCTCCATTGGTGACATTTATAAAACCACTCTCGAAACCGCTGCCATACTTAAAAAGTATGGTATTGAACCGACAATTATTGATGCACGTTTTGCAAAACCACTCAATGCAGACTTCTACAAAACAATTTTCCGTGGACATAACATGATTGTGACATTGGAAAACAATACTTTAACAGGAGGTTTCGGATCAGCTGTTCTCGAACTGGCAAATTCACTGGATCTGAAAAAAACTCCATCAATACTGCGTGTCGGATTACCAGATTCATTTGTAGAACACGGTGACGGGAAACTGCTATTCAAAAAACTCGGCATTACACCCGAAAAAATCACAGAAATGATTTTGATGAAAATTAAGCACAAGTCTGTACGTCATAAAAAGCTTATGGAAGCAGTGTAATTTTACTGTAAATCAGTATCCTCAGTTGTGTGAAAAATTTTTTCCGGATTACCCTTACCCAAAAAAACAGGTAAAGAGCAGGCATAATTAAATTACGGCCTTACACCTGTTGGTGTAAATTAGACTGTCTATATGAACAATGGAAAATGAAACTTATAAATTTGCGCCCAAAAAGATGCTGTCCGACCATGGACAGCAGATTAGAATTTTGGATGAGCTCCAAACCATAGCGTATTTTTAGGGTAAAGTAGAAGGATAAGAATAATTGAAAAAAGATGAAAGAAAACCATCAATAGATGCGGACGCACTGGGATTTGAATATTCGGGTAATCAAGATGCTATTCATAAAAAAGCATTCGGGCAGTATTTAACACCAATTGAAGTTGCAAGTTTTATGGCCTCTTTGACTATTCCGCAAAAATCTACCAATATTAGACTACTGGATCCCGGTATTGGTTCAGGCATATTAGTGATATCATTAATCGAACATATTATTGTGAATTGGCAAGATGTACAAAACATACATGTCACTGGTTATGAAATAGACACAGCATTAGAACCAATTTGTAAAAAGACATTAGATGCGACAGTTAAGTGGGCAAAGGAAAGGAAAGTTAATCTTTCATATGAAATAAGGTTTAAAGATTTTATTTTAGATAATGCTCACGTCTTACATGACGGCCCTACACTTATTTCCAAAATGAATATTTGTAGTAATGATGTACCATTTGATATAATTATTTCAAATCCCCCTTATTTTAAAATCTCAAAGGATGACCCACGCGCTAAAGCAGCTAAGAATATTGTATATGGTCAACCAAATATTTACGCGCTATTTATGGCGGTTTCTGCTCGTTTAATGAGTAGAACGGGGCAAATGGTTTTTATTACACCACGTAGTTATGCTTCGGGCCCATATTTCAGAGCTTTCAGGGAGTTCCTTTTTTCGGAAATCACACCGAAACAACTGCACCTTTTTTGTTCGAGGACAGATGCCTTTGGGAGAGATGCAATTTTGCAAGAGAATGTAATTTTACATGCACACCGAAAAAACAATGGTAATGATTCTAGAAAGGTAAAAATATCATTTAGTAATGGTTCTCGTGATTTAGAAGCATGCCCATCACGTTCTTTACCTTTGGACTCAGTAATAAAACTTAATTCATTAAACAAAGTATTATTCCTTCCAACATCCAAAGACGAAGATAAGATTTTAGAGACAGTGAATTCCTGGAAAGGGAGCTTGCATAAATTTGATATGGAAATATCTACCGGCAAAGTTGTTCCTTTTAGAGCCACAGAATACTTGCTAAACGAAGGTGATATTGAAAACGGTGAGGCACCATTAATCTGGATGAATAGTATACGTGATTCACAAATAATTTGGCCAATTTCTAAAAATCGGAAACCACAATACATTAAAATCCTGGATGAAACTTTACCATTTCTTAATAAAAATGGTAATTATGTCTTGTTAAGGCGATTCAGTGCTAAAGAAGAAAAGAAACGTCTTAATTCTTCACCATATATACAAGAACAGATTAAGTCCGAATATGTTGCTTTTGAAAATCATGTGAATTTCATTCATCGCCCCAAAGGCAATATTACCCGCACCGAAGCATTTGGAATTTCAGCCATACTTAATTCCTCCTACCTCGACGGATTCTTCAGAATATCTAACGGTAATACTCAAGTTAGTGCAACAGAAATTCGCGATATGCCTCTTCCTGATTTAGGTTTAATCAGGAAGATAGGCGAAGCTGTGGAAAACAACCGTAATATTGACATAGAAGAGATATTATCTGCAAAAGCGGCATAAAATGGGAGAATTCACTTGCGAAAAGTTAAACAAGCTCAACAAATATTATTAGACCTCGGCATGCCTGAAGCTCAACAGAACGAAATTTCTGCTTTTACTTTGCTTTCTTTATGTGGAATAAGGAAGAGCTCTAAATGGGGATCAGCTGTTCGTCAAAGTCTGACGATCACAAAGGGAGTCATGACTTTTATTAAAGATGTTTACGGAAAGGACTATGCACCAAATACCAGAGAAACCTTTCGCCGGCAAGTATTACATCAATTCGTACAAGGAAGAATTGCTGATTACAACCCGGATGAACCAGATTTACCAACAAATAGCCCACGAGCTCATTACGCAATAAGTGAAGCTGCATTAAAAGTTATCCAGGCATTCGGAAGCAAAAGATACAAAGCTGAATTAAACAACTTTAAAGCTTCACATGGTTCCCTTGTTGAGATTTATCAAAAAAATCGTAAAAAGCAGGAAGTACCCGTCAAACTTCCTAATGGTAAAAAGGTCAAACTGTCGCCCGGTAAACACAATGAATTACAAGCGGCAATTGTCGAAATCTTCGCGGCGCGCTTTGTGTCTAAACCAAAGTTGCTTTATCTGGGAGATACAGCAAAGAAAAATCTTATAATAGACTATGCATCATTTGTTTTGCTTAATGTAGACATTTCAGACCATAATAAATTGCCAGATGTAGTTCTTCTGGATTCAGATAAGAAATGGCTTTTTTTGGTAGAAGCAGTCACTTCACACGGCCCAATGAATCCAAAGCGAGTATATGAACTTCAAGACATGTTTAAAGATTCTAATCACGGTCTGATTTTTGTTAGTGCATTTCCGGATTTTGTGGATTTCAAAAAACATTCCAAAGATATTTCTTGGGAAACTGAAGTTTGGATAAAGGATTTTCCAGACCATATGATTCATTACAATGGCGATAAGTTTATGGGACCAAGATAATCCAATCTCCGTCGTCGTGGCTCCGGGTGGCAAGATTACAGCAGCAGTACATAAGTTTACTCCATTCCTTTCCGTAAACCTTGCGAAACGTACCGAACCCTGTTTCGCAAGGTGACCGTATCATAATTCAAGCATCCTTGTCCGTTTTTATAATACCG
>DATGNN010000289.1:0-7918 GCA_035306725.1 Chitinispirillaceae bacterium | reverse complement strand
CATACCTTTTTTTTCATAGATATTCGCCTGAAAGTGTAAATCTAAAAAGCTAATTTAAGGAAGGATAAATACAGAAAGGCTCTACAAGGGGGGGGGGATTTTTATTGAAAAAAACAGGGGGAATTTATCTGAAAACTATAGGTTGTTTCACTGTAGTTTTCTTTAAGTATTTTCGGGTTATCGGGGTTATCTACCCAGAAATGGTAAACTTTACCATTTGTTGGCAAATACTTTTCATATTTTTTCCCATATTTTTTAAATAGCTTTTTGAGTTTTTCAGTTGGAATTAATTTTACCTCACCTATTTTTACTTTACCCTCCTTTTGTGAATTACCGGGTTCTATAACTTCCGCAATGAAAACATTTTTCGGAACACCTTTATTTTTCGATGGTCCTAATTTAGTATCTCGTCCCTGGCATAGCCATAAGTTCTCATCAACATAATTCAACGTACCCCCAGTTATAATAGTTATCATATTTCGCAAAGCACCACGAATTCCTGTCGCCGGTACTATTATGTCATTTCCAATTGATAGGGCTTTATAAACAGCGTGATATCCTTTTCTAAGAATATCTCTTTTGTATGGTGGAGTATACTTTTTACCGTCAATAATTATTTCTGAAGGATTTGGTTCGACCGAAAGTAGAGGTGATAAGGTTTTAATCTCCAGATCAATTATTCCTGTTCTTCTATTATTCTTTTCTCCTGTTATTTCAGCTTCGGTAAGCAAAGTGGATATACTACGCTCCGTTGCATTCTTTTTATTTGGAAAGTCAATAAATGTATAAGGGTTGTGAAATTCTGATTTGATTTCAGATGCCGGCGCCGTGTCTGCATTATCATAATTATTTTTATCCATATTACTTATCCTATTTTCAACTACTGTTTTTTGTAAATTCAATTTGGTTTGCAGCTGATCAGCCAAAACATGTGGTGTAGAATCCTTATTTTGCTTTTTATTATTTTTAGTCATGATTATCCTTTATAAACTTACACAATTCTCTTATTTTATCTTGTTGGTAATTACTATTCGCACGTATATCCTTTATAATCAATCTTCCTGAACCTTTACTTGATCCAATAGATATTATTCCCAAATGCAATGATTTTAATGTTTGAAACAGCCACTGTATTTCTTTTTCGTTTTTTTGGGGATTTTCATTTTGTTTAATTCTTATATTCAAATTAAACGAAATATCTGGTGATACCAGAACCATATTTTCAAAAAGTGCTCCTTCATTAGCTGCTCCGCTAAAGCTGTCAATAGCGACATGTTTTCTTACCTGCGATTCACTTTCTCTGCCAACTTCAGCAAGAACATCTGAAAAATGAATTCTTCCTCGTTTATAAAGACTACCGAAAAGCGATAATATTGGATCATCCAGTAACTCAGGATTTTTCAGATATTTTTTCCTTTCTTCTTCCTTTTGAATAAAACCCCATCCAATATTATCTCCTTTTATTTCATTTTCTCCACTCCTGAATAAGCCTGCATCATCAGTAATTTTTCCAGTTTTTTCCTTATCTAAAGCAGCAAGTCTGGTCATCCACGAGCGAAAAACTCCTCGTATCGAAGAGCCTGGTATTCGCCAATATTTTTTTCCGCTTGCATCTTTAACCCATTGCGGTTCAGATGTATTACTCAGTGTCGGGCCATATCCTATTACGAAATCTTCTCCTCGTGGGATAGCAAGCTTAACAGAAATCACAAAATCATTCTCATTATTTTTTACTAAAATCTCTTTCTTATATTCAATCTTTCCTGTTTTGTTCAAATAATATTTTGAATCTAGTAGTTCTGCATAATCAGATACATTACTACAATCATATGCGTTATATCTTATTTTACTGAAAACAGCTCTTCCTATGCCTCTGTTCCTGTTTCCACCAAAAAAGAGATTTTCTCCTAATAAGTCTTTTAAGTTATTAATAAAACAGATGCATTCTTCATCATTTAGCCCTTCAAGTTCTGCTACAATATTACCACTGATATTAGGAGGTAAATATTCTATAGAAAAGAGGCCGCCACCATTAATAACAGCACCAGTGTGCCGATTGATTGCATTATGAGTTCTTACCGGAACAGAATGATTTTGATCTATTTCATTGAATTCCAAATCATGTAGCTTAAAATGAGACTGCTCCATTTTTTTAACACCATTATCATCAGAAACATAACCAAACCATTTATTAACATAATGATCATCATTTGAATAATTCCTGAAAGCATCTCTGAAAACACCTGCCAAAGCTGATCCGCGGATAACAGGTCTACAACTACCATTCCTCGAAATCATTAGTATGTTCGACCCATTCAAACCATCACCAGGACATACTCCCTCAGGAAATTTAACCGTTATTGCTATTAAATAATAACTAGACATTTTCATTTTCCTCCGCAACTTTCAAATCATACCAGACTTTCATTGCTCTGGCAATTTCATCGGGTTTCTCTTTCATTTGTTGTACAAGAAAATCTATTATTTTTTCCCATCTTTCATATATTTGCAAAGGTCTTTCGTTTTTTTGCTTATGTAAATATTCAATCGCGCTTTTATTATCTTGCATTAGTCTTTGTCTTAAATCATTTATCTGACTTGCAGAAAGGCCACTGTTTTTGCTATCGATCCATAACTTATAACCTTTTTCACCAGCCTCATCAGTACTTTTTACATTTTTATTATTCATTTCTTCTGGTAATACATATTTGGAATTTGCCTTTCCAGGATGTGGTAAAACTGCTCCGAACCCCTGTTTGCGTCCATGTCCAATTCCTTCAAATATTTTTTCCATATTTTCTAAAGGCTTTTTCAAAAGAAAAACAGAACCTGGTTTTATTATCACCCTGGCTCGTAAAAGGCCATCATTTTTAACCTGTTCACCTTTACCGCTTCTGTTCCATCCGAAAATTATACCTGTACTTGCAAATGCTTTTTCTACTACCCCCCAGCCAGAATGCGTAACCATCATTTCCAACAGATTATTTGCCTTCACAGGCTTATTTTCAAGATATTCCTCGTCAACCAAAAGCGGTGACTGAACAATGTACAGTCTGTTTTTGAAATTTAGTTGGACATTTGAATTTTCATATAAAACATTTTCATTAAACTTTGATATGCTTATTTTACCTATACCTCTTACTGTTCGAGCTTTCCCAAACTGCGCATATTTATTTTCTCCTATTGAAAACTCCAATAAATCATATGCATCTTCAGGTAACGAAACTATACCGATAAATGGTTTTAGTACATACATGGATTCAACAGTAAAAAGGTTATTTTTTTTAACCACACAATGGGCTGTAATAATACGGGTCATCTCATTAGCATCCCAAAATTTAATCTCATCTTCAGTTCTTATTAATACTCCATCTGCTTTTTTAAACCGTGAATCTTTAGTACCATTATCTAAGAATTCATCCCAAAATTCATCCTTTAATTTGTTCTTCAAATGAGTTAAAGGCACTCTAACCGGTAATTTGTATTCTTGTTCAAAACAGGGAAAAAGAGGCCATGCCCTGAATAATTGAGATTCAAACGTAGCATCTGCAACAGATTTGTTAATTGCATTTATTCTGTGCAATATCATACCCTGTACAGCACTGGCCGGTATAGTAAAACCCGACCTTATAGAATTAGTTTCAACTACTGGATATTCCGGAATACATAAAGGACTTTCCGGTTCGAACACCATTTTTATAAGAACACGTTTTTTAGGATTTTTCCCGGAATATTTAATAACCTGATTTTGTTCTATGTTTTCATTTTCTAAATTTCTGTATAGTTCCATTAATAAGTCACCGGGCGTTCTTTTTTCATTGTCAATTTCTATATAGCATTTTCCACATCCACGGTTTCTTCCGCCCCCAACAGCATTTATAGATAATAAACCGAGTTTGATCAACAACGATAAACATTCATTTGACGACCCGTTTATCATTACATAGCCATTGAAACTGTTACCTTTATTAATAACCTGTGTTGTACGTAATGCGCCATCTTCAGCAACACCATTTTCGTTTAGTTTTGTTCTGCTGATTGTATTTAGCAATGAGTTTTTAAGTTTGTTTCCTCTCTCATTATTACTTACCTTGGCTGGGTATATACAACCTAAATCAGAAAAAGCTAATGTAGTTTGAGGAACTCTTTTCCCAGAAGACTCTGTTCCAAAATATTTTAAAATCATTGAACGTAAACCAGGCTTCCCAATTTCACCTGCAATTTTTAATAAATTATCACGCATTATACCTTTGATATGCGTTGCTGGTAGTAATGGCATTCCATTTGTATCTGTAGGAACGATAGAATTCAGGATTTCAGTTCCAAAACCACTTCCCGGTTCTGCATCTGAAGTAAGGGTAAGGGTAAAACTGATATTTTCCATCAATTTACTCCTTTCATTCGTTCTTTTTCTTCCAGAATAAGAAGTGCATCTATAACATCGGTTCTTTTTACTCCGTTTACAGTTTTCCAACGGCTATCCTTTTCTTTTTCATCATATTCCCAAAGATCTTTAGCTAATTCAGGGTGATTTTTTCTTAGCTGTGCAACATACGCCAGTCTATCGTTATGCCCCTTCTGCATTGCAGGTAATACTGAATATCTGATTGTTGCTGGAATTTTACTGTATACATTTGAATGATTTTCTATTTTTATATAATTATCAATTGTATATGGTCGAATTGTTAATTCTATATATTTCTTTAAATCTTCATCATAAAAATAAAGTTCTCTTTTCCTTCTTGCCTCAGGCGTATCCAGAACGGTTTCTGTTATCTGCTCCCAGTCAATCATTTCAGGCGGTGTATTGTTTTCCTCTTTAAAAATTCTACCTGCTTTTTTTGCATTCGCAAGCAATTTTTCAGTGTATATAATTGCAGAATGAAGCGGCAGGTTAACTGGACAATAAAGAACACCTGCTGATAATGACAATTCTCCATTTGTTGCAATCCAAAGCGGTATTTTTGCATTCTTATGCAACATTTTGCTTTCATCCCTGAATTTCTTACATGCTTCTTTAATAAAATCGGAAGCATACAAAACATTACATAGCACTATTATGTCATCACCACCAACAACAATTGGACGTATTGGCAATACAATATTATCATTATCAAATTTTGGTTTAACATTTCCTTCCCATTTTTCTATTACTTTTTTAGTACCTGCTTTGGTTGCTTCAAGTGTACATTTTCCCAAAGCAACACTCATTTCTTTTATCCAATTAATTAAATCATTTTCATTTTTTGATTCTTTTATTTTTTTTCTGAACTGTGCACCAATATCATTTCCATCCATGCATATTATTGCCCATCGTTTACCTCCCAAGGCTTTTTCTCCCTTTCGCCCTTCTTCTGTATCACTGCTCACATCATAGAAAAAATTCTGGTTTTGTTTCAAGCAGAATAATTCATCAAATCTCCTCCAAATACCATCATCACTGGCACAGCCCCTTTTATAACATCTTTTTTTAACAATCGCATGCTCTTTTCCACTTTCTACAGGATACAATCCACTAATACAACAAGGCTCTCCATTAAGGTTCGAAGGGATATATGGATAGAGTTCATTTACCTTATTTGCCGTTTCAACAAATTTTGAACCTATTCCAAAACGAATATCCAAACCTATTGAATGAGCTTTTTTTATTATTTCACCTTTTAGCATTTCAGCTATATCATCCGTTTTACAATTGAATGCTCCTTTTCCACCTGCGGAGTAGATATGCTCAACTCCTTCTATATGGATTCCAGGAATAGTTTTGTCAAAGTTATCAATCAATGCACTACCACCGATCACATATTTCAATTTAGGTATCTTAAAAATGAAATTTTGAATTCCTCTGATATCATAGCAAAGAAAACAGCTCATACAAAAGCTCCCTATTTGTTCTATATTTAAATTTATTATATTTATTTACAAATAATTTAAACTGTTTTTTTTATCTTTCTAAAGTAATTTGAATTTTTTTGTTACTTTTATTTTTTATCTCATTTCAATCTCTTTTATTTTATATTTCCCATACCCGAAAGCGGTATTTTTACCTACGGACAGTATTTCACCAGCGTTTAGAAACGGCATGAAAGTGCCCAGGTCACCTTTGAGCATTACTTCACCTGTAAACCCATCATATTTTATTCTTCTGTTCTGTCGTGTACTGAAACGGGATTTGTGTACCCGTTTCAATGAAGTTTGTGCTTTGATTTTCTCTTCCCATAATTTTAAAAGCGGTTTCAGGTCGTCAAAGTTTTCTCCGTCGCAATGGATAACAAAAAGTGAAGTAATTCTTCGCATTAATGTTGAAAAAAATGCATGGGAATCATATCCATCCACTATGCGGCCGTTTTTTCGTAAAATCATCGGTGAATAAAAATTGAGTACGCATCTTCCTGTTTGAGCTTTTCCCTGTTTGATATCAAGTTTATCTTTCGCAAATTGCATATCTATTTCATCGGAAGAATTATCGTAAACGACTTTTTCACCAGCCCGGACAGTTTTCAGTTCATACCTTATACGCTCTTTTCCTAATCCCTGTGAACCGAGTTTTCTCAGGGTATAGATAAAATAAGGCAGCGTTTTTATTGCATTTCCTATAAGTACAAGTTCAATATTTATGGTGTTTTCATTCTGTTCACACCAAAGCGTAAAAGGTCTTGGTAAAGCTTTATAATTTTTCAATCGTGGAGAATTACTCTGTGGAGTAGTTTCAAAGAGATAACAGTAAATACAACTGTGCCGAAGAATACATTCTGCACAATTTTTTTCTACGGATGGACAAACAAGCTTTCTCATGGTTATTCCGAATCCGCCCCGTATCGTAGCTTCAACAAAACGCGAAACCGGTTTGCTATCGTTTAAAGACAGGTTTATAGTAAAGCGGTTATATGGAATTAAACATCTGAATTCTGGAAAAGAACGATCTTCCGGCATATCAGTTTCTCACCATCGATTCTGGGATAATTGCAGATAGCAGCATTCATACTGCCTTATCTGCACGTTATAAAATTAACTAAATATCTTACAATACATTTTTCCTGTTTTGTAGCTGTTTTTTGACCATTTCATTGAATTTAAAATGGAAGTATACAGCTTTGAATTATTAATAATGAAAATCAAAAAATTCATGCCTTGCGGAGAAAAAACTCCTCTGCTTATTGCGTTAAAAGATCTATAACCCCAAAGCTTTGCTAATGCCGGCCTGTTATATTTTTGACCTATAATAATTGCTTCAAAGTTTACCATTGTACATTTATTTCTTTTGCCAAGATCTTAATTTTAGAGTTTAATAGTGTTTTCGGTAATCTTAATACACTTCTTCCCTTTAATAACGGTATTTTCCAGAAATGGCCGTATAAATATTTAAAAACAGAAAATGTACATATCTTTATTTTTTGTTTAAAAAAAGGTTTGCTGGTCTGGTGTTTATCTGCAGCTATTCCTGTATATTTAACCGGTTCAGCAGTTTTTGATGTGGTTTGGAGAGTGAGAATAATGGTGTTCATGGCAAAATGGAATCGAAAAAAGGAAAACTATTAACTTATTTAAATTAGTATTGGAAAATAATATAAGCAAAGAAAAGTGTCTGAATCACCGATTTGCACTGATTATGAAATTTCACTGAAAGATATGGATGATTACAAACGATCAATATTTATCAGTGTAATTTGTGCAATCTTCTCAATCCGTGATTCAGACAATGTTTTTAAGGTTCGAATCTCTTAACCTTCATACTTTTAATTCGATTATCACTGATTATGAAATTTCACTGAAAGATATTGATGATTACAAACTATCAATACTTTTCAGTGTATTTCGTGTAATCTTCCCAATCCGTGATTCAGACAATGTTTTTAAGGTTCGAATCTCTTAATCTGCATACTTTTGTTTTTGTACATAAATTTCATACTGTTTCCACTTT
>DATGNN010000288.1:0-6727 GCA_035306725.1 Chitinispirillaceae bacterium | reverse complement strand
AAATACAGGGCAATTTGACATCCATTCATGCCGGCAAAAAGATCCTCCAGAAATCTATTTCCGTTCCGGTCTCGAATACTACAAAAACGGTGACTACAAAAATGCATTAAAAAATTTCATTTTTGCAGACTCTTCAGATTCTAGACCACACTATACTCTCTGGATAGGTAAAACGTGGCGTAAGTTAAACAATCCTCAAAAAAGTTACCAAACGATGAAATCAATTGTTGACGAAATGCCACAAAGCGATGTCGCTGATGATGCTCTGTTTGAAATTGCACTTTATTTCCAAAACAATAATCATTACGAAAAAGCTTATCAGGTATATTCTCAATTAATTGAGCAATACCCGTTTGGCCTTTCGTTTTCTACAGGAAAAGAACTGCGAGAAATAGCAAGAGATAAACGTAACCAGATGCGTAACCAGATCATAAATATTCTGGCAACTTTGGGATACGCCCAAAATAATTTGCCCACCAGTTATCGTATTTTCCAAAAAGAATATGGTATGAAAATAACAGGTATTGGAGATTCTGTAACAATTTCAGCCATTAAAGAAGAATATAAACAATATATCGAAAAAGAAAACCACCGAATTAAAAATAACCAGCTAGCAAAAGAACATATCTCTTTGGCTGTAATTGCAGGATCAACAGGATTGCTTAATTTATTATTGTTATTTTTCCTGAAATCCAGAATTAAAAATAAAATTCAACATTTATCTGAACTGAACAGCATTCTTACAGATTTGGATACGAAAAAATTATGATACCCAAAGAAGTACTTCAGAAGGTTCGAAGGATTGAGATTAAAACCAAACGGGTTGTAGATTCTATTCTTTCCGGTGAATACCATAGTGCATTTAAAGGAAAAGGAATGGAGTTTTCTGAAGTTCGCGAGTATGTAGAAGGGGATGACATTCGAAACATTGACTGGAATGTTACAGCACGGATGGGTGGACCATATATAAAAAAACATGTTGAAGAACGGGAATTAACAGTAATGTTAATGGTAGACGCTTCAGCATCAGGAAACTTTGGATCTGTTAATCAGTTTAAAGGTGAAATTGCAGTTGAACTCTGCGCGCTTCTGGCTTTTTCAGCAATCAAAAACAATGACAGGGTTGGTTTAATAATTTTCACCTCCGAAGTTGAACTTTATATCCCTCCTAAAAAAGGAAAAAACCATGTACTTCATGTGATAAGAGAACTTCTTTATTTCAAACCAGAAAAAAAAGAAACCAATATTGCTGAAGCCCTGAGATTTTTTAACAGTGTACAAACACGACGCGCTGTAGCATTTCTGGTTTCAGATTTTTTTTCCTGTCCTTTTGATTCTGCCCTTAAAGTTGCTGCACGCAGGCATGATCTGGTTGCAATTTCGATACATGATCCTCGTGAAACTACATTTCCAAATGTCGGGTTAATCGAACTGGAAGACGCAGAAAGTGGCGAAACTATACTGGTAGACTCCTCAAACAAACAATTCAGAAACTATTTTAAAAATGAGATGGTAAAACAGTATGAAAAAATAACCTCTGTCCTGAAATCAAATGGAATTGATGAAATTCAAATCTCCACAGAAACAGAATATGTTGAACCACTAGTACGTTTTTTTAAAAAACGGGAACGTATGCTTCGATAACTTATATGAATAATCAGTTAAAGTCTAAAATTAATGAGTTAATTGAATCTGTTTACCCTAAATCAGTTCAGCTACGCCGGACTCTTCACCAAATGCCTGAACTCTCAGGGGCTGAATTTGAAACAGCCCGCTTTATTCATTCGGAATTAAACACTGCAGGTTTTAAACCTGCTTTTTATTTGAACAAAAATGCTGTAATCACACAATTACAAAACAATCAAGGGAAAACAGTTGTCCTGCGGGCAGACATGGATGCACTTCCAATAAATGAAGAAACAGGTGTCCCGTTTACCTCAAAAAAGCCTGGCATAATGCATGCCTGTGGTCATGATATCCACAGTGCAATCCTGTTTGGTGCTGGAATGGTCCTTAATTCACTTAAGGATTATTGGAAAGGAAATATATTGCTGGTTTTCCAGCCTTCAGAAGAAGTTGAGCCAGGAGGTGCTATTGAACTGCTCAATGCCGGTGCGATTCCAACTGATGCGAACGGTATCTTTGGACTTCATGTAAGCACCGATTATACCAGTGGTACAATTGGAATAAAAGAAGGAACCGATTATGCAGGGGTTACAATTTTTGACATTTTAATAAATGGTAAAGGTGGACATGGTGCTACTCCACAAACAACTATTGATCCTGTTGTCTGTGGATCATCAATAATTATTGCGCTTCAAACGCTGGTCAGTAGAGAAACATCCCCATTAACACCAGTCACCTTGACTGTTGGCTCTTTTCACAGCGGGAATCTCAGAAATATTATTCCAGATCATGCAACTTTTTCAGGCACCTTGCGATGCCACGATTCTCAATACCATAATGTACTTCAAAATCGAATTGAGCAGATGGTAAAATCTATTGCAGCTTCATTCAGAGCCAATGCAAAGATAACATTCAAAGATTCTTACCCGCCAAATTATAACGATCCGGATTTATCAAAGCAATTTGTAAAATCCATAAAATCTATTGCCGACTATAATATTGTTATCAGATCTGATCCAATAATGTACGCTGAAGACTTCGCTTATTACCAGGAAAAAATACCTGGCATATATGCTCACTTGGGTGTTAAGCCAAAAGAAACAAACTGGAATGGTTATGGAATTCATACTTCAAAATTCAATCCTGATGAATCTTCCATTAAAGCCGGAATTGCAGCCCATGTTGCATTTACACTAGATATGCTGAACTGATCCTGAAAACAGTTTATTCAATATACTTCTCTTCGCTTTTTTCAATTATATCAAGAAATTGTTCAACAGTTTCAGCCGAAAAGAGTTTTTCTCTTACATCCTCATAGGCCATTATACTCGACAGTGAAGAAAGAATCTGTGTATGCTCAGTGGAAGTATTTGCAGGTGAAACCAACATAAAGATCACATGAACCGGCTGATCATCAATAGCACCAAACTCTATACCATTTACCGAACGTGCAGCAACCATATAAAGTCTATCTATTCCTGTTATTCTGGCATGTGGAATTGCAATCCCATAACCAATGCCAGTCGACATATCAGATTCACGTTCAAGAATCAGTCTTGAAATCTGCTCACCGTTATCAAGTCCATACAATGAAGCCATAAATTTTGCGGTCTGACGAAGTACCTGGTCTTTTTCGGTGCTTTTCAGATCAATTAGAATTGAGCTTTTTTGAAGAAGATCCTGAATTTTCACTCACATTCCTTTGAATATATTAATTATCCATAGAACTCCGTTTTTTCCTGCGATGTGTGGCCACAAACATTCTGCCTGCGACATACACAACCAATCCGGCTACAGTTATTCCAAATGCGATTTGGGGCAGAACCGAACCGGAAAAACGGGTTTGCATGTAAAACAGTAATCCAGCGACTGCTATAAAAAATCCCACCAGCATCAACACAAAGCCGTGCCCGGACAGCCATAAAAAAATGTTTTTCATACATGCATCCTGTTCTATCCAGCAATAAACTGTTAATTAAATCAATTTTTTATATTTTCAAATTCCCTTAAGAGTAATTTGCACTCTATTTGGACAGTCGTTGCATAGCGACATGCTCCATACAATAATCAAGAGGCACATTAGTCTTAATAACTTCCAGTTATTTTCGAGCATTCAGATAAAATGATTTCTGACCAGCATCCCATTCAAATACACACAACAGTTTAAATTAATTATCCTGAAATGGATAAATAAGCTTTTTCCAGATATCCCCAGAAATTAAGTGAAGTTTGTCAAAGATTTCTTTAGTATTTTCCGGATCTGCAACAGTTATTCTGATCTCCAGCCGATTCTTCTCAAAAGCTTCGGATGGTTTGAATTGTACCCTGACTGGATCAGGATTCGTATTTTTTTCCAGCTTTTTCCAGGATTCTTTAACCCTCATGAAGTTTGGAAATTTCATCGTAAAAACCAGATCTCGAATTTTTGCCATCTTTTGAGGATCATTCAATTTCCTGTTTTCATTAATTTTAACGAAATTTTCATTTTCCAGAATCTTGTTAACGCTGCATCTTTTACTATAAGCTAATTGCGGCAACCATTCCAGAAGCTCCTTTTGTGTTTGCCTGGTAAAAGAAAACATTGTAAAAAGATCAAGTATTGCATCTGAATCATTGCCAAGAAGAAGAAAATCGGATAACAAACCAAATTCCAGTTTTCCCGACTCAACAGCATCAATCACTTTGTCAGGGCAGTTTTGCAGCAATTCAATACTCTGCCTTTCATGTTTGTTAATTCCAAGATCTCCAAGTGCAGAGATATATTGATCTTTATCGTATCTGATTTTAAGCCAGCGAGAAAAAATAATTTTTTCCCTTAATTCCAGATTTCTGTTTTTGTTTAAGTGAATCCTTAACAAACCGGCTGTATTTTCCTGATACGGCTGCTCTGTAATACAACAAACACATTTTTTTATTTTTATATTTTTTAATGTACTAAATCGCTTGCACCCATCAATAATTATGAATTTGTCACCCGCAGACATTACAATAAGAGGGAAAAACAGATCCTGATCTGTTTTTGTTTTACAGATTTTAGGATCAAACAACTGCTCGGGAATAACCAGCTTTGAATCAGGTATTTCTGATAATATCAGTTTTTGTGGTTCAAACCTGATTGCAGAAACTGGTGACAGAGATGAATCTTTCATATAATCTTGTATTTCCTCTTTTTAAATATCCGTTAGCTACAATTCTGGCCTTTTTCTCAAGCATATTGCTGATCAGTACTCTTTTTTGTTCAGGCAGCGACTTGTCCAGTAACAGCCCCATAAGACTCCTGATTCTGAACCTGTCCAGCCCCATAACAGATGAAGATAGCTGGTCGGGATGCCCACCATATTTTTTCAGGAGTTTTTCATTAACAAGGCCGACCAATTCTTTGCAACATATCCTTAACCACAAATCATAATCTTCACATGCCGGCATGGATTCATTAAATCCGCCAACCTCATTAAAAAGTTCACGCTCAATCATAACTGATGATGGAGTTATCATGCAGCGCTGCAGACTTGCATCAAAGAGATCTCCCTGAAATTTATGATGAGTCTGTGGTGGGTTTACCTGTTTCCCATTCCGTATCCAGATCTCGTTTGTCTGCACTATCCTGTATTCAGGATTGTTTTTTATCCAGTTTGTCTGTTTTTCCAGTTTTTGCGGCATCCATTCATCATCAGAATCAAGAAACGCAATCCACTTTCCCTTAGAATTGTTTACACCAAAATTTCTTGCCTTGGAAACGCCATTATTTAACGAAAAACGATAATAAATCAAGTTTTTTGGCTTTTTTATTATCTCTAAATCAAAAGTTCCATCATCAGACCCATCATCAACAACAATTAATTCATAATCAGTAAATGTTTGAGTTAAAACTGAATTTATTGCCCTTTCAAGAACATTTTTCCGATTATATGTGGGTATTATTACAGAAACATAAGGCATATACTGATCCATTTCAAGCTTAATAAAATATGATCAGCGCATTATTTATCAAAGTTGATTATCTTGAACCGGAGAATACGACTCGGTAAGGTAACAGCAATAGTCACGAACCCCTGGGTGTAACCCAAAGATAATTTACTATAAGGGTAAGGTTTCACATGGCAGGTAAATGGTATTTTTGGATATTCATTCCAAGGCAACGATTGTAATAAAGCGAAACCGGAACAAACTGTTTCCGATTCCGCCCGACATATTGAAAACATCTATTTAATAAGGAAGCTATGAACCATTTTCTTTTTTTCGGCTCTTAAAGCTGCAATATAGGATCCTCTTGCAGAAATATTGCCGTAAGAATCCTTCCGATCCCATAATACATTACTTGAAGATACGGAAATAGATCTGACCAGTTTTCCACTCAGGTTATAGATATTAAGTATTCCATTAACTTTCTCATTTAACCGAAAAGAAACATCAGGTCCAGCATGAATGATTTTCATGGTCATCAGATCAACTGTAGATTTCATCGCGATTTTGCGTACACTAACATGCTCTGTATTTAAACTAACATTATCCAGTGATACCAGTGCTGAAGATCCACCCATTTTAAATTCTATTCTCGCAAAAGCATCAATTTGAGGAGCAAAAGTCCATTCGAAAAAGCTTGAAACCTGTGGAAGGCTGACTGTTGTATCAAACAAAATAACAGAATCGTTTTCCATGCTTTTCACAGCTATCTGCAAATTTCTGATACCAGCTGAATATCCATCAAAAGATACATAGTACTCTACACCTTCCAGTAATGTAAGATTATCCTGAGAAAGGATAATATCGGAAAGTGAATCACCAGCCTCATCAATACTGATTTTCAGAGATTTTTCTCTTACAAAAGCAGACGCTTCAGATCCATTTTTCAGAGTCAGAGTATTCCAGCCTGTCATTTCGTTGTCAAAATGACCATTAACTATCTGTTCTCCGGTTTTTACAGGAATGCCAAAACTGTTAATCTGGAATACTGCACTTGTACCCAAAACAGAATCACTTTCAGTATCGATAACCCTGATCATGCATTCCGTTGAGGTTACATTCGGAACAGTCCACAGAAATGAATAAAGATTACCTACACAGTCTTCTATAAGCTCCCAATTGTTACCTTTATCTTCAG
>DATGNN010000287.1:0-4144 GCA_035306725.1 Chitinispirillaceae bacterium | reverse complement strand
ATAACATTGACCATTATACCCAGATTGATTTCGATATTGAAACTGAACCATTAAATGATAAACAGAATCTACTGATCGTTCGTTCCCTGGGAAATAAAGAAGAAGGAATTATCTATCATCGTTCGATCATTCGGAAAGCTCCGGTTTTTCAGTCGTTAACTGAGGTGGATTATGTAAATTTTGCAGTTTCATCTGCTAACTACCGACAAATTCTCGCTGAGAATTCCATCACTGATTATTTGAAGTTCTTTGTTAAAAATTATAGCCGGTTTATTAAATCCGATTTTAGCGATGATGATACAGAGGTGTCACCTGAAGAACTAATGGCAAGAGCCAGACAAGAAGAACAACTTTTGCGCGAAAAAGGAGAGTTCAGAGTTGTTGATACGGGAGCTGCAGATCAGTTGTTTTCAGCTGATATTAATGCCACACAAAATTTTGTACTTGCAGTCAGGGATTTATCTATGAATATGAACGTCATTCAAAATGGCTTTAATGAATTTAATAATTCTGAATACGGTGGATGGAATCTTACTGTGGATGCCAAAAATTCTGGTGATTATCAATTGTTTATTGTCCGTAACCTGCCATCTTTAAATGAAGCAATGTCTTATTTCAGGAAAGTGGTAATTACACGTTCATTGTTTGAACCGCTGGGGCAGACTACCTACCGAAATTTCCTGGTAACTGATGAGAACCTGCAAAGGCTTATCGATGATGCACTGGTTGACGATTATATTGATTATTTCAGGAATTACTATATTCAAAAAGGAGCAGCAACGCAACAGCAAACCAGAGTGGGAGAGCCTGTTAGGGATCAAGCTGAAACAGGGGGCATATCTGATGCTGAAGCAGCTGTGGAGGCTCCGGCAGCTTATAAGGGGCCTTATCTGACGGAGATTGATCAACCTCATCTGTTTGTTTTTGTAATTCCTTCACAGGGTGTGGATAAAATACAATTTATGGAAGGAATTGAGCAGTTTAATGAAGCAGGTGCCGGTGTGCAACTAACAGTGGATGAAGTCTCTGTTGATGAATTCCGTACCGCAGTGGTTGTTGAAGGACTTGCAGATCGTGAAACTGCTACACGTTATTCCGGCATGGTTGTTCAAAACAGGGATCTGTTTATACCACTTGGAAATGCCAACTACAGGAACTTCCTGATAACTCCCGATAATTTTAAGATTTTCCTCGAAGAAAAAAACATAACTGATTACGTCGATTTTTACAAACAGATTTACCTGAAACAGTAAGGGGTTAAAGATTGTTAAGCCTTCTACAGGCATTTTTATTGTTTGTAACTTTACGAGACATCAAATTTTTAACAATCAGTATGAGGAAACCAAGGATTCTCTGGGTCGATGATGAAATAGATTTATTGAGGGGGCATATTCTTTTTCTCGAGAATAAAGATTATGAAGTTGAAACTGCCAATAATGGCCTCGATGCTGTAGAAAAAGTTAAAAACAACTTTTTCGATGTGATCTTTCTGGATGAAAATATGCCCGGTATGACCGGATTAGAAACATTGAACCGGTTAAAGACGCTATCGCCCAATATTCCTGTGGTGATGATTACCAAAAGTGAGGAAGAGAATATCATGGATGAGGCAATAGGCTCAAAAATCGCTGATTACCTTATTAAACCTGTTAATCCAAAACAAATACTGCTCTCATTGAAGAAAAATATTGACCAGAAACGCCTGGTCACGCAGCAAACTACTTCTGCCTACCAAATGCAATTCTCTCAAATTGGTATGTCGTTAAACGATCGGTTGGGATTTGATGAATGGCTCGATATTTATCAAAAGTTGGTGTTTTGGGAAATTGAACTTGCTGCCTCCGAAGATGGTGCTATGGATCAAATTCTGGCTATGCAGAAAGATGATGCCAACAAAGCTTTTTTTAAGTTCATTAAAGAGAATTATACGGATTGGCTCAGAAGCGATTATGGCAGCAGGCCTGTCATGTCGCACGATATTTTTCAGCATAAAATCTACCCTTACCTTAATAATGATCAAAAAGTCTTTGTTCTGGTAATCGATAATCTTCGTTTCGACCAATGGCGTACCATCAGCCCTGTTTTTGAGGAGTACTTCAGAGTAGATTCCAAGGAACTTTACCTGAGCATTTTACCTACAGCAACCATGTATGCCCGCAATACAATGTTCGCCGGGCTTCTCCCTTCCGAAATTCAAAAAGTTTATCCCGATCTATGGGAAGATGATGATAATGAGGGCAACAAAAACCCCCACGAAGAACAATTGTTGCGAAAACAACTGGAACGGCACGGACGGAAAGAGAAACTGTGGTTTGAAAAAGTTTCAGGAGTCAGACGTGAACGTCAATTAGCTGACGACATAAAGAACATCCTGGAGCATGACTTGTCGGTAATGGTCTTCAATTTTGTTGATATGATCTCTCACGCCCGCACTGAAATGGATATGATAAAGGAGCTGGCAGGTGATGAAAAAGCATACAGGTCACTTACATTGAGCTGGTTTAATCATTCACCTGTCAGAGAGCTGATCCGGAACCTTGCCGGTAATAATATCAGGGTAATAGTTACTACCGATCATGGTGCTATCAGAGTAGATAATCCTGTAAAGGTTATTGGCGATCGTGAAACCAATACAAACCTAAGGTATAAATTGGGGCGAAATCTAAACTACAAAGCGAAAAATGTTTTTGAAATTCGTGACCCACGGCATGCTTTTTTACCATCACGTAATGTGAGTACAAGTTATATTTTTGCCCACAGCAGCGATTTCTTTGCTTATCCCAACAACTACAACTATTATGCAAACTACTACAAGGATACTTTTCAGCATGGTGGAATATCGCTGGAAGAAATGATTATTCCGCTGGTGTCGCTTGTGCCCAAGGGATAGGTTTTTTATATATACTTGCTCCATATCAAGTCCAGTCCAAGTCCAGTCAAAGACTTATTTTTGGCAACAAAGCTTTGCCCCGGACATGGACTTGGTATGGCGAGTAATGGTCGGAAAGCAGGTGAGAAATTAAGTGTAACTTTATAAAAATAAAAAGAGGGAACCAAGTGATTCCCCCTTTTAATAATTTGTTACTTCATGTTGCTTATGCTGCAACAGATGAAAATACTTCATCGAGTATTTTTGCATGTTTATTTTTAAAAGATTGATAACACCAGTCGTGCAGCTCCTGCACCTCATTAGCTTCTACCCATTTAAGGCATTTAATTAGTTCTTTTTTAAATAACTCTTCACTAAAGCTTACTTTGGGTAGAATTACCTTTGCGTAATCAAGCATGATCATTGATATTTTTTGGTTTATTTTTCGTGTTTAAGATAGCTTTAATAAATAATAAACCATATGTTTTAAAATATGCTTTAACACAGTTTAACGATTTTTTTGGTGGCGGAGGTGTGGTGATTTATATTAACCTGCCCGATTTATAGCGTATAATAACCCCGGCATTTGTGTCGGGGATGCTTAGGTCATCTATACGAAGAGCTTTAGCCCTGCAAGCCTATTCAGGGGTTTTAATCGATAGTATGAATTGATTGATATCGAAATCATCTTCCTGTAGTGCGGAAACAAAAGCACTCCCTATAATTGCTCCCGATGCATATTGACATGCTTTGTTAAATGTTGACCGGTCAGATATTCCGAATCCTATTAACCGGGGATTGTTCAGGTTCAACTTCTCGATGCGGGAGAAATAGTCAGTTTTAAAATCTTCTGCTTTTTTACCTGCTCCGGTGGTTGAAGAGGATGACACCATATAAATAAAACCTTCTGATGCTTTATCTATCAATTGAATTCTTTCGTTGGATGTTTGTGGAGAAATGAGAAATACATTGATTAGATTATATTTTATAAAGATATCCTGGAACCTGTTTTGGTACTCTTCTATAGGTAAGTCGGGTAATATTACACCATCAATCCCGGTTTCATAACATTTTTTACAAAAGGCTTCAACGCCAAATTGCAAAACCGGATTTATATAACCCATAAGAATCAATGGGATGGAAACAGATTTACGAATGTCTTTTAACTGGTTAAACAGCACATCTAACGACATGCCATTTTTTAAGGCTCTTTCATTGCTCCTTTGTATTGTTGGCCCGTCGGCTGACGGATCTGAAAAGGGAATTCCTAATTCA
>DATGNN010000286.1:0-5628 GCA_035306725.1 Chitinispirillaceae bacterium | reverse complement strand
AATTGATCTTCAGTCAACTGCTGAACTATACGATACCATTTATATCCTGCCGCGCCCATTTCCTTATGGACCTCCATCAATCACATCAACTTTTCCGGGAAGAACCGGGGATTGTGGAGTTCGAAAAATATCAGGCCTCTTTCGGGACTGGAAACAGGATGATATAAGTTTCTTTAATAATCCAACCGGGATGAGCGGAGGAGACTCCACCGGAATGATTCTTCCATACCTCAGTGAACCAGATTACAAACCCAAAAGAAATCCAAACAGCTCTGCCAGAAACGCTGAAGAATTAGAATCCTGGTACGAAACAATAACTTTTGAAGATGGAACCACTAATGAAACATGTGTAGACATAGAACTAGAAAAAGGTGATGACGGGTTATGGGAATATGATTCAGACTGGATAGGAGGCTTTTTTCTTATTGATGATTTTGATAATCCAAACAATATCAAGTATGAAGACAGCCGTGAAGTTGAACATAATTTCCATTTTACAATGGAGATGCACTTACAGTTCATCTATCATGAAGGCGCAGGACTGGCTTTTTATTTCAGGGGTGATGATGACGTCTGGATATTCGTAAATAACACTCTGGCAATCGACCTGGGTGGACTTCATGAAAGAGCTGCTGATACTCTTTTGCTCGACAGAGAAAAAAACCGGCTTGGACTTGTAGATGGTCAAACCTATACAATGGATATTTTTTATGCTGAAAGAAATCCGGTTGGCGCAAACTTCCTCTTAAGAACATCAATGGATATTAAAAACAGCGATGAACTCTATTATAAGGAAAAGGATAATGGAAATGGTCAATTTCAATATGATATATGGCAAAGAATTGTAAGTGAAGAACAGGGTTGCGGAACAACCCGTTTGATTGATGAAGAAGGACCGGCGAGGGTAGATTTTTATCTTGAAGGTCCACAATTTCCTGGTGATTCCCTGTTTCGGTTAACTCCAGGAACACATTTTGATGGTCTGATTGTTGACGAAAATAAATATAGAATAACTCTCGACAGCAGCAAAATTAATGGTCTTGTTTATGGCGAATACCGGATAATTTTTAAATCGAGTGTAAATGAAGAGAGAACAGGTTATCTTGTTTTTTATATCGAACCTAATCCTCACCACCTTGATATCCTGACCACTTCTACTGAATTTGATCAAAATAATGATGCGAATGTAGATACAATTGTCATACCAATAGAATCCGATTCTATTAAAATTTACTCTGTAATTCGCGATCCTTCCGGTAAATATATTCAAATTGCCGATTTTGCCAGGTGGACCAGTAATGACAATAATGCTTTTTCATTGATCCCGTCAGAATCCGACCCTTCACAACAAATCATAGTCAAAAGAAAAACCGGAAACGGATGGATTACTGTCAGCCAGGACAGCCTGCTGTCTGATTCGGTATATGTTATGGTATATGCCAAACCAAGCTGGCCCATAATCAATATGGCAACCATGTTAGATAATAATGGTGATATTATTCCAGACCTTCTTAATATAACACTAAGCGATACTTTTCAAACAGGTCAGTACCTGACATCCGTAATTATAAATTATGAAGGACATCAGTATCAGGTAGATTCCGATCTATGCACTTTAAATGGTCAATCACTTTCGGTTCCATTCCAGTCTCCGTATGGAATAGACGGTACGCCAACAGGCAGTGTGAAAATTGAGGTCAGCGTAGATGATGAAATAGAAACTCACACAAAAGACTTTACAGATGGTGTTGGCCCAGGGTTAATCCAGGCAGAGGTACTTGAAAATGATGGTACTGAAGCGGATATACTTTTTCTTACTTTTTCTGAAAATGTTTTCCCTGCAACAATCATTGGCATGCAGCTTCTTCTTGTCAAGGCAGAAAGCCTGGACACAATTCCATTGGAAATTTCAAGTATCGTTAATTTAATTAATGACTCCTCTTTTTCAGTTATACTTTCACCTTCAGGCAATAACAAACCGCTTCCAGATGACAAACTTCGTCTGGTACCAGGTAATTCTGGAGGAACTATTGCAGATCTCAATCAAAACCTGCCTCATGAACTTAACCCTTCTGTTGTGCTGGGATTCAAACCCGGAGCAGCACCTGTCAGTTCATCATTTTATCAGGATATTGATGCTGATGGATTAATTGATAAGATTACAATCAATTTTAAACGCAAAGTTGATATCTCCGAATTTGATTCTATCCGGATCTACTGGAACCTCAAACACCATATTCTTTCTGCTTCAGATTTTATTACCGAAAATGATACTTCTGTAATTATTCATACAAACGAATCGGTAAGAGGAAAGATTCCTCTTACTAACGGTCTGATGCATCTGTCTGTATATTTCAAGGCAATTCCGGGGGTAACCAGAAATTCTTATGCACAAGACAAAGCATCTCCGGTTATAACATCAGCAACACTGATTCCCGGAAAATTCCTTGAAACCGGTGACCATAAACCTGATACTCTCGTTGTAACCTTTTCAGAATTCATACAATCTCCCGGCAATCACCCTTTTACCTTTTCAAACATTTCAGACAGTTATAACCTCACCCTCAGTTTCAACAGATACAGAGGAGAACAGTACCTGTTTCTGGTTGATGCAATAGAACCTGATTTTATCATACCGTCAACGGGTGATACTGTACGAATTGATACCACAGCACACCTGAGGGACACAATCGGAAATGCTCAATTACATCCGAAAAACAGGCCGGTTTTGCTAAAGGTAATTGAACCTGCACATGAATGGCGTGTTAATTGCGGGCCGAATCCAATATTAAAAAATCAATCCATAATCATACAGGTCTTTCCCTTCGCATCATTCGATATCACTAAATACAATTCTTCAATAACATTTTTTGATGCAGTGGGCAATAGAGTTGATTATGCAGATATGAAAATTTCAAATGGTAAATTTGATTATGAATGGGATGGAAGAAATCATTTTGGAAGATTAGTCGGATCCGGAACTTATGCCGGAATTATTACTGTCAAAAAAAATAACAGTGTTGTCTGGAAAAAATTGGTAAAAATTGGGGTAAACAGAAGATAATAAACGATAAAATATGCTAATCTGAATTTACAAAGCGCATTATATTCCAGCACGCTTTTCAGTTCGCTCTGCCGCTGGTTTTTCTGTGAACAGTTGCATCTGCAGAATCACCTTTTCCATTACGCTTTCCCGGCAGATATATAACCATACCAAATTGAGAAATCAGAGAGCTGCTTTCTTTCTCTTCTGTTACCGGAATGATTCCGGTAATTCCAGCATTAATCTCCATAAATTTCCATCTTGTTGGCCGCAATATACATCCCAGGGCAAAATTCGCTGATTTTGTTAAAGACACATCTTCACAATGATTTTCGTAACACTCTTTTTTGGAGATTTGCCTGGAACCGGAACTTATGAGAACCAGTTCAAAATCATTATTCCCGATCGGACAATGCGTTCCGATAATCAATCCACCATTGTATGCTAAAGAATTACCAAGATCTGAAGGACGGAACATGCCTCCACAAAAAACCGCTGAAGAAATATTGTGGAATAACTGTTTACCGCCTAAATCAAAAAGTGCAACCTTAACACTGCCATGGTGTGCACCAGGTAAAGTTACCAGCGTGGAAACGGCCCTGATCTCTACTCGTTCCAGGATACCTATCAAAAAAAAGCATCTAATGATTCTCCGTAACTATTCGGGAGCGTTTTAGATTTAATAATTTTAGATTGATAATTCATACCCATACCAAAATTACCGGTAACTCTTGCAGATTGAATCATTTGAAGAGGAAAACAGGCAAAAAAAGGGAATAGAATAGTAATTATACCACATGATATGGATGATATTATATGTTTTAACATAAACACTCCTCTTTATCTGCTATGTAATCGTGTGCCGAGAGCCTGCCAGACACCTTCTTATATATCTATATTTCCCATCACTGTTATGTATAGTAATTTTCGATTGTTGTGAGCAAGGCTTTTCATAAACCAATAAATATCTCCAGAACAGGAGTCTATTTAACTGACAATTATTCAAGATCAATTTTGATAATTGTTTTATGTCCTTAATAGAAGTTTCAGGTGTCACTGTCATTTCGCAATTACAATCTTTTCCTTTCCTGAATAAAAAAGTCATGAAAGATTTGGAAAAAAGGCAATTATGCTGATAATATAATCAAAAATTGAAGATTCTTTATAAAGTCCTAAAATTACCATTTTCCCGCCAGGTTTTAATAATGCTTTAATTTTTATCAACGCAGGTACAAAATCCATATGGTGAATTGACGCTATTGCAGATATAAAATCGAATTTTTGACCTTTAAAATCATGTTTTAGAAATGAATCCTCGACAAATGTAATATTATCCTGGGTTTCGTATTTTGATTTTTGAAAATCAATTGAGCCTTTATCTGGTTCTAAACTGAGAACTGCTTTGAAAAGAGACGTTAATTTGAAAGAAAACAAACCAAATCCACTTCCAACATCGAGTGCGAAATCACGTGTTTCCGGCAATTTACTAAAAAGTAATTTGTGATAGTGCGTATTGTGGTCCCATTCAATCATCTAACTGATAGCTCTCCCTTTTCAAGAAATTAAATGAAACATTATTAACATAACGTTTGCGAATCGGCGAATCGAGTTTTCCTTCAGTCCTGTTTCGAATTTTAATACTGACCTTTAAATAATTATATTACCTTCGCTGTATCAGATCGTATTGAAATTTTGCTGTATTGCCCCTGAATCTGTTGTGTATCACTTTTTTTTGATTCCGCGTTTTCATTAACCAGCTTGTGAACCCTTTCAACCTGAAGACAGAATGCTTCCAGACGAGCATCAACAATCTGAGGGAAAGGACTTCCATCCGTTTCAATCGACAAAAACGGTAATGTGGTTATATTTTTATATTTTTCTTTTTCACCTGCGAGCACATCCCTGTTCTCAACTGTAGCTTCAGAAGACATAACAGATTCAATAACCCTCGTGGGCATACATGCAAAAGGGCCTATAGATATTGCCCCATGCATCGAATGAAGAATATCCTTGAAAAAAGCGCCTGCAACCAGAATCGCTTCTCCGGTCAGTCTCAAATCAAAAAAATTGTTTCCATATTTCATCGTTTTGTCTATGTCAATTGGCTCATAATGGTACAAACCGGATTTTGAAAGTATTTTTTTGATCCTTTTTTCATATGTTTTTTGAAGAATTGTTTTGGTACGAAACTGTAAATACTCTTTTACATTAAATTTAGCTTCATAGATTCCTTTATCTACGTTAAAATCGCAATACATAAGCCATTCCAGAACAGGTGCCCGCCGTACTATTATATCACGCACCGCCAATTTACTTATAATATCCTTGCAGGAAAAATAATCGCGCCTTACAAAAATCTCTCCCATAAGGGATACAACCTTTGCCTGGGAAAGCGGATATTTAAGAGGGATATCAGCAAGTTCTTCAGCAACCTGGTTCAATAATTTATACAGTTTTTTAGAATTGCCTGAGCTGAATAATTCAAGCAATTTTTCCCACTGTTTCTCAAATGTTTCCATAGCCTGATCCCTGTCGCATGCAAGAACCAGAAGCGCATTTTTAATATCCTCCATACAATCGGTTAT
>DATGNN010000285.1:0-4808 GCA_035306725.1 Chitinispirillaceae bacterium | reverse complement strand
TTCGGAATCATTCCATGACGCAGCTCAGCTGCTTTACTTAAATTGTAATCCCGTTCTGCGGCTTCCAGTTCATAACGTGCATGTTCAATCTGTTCTCTTATACTTTGAAGTCGTCCAACACGATTCTTTTCCAGATCCCACTGAGCTTTAAGTGCAGAGACAGTATCTTTTACTTCTGCCAGTTCCGATTGCAGTTTGCCGAGTCGTTCACGGGAAACAGGATCTTTTTCTTTTTTAAGACCTTCAATCTCGATTTCCATCTGCATCTGACGTCTCATTGCTTCATCCAGTTCCGTAGGACTTGAATCCATTTCGGTTCGCAGTTTCGCAGCAGCTTCATCAACAAGATCTATGGCTTTATCCGGGAGAAACCGTTCTGTTATGTACCGATCCGAAAGTATTGCAGCAGCAACAAGAGCGCTGTCACGGATTCTGACACCGTGGTGGACCTCGTATCTTTCACGAAGTCCTCTCAGAATAGAGATGGTATCTTCAACTGCAGGCTGATTAATTAAAACTGTTTGAAACCTGCGTTCAAGAGCCTTGTCTTTTTCTATATATTTTCTATATTCGTCCAGGGTGGTAGCACCGATAGCATGAAGTTCACCTCTGGCAAGCATTGGTTTGAGCATGTTGCCTGCATCCATTGAACCTTCTGCGGCACCGGCACCGACAACCGTATGAAGTTCATCAATAAAAAGGATAATATTACCGCTTTCGACAACTTCTTTAAGAACTGCTTTCAAACGCTCTTCAAATTCACCGCGGAATTTTGCACCTGCTACAAGAGCACCCAGATCAAGTGCTACAATCTGCCGGTTTTTCAGCCCTTCAGGTACATCACCCCGTACAACTCTTTGGGCCAGTCCTTCTATGATAGCTGTTTTTCCGACACCGGGATCTCCAATAAGAACCGGATTGTTTTTTGTCCGTCTGGAAAGAATCTGAATAATTCTGCGAATCTCTTCATCACGTCCTATTACCGGGTCCAGTTGACCTTTCTGAGCTGCTTCTGTAAGATCTCTGGAAAATTTTTGAAGCGCGGCGAATGTTGTTTCCGGATCTTGTGATGTGACACGCTGTTTACCACGGACTTTTTTGAGTTTTTCGAGAAAATCATTGACTTTAATACCGGTTTTGCGTGCAAACTCCTTACAGTCGGAATCAGTTTCAATAGCGGATAGAAAGAGATGTTCAACACTTATGAATTCATCTTTCATCTGTGATGCTTTTTTCCAGGCATTATTAAATACTGTTGTCATGGTTCTGGACATGAATGTCTGGACTCCCTGGCCGCTGACAGCAGGATATTTATTTAAAACATCAAGTGCATTTTGCTCTGCAATCGATTTTTCGATACCCATATTACTGAGTATTGATGGAATCAGGCCGTCCTTTTGCCTGATTAAAGAAAGTATCAGGTGCATTGGTGAGATCTCCTGATGATTGAGTTCAACAGCAATGGAATTTGCACCGTTTAATGCTTCCTGTGATTTTCTCGTAAATTTTTCGATATTCATAACTAAACTCCCTTCATCGAACTCCCTCGCTATGCAAAAGGTATACCAACTAAGTATTTCATAAATAAAACGTAAACAAATGTTACCTGATGATTGGAATGTTTCAATTCAAAACAGTAGACTGGCATTATTGAAACAAAAATAGGAGATCCGTTATTTTATGATGGCAAAAGAATCAGATCCAGAACGTTTAATATTCATTCGTGCACGATAACGACAACGATAACGACAACGATTGCGACAACGATTACGACAACGATTACGACAACGACAACGACAACGACAACGATAACGACAACGATAACGACAACGATAACGACAACGATAACGACAACGATAACGACAATGATAACGACAATGATAACGACAATGACAATGACAATGACAATGACAATGACAATGATTGTAGTTTTTTTTCTTCATTCACCATTCATCATTCATAATTTGCCATAGAAACCTTTTTGCGATAGTACCGCTCTCGCAGCTCATTCCCGTACTGCGGGACAAGTTGTAAATTAATCCTCCGATTCAGGTAAAATTTATGTTGGACAAAAGTGAAATATTGCTTTTGTATATAAGGTTGAGTATTTTTAGATTCGGTTTACTTAAGACTGCCGTATTGTGTAATATCTCAACAGCCCAAAAAGGTGGAGTCTGGCTTATAAATCAAAGCACGAAATGAATGGAAAATGCTGTTATTTCTCCGGTTTGTAGTCATGAGAACATGTTCTCCAGGTTACTTAAAAATTCCGGGGGAACATATTGCACTTTCTGTGGCAGATAACCGACAGAAAACGATATTTTGGTTGTTTTCGTGGCAGTTTAGGTATCCAGTGTTACTTACTATATGGAAACGCAGTTATCATTTAAAATCCTTCCTCAACCAACAGAGACTACATGTGGACCCACCTGTCTTCATGCGGTATATAATTATTATCGGGATCCTGTTTCACTTGATGATCTGATTGGTCAGATATCCATGCTTAGGGATGGAGGTACATTGGCTGTATTTTTAGGTTGCCATGCGTTGAAAAGAGGGTACAGGGCGACAATCTATACATATAACCTTCAGATATTTGATCCAACCTGGTTTGATAAAAAAATTAAAGTTGATCTGGGAACTAAACTTGCATTGCAGTCGAAATATAAAAAAGACCGGAAATTGCAGATTGCAACAGAGGGGTATCTTGAATTTCTTTCATTAGGCGGCAGGATTAAATTTCAGGATTTAAACTCTTCTCTTATCAGGAAATATTTAAAAAGGGAAACTCCGATAATTACCGGATTGAGTGCTACCTATCTTCACCGGACCCCGCGTGAGCTTGAAACTGAGAACAGCGAATACGATGATATCCGCGGGGGATCATCAGGACACTTTGTTGTGCTTTATGGCTATAACAGGGAGCATAAACTTGTGTCCGTTGCTGAGCCGCTTTTCCCCAATCCATTATCAAGAGGTCAGTATTATAATATCAGGATGGACAGGGTAATCTGTGCCATTCTCCTTGGAATAATTACTTACGATGCTAATTTGTTAATTATTGAAAGAAAAGTTTAGATATGATCAGTTCAGTAATCATATTTTGTTGAGAATCAACTAAAAAATATTTCATAAAGAAACGAAAGAAGTACATGCCAAATCTGATTGTAGTGAATAACCCCGGTAACTGGACGTTTGGGATTCCGGGAGTAGATCTTGTTTCCGCCCGGTCGTATCTCATGGACAGTAAATTCAGCAAAATGCGTCATACACGGGTGTTCAATTTGTGCAAATCATTCAGGTATCAGAGTACCGGTTATTATGTTTCGCTTCTGGCTGCTGCCAGGGGGCATAAACCGCTTCCGAATATCTCCACCATTCAGGATCTCAAGTCGCAGACGCAGATTAGGTTTGTTGATGATGATCTTGATGAATTGATTCAGAAAAGTCTTGCTCCGATACAGTCGGCCAAGTTTACATTAAGTATTTATTTCGGAAAAAATACAGCCAGAAGATATGATCGGCTGGCAATACATCTGTATAATCTTTTCCCGGCGCCCCTGTTGCGTGCAGAATTTATAAAAAATAAAAGTCAGTGGCATTTGCAGAGTATTCGTCCGGTTTCTACAGGTGAAGTTCCATCTGAACATTATGATTTTCTTGTGGGTGTTGCGACTGTGCATTTCCAGGGACGTGGAGTAGGTACTTTAAAAAGGAAGGTTCAGCCTTATGATATGGCAATCCTCTGGAACCCTAAGGAAGAACAGGGTCCCTCAAATGAGAAGGCAATAAAAAAGTTTGTAAATGCCGGGCAGAATACCGGGTTTAATGTCAAGGTAGTAAGCAGGGATGAAATCGGGTCTATAGCCGAATATGATGCCTTGTTTATAAGAGAAACAACAAGCGTAAATCATTATACATACCGTTTCGCCAGCAGAGCAAGAGCTGAGGGACTTATTGTGTATGATGATCCGGAATCGATTCTGAAGTGTTCAAACAAGGTCTATATTGCAGAACTCCTCAATCATTACGGAATTCCGACTCCTCAAAGCTGTATTATACATAAAGATAATATTGATACGGCACTTGAACAGATCGGGGTTCCCTGTGTGCTTAAACAGCCGGACAGTGCCTTTTCTCAGGGAGTTTTGAGAATAGATACTGTGGATCAGTTTATGACAGAAGCTGCCAGAATGCTCTCAAAATCAGATCTTGTGGTTGTACAACAATATCTGCCAACCGATTTTGACTGGAGAGTTGGCATTTTTGATCGAAAGCCTCTATTTGTGTGTAAATATTTTATGGTAAAAAATCACTGGCAGATCATTAAAAGAAATTCAAGTGGCCAAAATGAGGAAGGCAGATTCGAAACACTTCCGGTCGAACTTGCTCCGGCACAGGTTATTCGTACAGCACTAAAGGCTGCAAATCAGATCGGTGACGGGTTGTATGGGGTTGACATAAAGCAGATCGGGAAAAACTGTTATGTAATGGAGATAAATGATAATCCTAATATTGATGCCGGAGTGGAGGACCAGATCCTTAAAGGGGCTTTGTATGAAAGGATAATGGAGGTGTTTTTAAAACGTGTCATGAATAGTAAAAACGGACATGGGTATTATTAATTTAATTTTTACTGTTGTAAACTTTTCTTTCGGTGTCGGAATTCGGGGTTGGAATCGGAATCGAATCATAGAACAGGAAACTAATAATCGATCCCGACCCGGAGTTCCGAGTTCCGACCCCGATTGGGAGCAGGAAAAAGAGAAACAGCAAAAATAGTGTAACTCTTATTTTCGGTGTCGGAA
>DATGNN010000284.1:0-10054 GCA_035306725.1 Chitinispirillaceae bacterium | reverse complement strand
TATGAGGGTATTGATGGTTATGAAGAGTTCAGAAGTGACCTTGTATTAATGTATTTCATTTCGATGAACACTATTGAGTATAATCTTGTCAGAATGAATCTTGTTCCGCTTCGATTGAAAAAGTTTACTTTAAACCAAATTGAATCTGATGATACAGAATGGACTGCCGGGGTTATAAACAAGTATGGAATTCAGTTCAAAACAGGGGTAAAATTTTGTGAGAAATTTGGTTTTAATTTAGAATGGTAATTTTTATTTAAATTCCAAATACAAATAAACTTTTCTTTCTGCAATATGAATTTACTTAATTCTTGTTACCGCATCGGGAAACTGTTTTCTGAATTCATTTGCAGTTAAAACGCTTTTTGTTTATATTAATGCATAATCAAAAACCTCTTCAATAGAATAATTTAAACGTTTCACCCTGCAGGAGAAACTGTAATGGCTAAGCGCAACCCCAAAAAAATACTTATCGTGGATGATACTCAATCAATCTCCTTTGTTCTCGAAGAGTTGCTCAGAGATGAGGGATACAATGATATCGATGTATATGACAATGCAAATGACGCATTGAAAAATATTAATGAAAAAAAAGAAAAACCGGATATAATCATTACAGATTACAGTATGCCAGGCATGAATGGAATCGAATTACTGGAAAAAGTTGCTCCGGAAAAGAATAATATTAAAGCAATTGTTATGACCGCTGATCCCCATAGTATTAAAAGCAAACAAAAATACACGATTGTCGAAAAAGCGATGGGTTTTCTTGAAGAAATATTACGAGTTATTGGTTTAACCTGAATGTAGACGATTAATTTACGACGGGCTGCGAGAGCGGCTTTACTGCAAAACCACGCATAATAGTGCTGCTGATTTATTTCACATTCCCAATTCATTAATTCTTAATTCTACCCACATATGATTTCTATCTATTTTTGGTTCGATTTTTGCGTTAGCCATTAATGATAGAGCATTAATAAAACTCACAACTTCACCCTATTTTGAGGGTATGTAAATAGCAGCTTACCTGACGCCCGTTAAACATAAAAGGGATTTTATGCATTCAACTGATAGGAGATCACATGTCCGCAAAACAAGGCGATACGGTACAAGTAAACTATACCGGTAAGCTTAAAGACCAAACCGTATTTGACAGCTCCAATGGAGAACCTCTTGAGTTCACACTTGGTGAAGGAATGGTCATTCCCGGATTTGAGAATGCAATTGTCGGAATGGATATCGGTCAACATAAAACTATCGAAATACCGTGTTCCGAAGCTTATGGTCCCAGACAGGATGATCTGATTGCAACCGTTAACCGTGAACAGTTTCCGCCAACTGTTGTACCTGAAAAAGGAAAACAGGTCAGGGTTTCAAACCAGTTGGGGCAAACATTCATTATGACTATTGTTGATGTAAATAATGGATTTGTTACTCTTGATGCGAATCATCCTCTCGCAGGGAAAGATCTGGTTTTCGATATAGAACTGTTAAATATAAATTGAATAACAAACAGGAACCCTGCTACTTGGGTTCCTGTCTTTTTTAAAGATGAGTGGGAAACAACTACTTTCCATACCATACCAAGTCTCCCATTCCAAAAAGTATAACTTTCATTCTAACGTATTCCCCTTGAATACATATTATTATAAATTTGATTGATTTTGATTTTTTATAGTATCGTCGTTAAATTAGAATATAGACACGTTTTTTTGTCAAAATAAGCCACTAACTATCTACCTGTTGGTCATGACATTGGTGGATCTGCTTTACAGCATGTAATAAATACTACACCATTCAGCTTTTCTTCAACAAAATACAATGCATCTGATTCCTGTTTAATTACAATTGATTCGATATTTTCAGTCAGTTACCCGATAATAAATTTATTTCTTTTTTCTAAGCAGTAAATGGCGGCACTTTTCCAGAACAAATAAATTTAGAATAGTTTTTATAATTAGGAATTTTTACTTATCGAAGACTATTCGTTGTAAATTTATAAATATTAAGTAACTCAGATTTACGATATAAATTTATCCGATTTGATGTAATTAAATTTACAACAATAAATAATTTTTCATAATGACTATGAATTATTAAAAATTTACACCTGTTTTAATTCAATTTATTATTACATCTATAGATATGCAACAACTTCACGAAATCTTTTAACCAGCTCTTTTTCAGTAATCATGTGAGCTTTTTCTAAAAAAGAAATAAAAAAATCATCCGACAAAGCTATATCCAATAAATCTGATTTCGACTGTTTTGACTCTCTTTGAGGTTCTTTATTTTCCGGGCGAATTTTCAGTATTGTTTTTCTAACCTCAACAGAGCTCTTATTTACCTGAGGTTTTTTAATACTCCCCCGTATTTGATTGAAACAGTTTTCAAGATTTGAGTATCGGCTCAATCGCCTTATCAATTCAGGATTTTTTGTACCTGCCAAAAACCAGCCAAGCCATATTGTATAATTTTGAAGCGGTGAAGATGAACGAACTGTATCTTCACTCAAAAACAGTTCAAACCGTTTTAAAGCATACTGCGCAACTGTACCAGGAACCATTCTTAATAATCCATCTCTTTTTACTTTTTCAATAAATTTTGCTCTTGACTCCGAATCAATCGGGAAATCAATCGCACCCAGGACATTTTCGACCTGAGGCTGCGGTGTACTTACCCAGTCATCAAAATAGCCCAGAACAAAACAATCACTCTGGCTTGGTGTTAAACATCCACCATATACTGTATTCAAATATTGTGAAAGTATTGATCTGTCTGCAGCAACAAGAAAAGAAAACCGCTCACAGCTTATCAAATTACGAAGATAAAACAGAAATGATATTACCTGAGCAGGGACGCATCTTTCAATATCATCAATTAAAGTAACTATTTTCTCAAATCCACACTGTTCACATATTTGCTCTCCAAGTCTGCTAAAGTTTTCCGATAACTCCTCTATATGTTCAAAAACTGAAAAATAAGAAGATACAGGTGATTTACGTTCCGGTGAAAGTGTTTTTTTGATTACTTCCAGATTGTAATCGGGATCAGGTATGTCCAGTGGTGCAATCAAAGCAGAAAGTGAAATACTGATTTTACTTATTTTGTACAGTATCTTTTCGTCTTTCTGAATAGAATCAGGAAAACTTCTGTGAATATGCCACAAAAGTGCATTTACGAGATTTCCCATACCAGACATTTTCCAGGACTGGAATGGTTTTATCCAGAAAGTTTTTTTACTTAACTCTGAATCACATTTTCTTAAACCATAATCATAACAAAGATTAAGTATGGATGTTCGCCCACTGCCCTGAGGTCCAAAAACTGCAGCTAAAGAAACCGGCGATTCAATTGAAGACAAACTTGAATAAATTCTTCGAATTACTGGTTCAGAATTGTATAAATCATGCTCTGAAACCTTTATACATCCGGATCTGATTGTCATATATCACCTTTGTAACTATTTTATATTTTCCTTATTTCCTCATTTGAGAGAAGCTTGTATCCATTCTCCTTAAAGATCTCAATAGCTCGATCTGTATTATCAAATCGTAAAAATAAAATTGCCCTGTTTGAAGACTGTTCAACAAAAGAGTATGTGTACTCAATATTTAAATCATTCTTGTCGCATAAATCCATTATCTCAAAAAACAGACCTTCTTTATCAACGATTTCTACAGCAATTATTGGATTTTGTTTCACTGTAAACCCTGCCGTTCTCAACACCTCAAATGCCCGGTCAGGCTGACTTACAATCATTCTTAAAATTCCAAAATCAGATGTATCTGCAACAGTAAGTGCACGGATATTGATCCCGCTCTCTTTAAGCACACGTGCTACTTTTGCAAGTCGCCCTGCTTTGTTTTCCAGAAAAACTGAAATCTGCTGAACTTTCATTGTATACCCCTTATATCTTTCGTTTATCGATTATTCTTTTAGCTTTTCCTTCACTGCGTCCAATACTCCTGGGTTCAACCAGTTTTACTTTGCTGTTAATCAAAAGCTCTTCCTTGAGCTCGTGCTCAATTTCCTTCTCCTTCTTTTCAACAAACTTGATCTCATCAGAAAACAAGGAATCATTCATCTCCACCCGTACTTCCAGATAATCAAGCTGAGCCATTCTGTCAACCAGAATCTCATAATGCGGTTCTATTCCATCTACCCTAAGAAGCACCTGTTCTACCTGTGAAGGGAAAATGTTTACACCACGAACAATCAGCATATCATCAGTACGCCCTAATAACCGATGCATTCTTACCAGGCTTCGCCCACATTCACACTTTTCTGTACTCAGATATGTGATATCACGAGTACGATAACGAATCATTGGTGTTCCCTCTTTTGTAAGAGTCGTCAGGACAAGCTCTCCTTCCTTCCCCTCAGGAAGTTGTTCTCCGGTAACCGGATCTATTATTTCAGCAAAAAAATGATCCTCGGAAATATGTAACATATTCTGAAATTCACACTCAGAAGCAACTCCAGGTCCTATAATCTCGGTCAAACCATATATATCTATTGCCTTAAGATTTAGTTTTTCCTCAATTTCTGCCCTCATATTATCACTCCATGGCTCAGCACCAAAAAAACCGGCTTTCAGAGGGAAACTTGCCAAATCGATCCCCTCTTCTTTTGCTGCTTCCGCAAGATAAAGGCTATATGATGGAGTACAGGCAAGCACAGACGAACCAAAATCTTTCATCACAGAAAGCTGACGCTTGGTATTACCCCCGCTTATCGGGAGAACAACAGCACCGATTTTTCTTGCTCCATAGTGTACTCCTAAACCACCTGTAAAAAGCCCGTAACCAAAAGCATTATGGACAATGTCATTTCTGGAAGTTCCCCCCATAGATAATGTCCGTGCCATAACCTCAGACCACAAATCTATATCTCTTTGCGTATATGCATCAACTACCGGTTTCCCTGTTGTTCCTGAAGACGTGTGAATTTCTATGATATCCTTCTTGTCTACTGCCAATAAGCCATAAGGGTAAACCTCACGAAGCTCATCTTTAGTAAGAAACGGTAATTTTACTATATCCTCTATCGATTCTATATCCGACGGCTTAAACCCCATACAGTCCATTTTGTTACGGTAAAATTCAATCCGTTCATACGCATTAAACACTATATTTCTGAGACGTTTTCCCTGAAGCTTTCGTAATTCTTCTCTGGGCATAGTCTCGTCTTGAGAATTCCAGATCATTCGGGACTCCTTAAACCTATATAAAACGAAAAATGATTTTCTTCGAAAACCTGTATGGTAACATAATATTTGGAGATGAAAAAGAGGAAATTAACCTTTAAAAAAGAATAAACGAGCATAGACATAGGCAATTGATTCGCCGATTACCTCCCGAACTCCTTCACTATACAAAAACCAGAATACAGGATTATAATCCCTGTTCGGAATTGCTATTGTTCCAATATCAACCTGGTTTCCAAAAGCTTTTTTAAATAGATATCCGCTTCTTCGTGTGTGAGCACCAATTGAACAAACCTCAAAAGAATTAATACTTTTACCCGAGTCCTGCATCCATTTCTTTAAAGAAAGGGCAGATTGATATGTACGATCCTTTTGGCTGTAGGGGGCTGGTACAGCAACAATCAATGTTTCTGCAACTCCTATTGATTTAAGCGTTGCAGCTGCAAGATCTGCATATGTTTTATACTCTTTTAAATATGATCCGTCCTTGAGAGGACCTCCTGTGGTAATTATTAACTCATAATCACCCGTTTTCATAACAGATGCAGCCTGTTCCAGACAATAATCCGGCATCCATCCTTCAACAACCAGTATCTCACCTTTTACCTGTTTTGTATGTGATAAAAATGGATTTATCAAAAACAGTGAACAACCCAGACCCGTTAATAGAATAGTTAATAATGTTATCCAGCCAATAAAAGTCGGAACTATACAACTGCATTTCTTGGTAAATTGAGGTAATCGCATATAATGTAGAAAATAATTCAAATCATTTACATGATCTGATTTTTTAAGCTGGTAGCCCTAATTAAAATAACAAATTGCCATTCAATGATCAGTTACAAATTAAACTATCAAACCATAATAGAGCCTGTTTGAGGTGAAATTCTTTAACCACCTCCAAAAACAGCTTTAAACTATATCGGAATATGAAAGGGTTAGCAAAAAAAACTCACCTCAAAGATTCGCTGTTGTTTGGAGATTGAGTTAATATTTTTACTTAACAGTAAAATTTTTTTCTATATTTACTATTGTATTGTTTCAGTTAATCAGTTATAATAGATATTCAGTTTTTAGCAAAAACCAGTGATACCCTTCAAAGTTCACAACTAATGAGAATACTTCATCAACTTTAAATCGAGGGGTTCACGTGCAATTCAACCATTAAATCGATTAACAAAACCATTCGCTTTAAAGCGGTAAAAAAAGTTGGTACACTCGAATGAAAAAACATTTCATAACAGCGGTTGCTGTAATAACAACATTTTTAATCGTTTCGTGCACTGCTCCAAAGCAATTGCCGGCATATCATAAATACGATCAACAACCTTTGGGAGGTCAATCAAAAACAGCATTATTCGTCAAACTGGATTCAATCAATATAACATATATAAACAATGTTTTACCTGTTTCAAACACAGAATTCAATGATTCTTTTTACCTTGATGCTGCAAACGAGCTTGCATTTTTCAGGATATCAAATCTTTTTAACATTTCAGACAACCAGATTGTAAGCCTGAATACAAAAGAACACACCAATAAGACAAAAATTCAATTCTCAATTATTGAAAACGATACTCTTTTAAAAGATTCAGCATGTGAGATAATAAAAGAGATTGCCCAAAAAAATAATGCAGATTATGTTATTATACCTTATTCCTGTGAAATTAAATACAGCGCGCTTCAGCCTGAATCATGGAGGAACTATTCCGGAAGTTATGAACAACCTGTAACTTATACAGCTTCAGCCAATTTTCACCTTCAGATCTGGAATAAAAAAGGGGAACTGCTATTTGAGAAAAAGGGCTCAGGTAAAAACGGACGTCCAATGTTCTATAATACTTTTAAAAGAAAAAAGCCTGATGAAAACATTGTTTCATACGCAAAAAAACTTTACGCGCCGCCAATGGTAAGAGCATTGAATAAAGCTATCCAGTATGCAACAAAATATTAGATTATCTTTACGGTTTTCAGAAAACAGACAGCAGTAACTTTATCACCTTTTAACCAATCGGATCCTGAGCAAAATCTAACATATACCCAGACAAGATCTTAATAATGCCCGGACGACTGTTTTTTATAATTTCTGTAAATTTTCCAGGTAGTGTCAATTAAAGTATCAATATCACTATATTTAGCTTTCCACCCCAATATTTTTAAGGCAGTTTCTGATGAAGCTATCATCCTTGCAGAATCTCCAGGTCGTCTTGGAACATTTAAAACCGGTATTTCAACACCTGTTATTTTACAGGCACTCCCAATCATCTCTTTTACGCTTACTCCATTTTGACTGCCGAGATTCAGGGTTATGCTTTTATTTTCTTCTGATATATACTCCAGAGCCTTGACATGAGCTTCTGCCAGATCGTTTACATGAACATAATCCCTTACCCCGGTTCCGTCCGGTGTATCATAGTCATCTCCAAAAACCAGTATTTTATCTCTCATTCCCGCTGCCGTTTCCATTATGACCGGGAGCAGATTTTGTGGATTGCGCTCCAATCCCTTTATGCGTCCTTTTATATCATATCCTGCAGCATTAAAATACCGGAGTGCAGCAAACCGTATGTTTTTTAGTTTATCATACCAGTCGAGCAACCGTTCAATTTCAAGTTTAGTAAATCCATAAAAATTTTCCGGTAAAACAGGATGATTTTCATCCAGAGGTAAATACTTCGGTTCACCGTATACAGCAGCAGATGAAGAAAATACGATGTTCCTGACACCTGTACCCACTGCAGCATTTAAAATATTTATTGTACCGGAAATATTATTTAATGCATACTTTTGCGGCTGAATCATACTTTCGCCCGCAGCTTTATATGCAGCAAGATGAATTAAAGCATCATACCTCTCATCCATTGCCAAACGGACCTGCTCAAAATTAAGTATGTCACCATGAACAAATGATACATCCGTGAACAAATTCTCCCGGCTGCCACTCGAGAGGTTATCAAAAACAGTTACTGAATAACCATTATCCAGCAATGTACGAACAACATGACTTCCAATGTATCCTGCACCACCAATCACCAATACTTTCATACTGTTTTCTCTCAATCTGATGTTTTTTTCAGTGCAGCCAGAAGCGCAGCACCAAATTCAGTTGAAGCTCTTTTGTCCGGTTTCTCTTTTCTTTGCTTTTTTATAAACTCTGAAACTTCTTCCTTATCCTCTTCTGATTTTCGCATTCCATAAGAAAGTGAAATTCTGCGATTTTCCTTATCAACCGACTCAACAATAACTGTTATTTCATCACCCTCTTTAATCGAATCTTTCTTATCTGGTACTATCCTGGCAAAAACCAACAAACCAGTTACCCCCTCAGCAAGATCAACAAAATATCCATATCGACTTTTTTTGGCCACAGTACCAGCTATTTCCGATCCAGCAACAAATCTTTCCTCCACATCACGCCACGGATCATTTTTAATGTCCTTAAGACTAAGTGAAACCGCTTTTTTGGTTTCATCTATATTTAAAATTGTAACATTTACTAAATTTCCTTCCTGAACAATCTCAGAAGGATGATGTACCCTCTTTGCCCATGACATCTCTGAAATATGTACTAATCCTTCTACACCCGGATATAATTCAACAAACGCACCAAAATTTGTAAGGCGGGTTACTTTCCCCTGAACAGATTGACCAACAGATAATTCCTCTTTAATCCTGCTCCAGGGATCATCAAGAACCTGTTTTATTGACAGTGAGATTTTTGAATTATGCAGCGGTCTTTTTTTCTCAATTTTAAGAATAAGGAATTCTACTTCCTGACCTGTTTCAAAAGATTCTTCAAGCTTTTCTGCTCTCTCCCAGGAAATTTCTGATATATGCACCAATCCTTCAATACCATCACCCAAATCAATAAATAATCCGAATTTAGTTACTTTTGTTATTTTTCCTGTTAGTATTTCCTTTTGAGCTATCATATTGCTCAGTTTTTCAAATTTGCTCTCCAGCCCCTGTTCAAGTAAAGGGATTCGGCTTAATACAATATTTCTACCACCTTCAGAAATTCTTGAAATAACAAAATCCAGTGTCTTACCCAGATATATGTTTACGTCTTCGGTAAATTTTATATCTATCTGGGAAACCGGACAGAATGCCCTGTATCCCATAACCTTGACATTCAATCCACCTTTATTGATCCCTGTAACCTTACCCTGAACAGGAATTTTATTGTTAAGTGCATCCTTAAGCTCCTGAATATTTCCAGTATATCCACCTATGCTTTTACTCAAAACAGTTTCCCCAGGAGTATTTGAAATTACATAAGCACTTATTTGATCACCTGTTTTCACCATTATAGATCCGTCACTTTCCTTAACTTCACTATTCTTTATCATGGCTTCATTTTTACCACCAATATCAACAAAAACATATTCTGATCCAATTCGGGTAACAGTGCCGGTAATTTTGGATCCCGGTTTGATATCAGTACGAATTTTTTGGTCGTATTTATCGATTAAATTCATCAATTCTTCTGATGACTGGTCTTTTTTTAAATTCTCGTCAAAAAAATGATCTTCCTTTTTGTCGTACATAGAAATTTCTCCTGAAAAAACAGTAATGAAGGTACCCGGAAAAAAGTGTGGGTGAGTAAAATAGCTTATTGATATGTAATTAATCAAAAAAAATGGTCCAAAAGTGTTATATATATACTTTTTTACCGTATATATCAGTACGATTTATTTAATCCCAAATTTAACCGATCTGGTTTCTTACACTTAATCCAATAATAAATTACAGTATTAATATTGCAGAACACAGTTACTTATTTCAATTTGGCATATTATTTGATACTTTTTTAAAGTCCACCAGGTATCAATAAAACCTGGA
>DATGNN010000283.1:0-8844 GCA_035306725.1 Chitinispirillaceae bacterium | reverse complement strand
TTCGGAATGGTTGTTTGCCGACAGTAACGGGAAAGAAGCGAAACTTTTTTATCGGGATACAGAAGACAAAGAATTTTATGTAAATCCGGATAAATTCAAAGAGGGCAAAGGAGTAAAAGTACTTCCTAACAGTTTATTTATTTGGAAGTGTGATCAGGAGGGTGGAGAGGTTTCAAAATCTGTTTTGGAATGGTTCAGCAAAGTAAATCTTATAAATGGGTTGAAACCTAATAATTATTTAGCTTATACACTTAAAGAAATGGAAAATGCAGATTTCCGCTCAGAGATAGTTAAGCTTGTACGGGCAGCAGATCTTGGAGTTGAAGACATTGATGTAGATGAGAAGGTAATTGCACCGACAGAATTCGAAAACTTTCCAATTCCACAAAAGATTAAAGAAAAAATTATCACTGATGGTTCTGCCCTGGCAAGTATTGATGTGATGGTTACCCATAAAAAATTTGATCACACTACTAAAAAAACCGCAACGGTCAAATTTGAACTTGATACAGATGAATCAGAAGGCACAAAGAAATTTTTTTGCCTGACAGCACCTTTCATAGATACGCTCAGAAGCGGGAATATTCTTTTGGTTGATGAGCTTGAATCGAGTCTGCATCCACTATTAACCCTTTCGCTGATTTCGCTTTTTAATGACCCGAAGGTTAATAAAAACGGAGCACAACTCATATTTGCAACCCATGATACAAACCTTCTCAATCAGGAGCTATTCCACAAATCACAGATATGGTTTACTGAAAAGGATTCTTTTGGCGCTACACATCTGACATCACTGGTGGAGTTTAAGAATATTCGTCAAACTGATAATATTAAAAAAGCATATATACAGGGAAAATTTGGTGCAATACCGTATCTGGGTTCTTTCAGGGGGACAGAGTAATGGCAAGATTGCGCCACAGAAAAGGTTACAAAGAGGAACGAAAAAAATTACGTTCGCATAAATCAAGAAAAGAAAACATAAAAAACCAAAGGCAGTTGATAATGCTGGCGTGTGAAGGTGAAAAAACTGAACGGTTTTATTTTGAGGCTTTTTTCGACAGATTAAAGCGCTCACATACAATTTCAAAATTATCATGTGTGATAGCACCGCATAAGCATACAAATCCCACAGGCGTTCTGAATGATCTGTTACAGTGTGTGACTAATACGGGATACACATACAAGGATTATGAAGAAAGATGGATTGTGATTGACCGTGACAAAGAACGAGCTGGTGGTGGAGGACATACACTAGACGATTACATGAAAGCAATTACAAGAGCAAAAGACATCGGTGTTGATGTCGCGTGGTCAAACCCAAGCTTTGAATTGTGGTATCTACTTCATTTCGAATATAGAAACACTGGTATTGATCGCTATGAACTAATTGCGCGTTTAAGTAAATGTCTCGGGAATAAGTATCAGAAAAATGATACAAATTTATTTGCTGAACTGGAATCCAAGGTGAATAATGCTATACGAAATGCTAATCGTCTTTTAGAAAATGCGGTGGAAAGTGACGCTCCTAAGATGAATCCGGCAACAAATGTTGTGAAACTTGTGGAAAAGTTGTTTAGTTTTGAGCAGGAAAAGGAACAATAATGAATTCTACTTAATACCCAATTCCTGCCTCATTTGGTGTATAATTTCATCATTAAGACTATTAAATCGTTGCCAACGTATATTATGGCCCAAGTCACTGAACTGTTGTGCTATACTATTAGGGTCAATTGGAGAAGCTAATTGTAATGCATTTCTCATTTCATTGTTAAAATCTGTAGTTAACTGCTTTAATTCTTCAAGTTTTCCAATTAAATTATCAGAGCAAACAATTAATAGTGCATTCAATTCCTGGTTTAATATCATCAAGGGTTCTGATGCTTTTCTGACAAAATCAATAATTTTTTCATTCATTTTAACTAAAGCATTATTCACTTGCTCGGGATCACCCGTTAACGCAGTCTGCACGAATTCCGAGGTAAATCCAAAAATCATATTGGGATCTGTCCTGACACCATTCATCAATTCGTCATATTTTTTCATATATGCTGAGTACGCTTCATACCTTCGATCCGATAGCTTATCCCGCTTCTGATTACGCCTATTAATAATAAACTGTATTACACCCCAGCCCCAACCGCAGAATCCCAATAGTAACAAAAACAAATCTTTTTTTTCCATATTTCACCTATCCTATTTCTCACCCCACCATCAACATCTCATCAAACCCCTTAATAATATCCGCTACCCTCTGAATCTCATCCTCGGCAAAGATCCCGTCAATACCCAGATCATTAAGGTCGATAAATGGTTTATCGTAAAAGGTGCTGACATCCATGACACCGTTCTTATATAAAATAGAATAGACATTTTGGCAGTGTGCTCCATTGCGTTTGGACTGCTCCCGAGGGGGGAACCGTGATTTTGTATAATTTAATGTTGCTGTTTATTTAGTATAAATTTGTGCAGGGGCAAAGGGAACCTTCTTGGGTAGAAATGATAAAAGTAGTTGATTAGAAATCAGGAGAGGTTTCCAGTTTCAAACTCTTCTGCCAGTTTCTGGAGGAGTTTATATCGATCATCTGAAAACAGGTCAATCTTACCCTGGGTCAGCAATTTGATTTGCCTCCGTGCTTTAATTACTCTTTTAGCCATTGGGGAGATCATAATATTTATTTGTTCAATATGTTCCCTTAAATCTTTAACCGATGTTGGAATTTTTAATCCTTTATTACTACTTCCAATAATAACCTCGCCTTCCCTCAACTTGGCTATAATTTGAGACCTGAAAATATGTTCGGATATTAATCAGCTCTCGCTGCATTAATCGACTCCAAAATCTCTTTCGTTCTTACATATTAGGCATCATCACTGAATGCGTAATGATAAAGGAGATATTTCAGAGTGTCTATCTGTAATTGGATATATTCATCTTCATTAGTAATGTTTTTCTTAATGAAATCTTTTGCCTGTGAAACACAATAGTTTTCGACCATTTTATCGTATTCATTTGCATCTTCACCAGGATTATAATTGAACCGTTCCGGTGGCCAGACATCGATTCCTATTATCTTCGGTTTTAATAAAGAGAAGATTTCATCAGATTTATCGCATTTCTTTTAAGGATCAATTTTTCTGGCCAAGCTTCCAGCGATTACATCTGCTATTTGCACAAGAACATTTTCTGAGCTTTTACATGTTGTAAAGTCAGAAGCCCAGAACAGGTCTGTCATATGTCTTTCACGAATATAATTGACAAAGCTTCTCTGGAACTCTTCACTACCCTGTTCATCAGCGAAAATTCGCTGCAAACATCAAAGAAAATCAATAAACCTCAATCCACACAGTCTCACTCGTACACTGCGTATACGGAATCTGGGCCCTGAATGTGTGTTTTCCAGGGGTTATCTTCCAGGATTCCCTGTAGGGATACTCCTTTACAGAATACTCTTTATCGTCAACAAACCAGACGACCTCTGTGGTCCGTGGCTCAATAGTACAGTTAAGCATGAGTACATTGTGTTGCTGAGGCATTTCCGGATCTATGAATATCCGTGCACCTTTTGGCGGATAAACAATCCTGATGTCATAGTTGTCAATTACCGGTGAAGCTGTGCGCAGGGGACTAAACTCCCGGGGGGCAATGTCAAGATTCTGAAACCGCGCCCAGTCTTTGAATATCTCCGGAAGTTTAATGAAACGCTTTGAGATTACATGCTGTTGAGGACAGTACGGTGATGCAAGTAAGCCGTTCCTCTTATCAATTGGCAGCCACTGTTCAAAATTACTGTACGTTGTCGGTTCTGTTCCCGGTTTCAGGTAAATTGTGGTTGAAAAGGAAGAGTGTTCACTGTTGAGTTCACCTGTTAATGTATTTATGCGAAACGGCTTGTAGCCTCTGGGAGGAGGAAACCGAAGATTACTTAGCCCCTCTTCTCTTTCCGGATGAAGGTTGGCAAAAAGATCCTGAACAACCGGCGCCGCAGCACCAAATCCGCTCAACTCTTTCATGGATTCATTGTCATGTCTCCCGATCCATACACCCACCAGATACGTATCACTCCAGCCGACTGTCCAGGCATCACGATACCCTCTCGAAGTACCTGTTTTGACAGCTACAGGATATTTATACTCCAGAAAACTCCCCCGGGGAAAACCGGGAAGCCTTGCCTGGGGATCTGAAAGGATACGTTGTATCTGGAGAGAAACATCCCTGTCGATTACCTGTCTTGCTTCTTTCTGCTTTCTGCCATAAATCCACTCTGTAGAGACATTTTTGCCCTCATTTGCCAGTACCAGATAAGCATTACATAACTGATGCAAAGAACAGTACAGGTTGCCAACAGCCATTCCCAAACCATAGTAATCAGAATTACCGTCATCTTTTGTCAAACCGAGATCCGCAAACCGCTTGTACGTGTTTTCCAGACCTGCATCACGCAGCACTGCAACAGCCGGAACATTACGGCTGTTAGCCAGTGCAAACTTGTACAAAACAGGTCCGAGATACTGGTCATCGTTATTGCGGGGAGTAAACGGTTTGTCACCCCCGCCAAAATAAAGGCCTATATCTGTCAGAAGCGTTGCAGGGGTGTATCCGTTCCATTCCATTCCAAGGGCATAAATAAACGGTTTCAGTGTTGAACCGGTTGACCTTTTTACATTCGCGTAGTCAATCTGACCGCCATAGATATCATCAAAGTAATAATCTGATCCACAATAGGCCAGTATCTCACCAGTTTGCCTTTTCAATACCATAATTGCGATATTGCCTGCGCTTTTCACCCGAAGCTCCCTCATATGACGAAGAGCAACATGGGTCACCATGTTTTGAAGATCACTGTCAAGAGTAAGACGCAGAGTCGGGTTTTGAGGGTCCAGATTGGTTTCATCCCGTATCGTTGAGAGGTATCTTTTCACTGCAAGTATCGGATGAAGCATATTGTCACGACGGAGTTCTTTTACCGGAGGTGAAAGATTCTCAAGCTCCTTGAGTGCAAACCTTTTCTCCTCATAATTAATCCACTTCAGATTATATGCACGATTGATAATCCTTCTGGCTCTTTTTCTGGCAACATTGAACCCCTTCTCTTTATAAAGATTCATCTTTCCCGGCGCATTGGGAACAGCCGTAAGAAGAGCAACTTCAGCCCACGAGAGATCTCGAAGAGGCTTTTTGAAATACCTTCTTGCGGCATAATTTATACCGGATATTCTGTTACCGTAGGGAGCCAGTTTCAGATAATGGCGCAAAACTTTGTTTTTGCCGTATATAAGAGTCAACCATATCGAAGAAAATGATTCACGCATCTTAAAAAAAATTGACCGGTTTGTTCCTGCTCCCTGCATTCTCGCAACCTGCATCGCAATAGTCGAGGCGCCCGAAAATTTATTTCGCGTAAAACAGTTTCCAGCCAGTGCCCTGCAAACTGAATAGAGATCCACTCCCCAGTGGGTGTCAAAGCGATGATCCTCAGCGGCCATGAGTAAAAGGGGAATTTTTGGAGGAAGATTGTCGGGAAGCGGCCAGTATCCAAAGGTACCATTATCGTTTTGAAGTTCACCTATGAAACTATGATACCGGTCTACAACAAGATTCGAGGGCTCTTTGCTGAATAAGCCTATTGTAAAAAGACTGGCGATAAATGCAGAAAAGATCCACACCAACGGCAATGAAATACCCAGTATCAGTACCGTTTTTACTGATAACCCGGGTTTACGTTTTAAACCTTTGAGGATTATTGAGAATAATATGTTAACTATCCCTTTAACCATTGCAATGGATGTCGTAGTTGATTCTATTTTTCTGGTGTAACCACTATTTTCGCACCGGGTGAATTCCCCCGTGTTTCCTGCCTGTACATCTTTTCGGCAAAAGCGGGTGGTTGTGTAAATGTTCCTTCAGTTGTTGCCCGTACACGAAAATAGAAATCGAAAGTTCCGTTGTCCATTCTGTTGAAATAGAACACCAGCTTATCATCATAAAACTCCTGATAAGTGCCGGGATCTCTGGTCTTTCCCTCTGGAGTAAATTCATCTGAAGCTGTTTGCAGTTCAGGATTAAGGTACTCAAAACCCGCTGCCAGAGGTATGACCACTGCAACAAAGTGACTTGTAGACGGATTTGTTACCTGTACATGTTCTTCAATAATTGACCCCGCTTCAATTTCAAAACTTTTTCCGGACGTATCGATCCAGACCTTTTTTGACGGTGCTTCAGATTGTGAAGGAAAAATAATCTGTCGTTTTACAACAAACCCTTCCTGAGATGCATCTACTTCGCTCCCTGAAGCTTCTGGAAGATATCTTTCGAACAGTTTAACGTAGATCGAATCAATAGATTCCGGAGAAGAAAAATTTACTGTGCCACTGTCTTGTGAATCAAAACTGAATTTGTAAAATCCATCATTCTCTTTAAAGGTTATACCTTCCTTTTTACCTTCAACAGACAGATTGAGCACTGCTTTTCTATTCTGTCTTTTTGCGGCCATGATCCTGTTTCTTAAAGCAATCATAACCAGACAGTTGTTTCTTGTATTTCCCCATCCGCTCTCACCTCCTGCCCGGATCAGTGCATCAGCCATCATGTCAACCTTTTTGGGGTCGGAGTTTTTCAGGCTTAATGCTCCTACCAGACCGGCAAGTCCAGTGATTTCAGAACTGTGAATCTCCGCACCAATCACACAGCTTCCGTTCTGAAGACCTGCAAAGACCTCCTGATTTTTATCCAGTTTGAAAACCGTATGCTCCCAGAGTTTCTTTTCAAGATCACTTACTGTCTTATCCATTGATTTACCGCTCTCAACAATTGCGGAGTATATCCTCGCCTGACTCAGTGCGTCAGCTCCCTCAGTTTGGTAAGCAAGCTGTTTGAAATAGCTCATATCAATTCTGCCTGCTTTAACGAGTGCATAAGCGGCAGCACATCTTTCGTAATACTTATATTCATCAATCAAATTGTTGTAGTCACTGCGAAGTGACCTCTCCAGGGCATCAATTGCACTTTCATACACCTTTGATGGAAACTCATACCTGTTATCTGAATTAAACTTTTTTACATCAGACATAAACTCAACTGCAGAGGCGGTGAGATGAACAGTTCCATTTTTTCCGGGCCAGTAGCTCAAAAGCCCATCTTCATCCTGACACCTGGAAAGATAAGAGAGAGTGTTGTTTATGTATGTGTCCAGCTTGGGGTCCAAATTTTCAATTCCCGTCTGTTTCCACAAGTCCTGATAAACAAGAGAAGGATAGGCACGGCTGATCTTCTGTTCAGTATTTCCGTACGGGTATTCCATCAGGTAGCGCAGGCCTGCAAGTATTTTCAGCAAAGGAAGATCGCTGTAAAAAAGCAACTGACGTGAGAGTGTATGCGGACGCAGCCGTAAATCTATTTTGTCAAATGAGAAAACAGAATCTTTCGTAACCAGTCCTTCATACTCCCTTGTGACAGGATTCCGGTCAGGTAAAAGAGGTATCGATACAGCAAAAGCATCACCTTTATTCTCATCAGCTTTCTTCACAGCCATCTGAAACCTGATCGAATCCCGTTTTGGTTTGCAATCTTCACCATATCCCGGGCTGTTTACTTCCATTTCAGCAAACAGGGTTTTTGCCTTTTTTCCGGGGAAAGTGAACTTGTGCCATGTATCCTGTTTATGATCCGATAGAATAGTAAGTCCGTCTGCATTGATTAAAAAACTGCCTTGCCCTTTATCACCTTCTACTATTCGTGCGATACCTCCAGCTTTGAACCTGTCCCCGGTGCGCACAAATCTTGGCAGTGACGGCTGCACAATAACAGGCAGTCTGAGAGAAACATGTGATTTCTGCATACCGAACTTTTTAACACCTGATATTGCAACCGCTCTGATGGCAAAACGGGTCAGGTTTTCCGGGAGCGGAATTGATACTGTTTTTTTTCCGCTTTTATTGATTTTCAGTGACGGATTATAATAGGGGACTGTTTTAAAATTTTTTCGCACAGTGATCTGTACAGGCATCTCATCAAGAAGTTCCTCCAGACCTTCTCCACCACCGGGAGATTCGAAATTGCAGATCATGCCGCGGGCCATGTTTCGTGAGTCGCGCATGAGGATACAGGACGAAACCGATGGCAAAAAAGACTGAACCGGATCGAGATCCATCTCCTGCCCCAGGCTGAGTACTGCTTCATCAACAAGCCACAGGGTAACTTCTCCCTCAACCGGTTTACCTTTCCAGTCTGAGAGTGAAACAGCAATTTTCATTGTATCTCCTGGAGTAAACACCTTTTCGTGTTTCAAAGAGATATTGACTCTGTTTGCTGATGGCCTGACCGTCAGCCATGTAGTATTGGCATCTGTTTTTGGTTTGCCAACATCAACGAAATAACCTTCGGGCATTTTAATCGCCTGGCTTACGCGTGGTCGCATCAGAAGAAAAGAAACGGGAATGCGGTTTACCATCTCTTCCGTAATATTCAGAGTAAACGCAGCCTGACCATCTTTGACTGTAATCCACTCATACCCCGGGCTTCCATCGGGCATCTCTACAACCGCAAGAGCCAAAGCGTTCTGGTACGGACTCTGCAGCATTATTTCAGCTCTGTCACCGGGAACATAGGAATCCTTGTCTGTGACAGTTTTAAAAATTTTCTGCTCCGATTTTTTCCATACAACCGATTTATCACCGCCAATAAATAAATCAACCTGAAGAGTCTGTATTCGTCCCTGTTTATCTTTGCTGCTAAGATCAATTATATAGACTCCGGGGTCACAGTCTTTGAACGTGATATTTACAGGTACGGAATCTGTAATTATTTCACGCTGCTCAATATCAGTAATATTTTCTTCAGTAATGTAT
>DATGNN010000282.1:0-5684 GCA_035306725.1 Chitinispirillaceae bacterium | reverse complement strand
CGACCTGCTTCAATAATGTAAATTTATTCCTGGCTGGTTTCATCGTGACCTCCATGTTAAAAGTTAAGCATCTTTAACATGTCACGTGGCCAGCCGTTATGTCAACTTTTCTGAAATCCTATGGGATGGTAGTGAATTCTTTCTTAAGTGCAGGTGCTGCTCAACATAACGGCCGCGGAGTACTTATGTTTCTCAATCTACTGAAGTAGATATCAATAAAGAAAATTCCAAATTCCAATAAGAATAAAATTTTCAAACAAATTCCAATATTTAAAATCCAATTCCATAAACCCGGATTATATGCACATCTTATTATTAATTGTTCAATTCATTAATACTGGAAAGTTTGTAATTTCTATCTTATTGTTTCCGATTTTATCCGATTGTTTGTAATTTTATTCCGATTGTTTCTGCTTGTTTTCCATTTTTTCTTTGTTTTTGTTTCGTATTTCGTGTTTCGTATTTCGAATTTTTAACTGTTACTGCGTGGGGCGTGTGCGCTAGGTTATGAAAATTCTCAATTCCAAATTCCAATAAGAATAAATTTTTCAAACAAATTCCAATATTTAAAATCCAATTCCATAAACCCGGATTATATGCACATCATATTATTAATTGTCCAATTCATTAATACTGGAAAGTTTGTAATTTCTATCTTATTGTTTCCGATTTTATCCGATTATTTGTAATTTTATTCCGATTATTTCTGATTGGTTTCCGATTTCTCTTCCTGTTTCGAATTTCGTATTTTTTCTGCTTGTTTTCCTGTTTTCTCTTTGTTTTTGTTTTTGTTTCGAATTTCGTTTTTAGGATTTCGAATTTTTAATTGTTACTGCGTGGGGCGTGTGCGCTAGGCGAGCATGAGATTCCAAATTCCAAATTCCAAATTAATACAGGCACCGGTGATCCTATTCACAGAAAAACTGAGTCAGCCAAACATAGTTATCAATACCTGTATATCTTTACAATGTTATTTGCATCCCTGCTGTATGCAAAAACCGTTTCTCCATCGGAGGATTTAAAAATCCCTGTAATTTTTGCCTTATTACCCCTGCTATCCTCTAATATCTCCCTAGCGATTTCTTTAAATGAATTATTCGAATACCAGACATCCCCTTCTTTATCCAGAACCCATCCTACAGAACCGCTGACAAGACACAATGCGGCAGGAGTAATTTCAGGATCCAAATTGATAGTTTTATACCCGCCTCCTGAATAACTGCACATAATCTTTTTAGAGTCGTCAAATATTACAAATGCAGTATCACCATTTTCATCCCCGATATATACTCCTGTTACCGAGTCTGCGACATAAGCATGATACTTGAATCCCAAACTATCTGATTCTTCATAATCATAATCAGTCATCAGATAAACAGATTTTTGAGTATCATTATTTATATAAGCCCAAATATTTGAATTACCAGATGCAATAGCTGGTATCTGGCCAAATATCGAATCCTTGCTTCTGACAAGACCTTCATCTTTATAATAAAAATATGGTTTCTCATTATAATTTTCCAGAAAACCATGCTGTGTTACGACTCTTTTCCCATCCGGACTGACATCAAACGAATTAGGCTTTCCTGTGCTTACAATACTCGTGTCTTGAGGATTATCAATCGGGAATGTCGCGTAAAAGCCACTTAAATAACTCCCGGAACTTGAAGGCCCTGATACAAAAACTGTTGACCCGCGTATAACCATTTTGGTAATTTTGGCATAGCTGGACATTGATCCAAAATTAACATATGGTAAATCCTCCCAGCTTTCGCCTCCATCTATGGAACGATAAATGGATGGATTCGCTCCTGAAGCAGTATAAAAGAGTGTATCCCTACCAGCAGCATCCATTTCACCGCGAATCTCAATCCCCTCATTGTTAACCAGTAACCATTTATGCGGATCAATGGTTAGAATAAATGAGTTCTCTACAAAAGTATCATTATCAGAAATACGAACCGTTACAGTAACTTGATTACCAGGCATATATCCGATACGTGGAATAAACCATCTGATTTTATTATCTGTTCCTGTTTCCATATCACCCGGTGCAGAAACCAGTTCAACTGATACTTCATCACCATCATCATCGGTAATCTCAATCTGTGAAGATTCAAACAGTTCACCCATACGTGACGATATATCATCAGGGAAACTGATAAATTCCGGGGCACGGTTGACATTTTTCACCTGTATAATTAATTCATGTTCCACATCCAAACCACTGCTTGATACTTTCAAAACCACCTTTGCCTGCACTGAAGAAATAGACGTAGACGCAACTTCATAACCCGGAGATATTGACAACTCGATCGAATCCATTGTACCTGCAATACTGACCCAGTCCGGTTTGCTTACATGGCTTATTTCAACCTGCTCTTCTATCGGGTGTTCAGCGTAAAACATCTGCTTCTTCGTTTTACCTTCATCAATTTCTACCATTTCTACAGGATCAACGAAAAACGGAAACTGATCATTATCTTTTTTTCCTGAATCCGGGAGAATTTCCCATCTGACTACAACCACAGCAGACAGTGAATCATCTGAAGCCAAAATTTCAAAAAAATATAAACCTGAATCTGTTGCAATCTCATTTGAAAGCACCCCAGAACTAAAAGAAAAACCATCAGGAAGTGAACCCTGGTTTTCAATAACAACAGGATCATCATCAGGATCATTGACAAATTCATTCAGATCACACTCATCTATTGCACCTTTTTTTGAAACAACCGGAATTGTATCCAGACTCCAGACTGGTGCACGGTTTTTCTGAATCACTTCAAAAACAAGCGTATCGCTCATCCGAGAACCGCCAGTTTTTACGGCAGTCAATATACACCTTTTGTTGCCTGCTTTCGGGAAAAATATGTAAACGATATTATCTTCAACGCTAAATGGCGGCTTAAAACAGAATACAGTATCCGATTTTTCATTCGATTCTGTTGAATAGATCCCGATCTCAATCGAATCTATAAAATGTTCGAGGAAAAAGTAGAGGGAGATTTTTACAGAATCATTTGTCATCACCCTGATCGGTACCACCGGTGGTTCATCATTAACCTCTTCGAATTTCGCTTTGGCATTTACCGGGTTTTTGGTAGGATCCTGAGGATAATTACAAAACAGAACAACTGATATCACCAAAAAAACAACTGGATAAATTGATCGTTTCATACGACTTCTCCTGTTTTCAGGTATCGATTTTTGAAAAATTCAGATTGCAGCCAGATAAACAAATCACACAGAACAGATCCTCTTAAAAGGTTCTACTGGCCGATAGAGCCTGGTTGCAATTCAGCATAATTTAATGAATATATGGATAACCATGGACAACCAGACACTGATAACAGAGCTGCAGCAAAACAACATTGAAAAAATACCGCAAATTCCTGATCTTCGTAAGTCTGATTATGTAATTATTTGCTTTCTGAATGGAATATATATACAAATTACTTTTGAAATGTGATCCTCATCACATTTCGATAAAAAATTCGATTTTTTTTTGAGGTTTAACAGATTTCTGGATTCTATTCTCCTTAATAATTATATTGCATCAATGTTTTTAAAAACCATACATGATGAAAACTGTAAGGAAAATTAATGATAGAAAACCTTAAACCTTTTTACAATAAGACATTGAGACCAGCAGCATTGTTTTTTTCCAAAGCAGGTTTTCATCCAAACCACCTGACAATTATTGGCCTGATACTTTTTGCAGTATCCGGTTATTACAGCAGCACAGGCAGATGGTATAGTGCACTTATCCTTGTGATTGCAGGTGCACTTATGGATGGTCTTGATGGAGTAGTGGCAAGAGAAACCGGTAAAAAAACCAAATTTGGAGCGATTCTCGATTCCAGTTGTGACCGTGTTACCGAAATTTTCCTTCTCTTCGGGATTATGCTGTACTACATCAATGAAACACAACCCAACCTTCCAGCCGTAATTTTCTGTTTCACCTCACTGAGCGGATCTGTTATGGTCAGTTACGTAAAAGCGAGATGTGAAGGAGCCGGTATCAACTGCAGAAGAGGAATAATGCAGCGACCCGAAAGATTGATTATTCTCTCTTTTGGCCTTCTTACAGGACCTGTAATCATGTTCTGGATTCTTGTTATTCTGACATTTTTTACCTTTATAACAGTTGTACAAAGAATTTTTGAAGCTTCAACAGCATGCAAAAGGCATGGAAAAACGGAAAAATCTCCTTCGACTTGAAAATTTAGATCCTTGACTCCGGTCACGTCTACCAGAAACCGACCACGCCTTTTCCCGGTTCAGCATCGAATTCATACTGCATAACGACTCAAAACTTTATCAAAGTATCGTTACATAGTTTTATATTTCATTTTTAATCAAAAACATTCGATTTTCTTTTTTGGAGGTTTCATGCCAGAACGTTTGATAATCATTGGTTCAGGGCCAGCAGGACTCACATCTGCTATTTATGCATCCAGATCAAAACTGGAACCACTTCTTTTTGAAGGATTTCAGGAGGGTGGCATTCCAGGCGGACAGTTAATGATAACTAATGTCGTAGAAAACTTTCCAGGTTTTCCTGATGGTATACATGGATCAGAGTTAATGGCAAATATTCGCCAGCAAGCCATAAATCATGGTACCCGCACCATAATGGAGGATGTAACTGAAGTTAACCTGAAAACCTATCCTTTTGAGATAAAATCGATGAGCGGGACTGTATACACCTGTAATACTTTGATAATTGCATCAGGGGCTACAGCCCGAAGACTCCCTTTAGAATCAGAAAAGAAACTCTGGGGAAAAGGGATTAGTGCGTGTGCGGTTTGTGATGGGGCTCTTCCGGTTTTCCGTAACAAGGAACTTGCAGTCATTGGCGGAGGAGACACAGCAGTTGAGGAAGCAATTCATTTAACCCAGTTCGGATCAAAAGTTTACCTGATTCATCGTCGTGATGAACTACGCGCAAGCAAAATCATGCAGAAAAGAGTTCTTACACATCCAAAAGTGCAGATATTATGGAATAAAACTGTTGATGAATTTGTTGGAGAAAACCAACTTAGATCGTTAAAATTGCGTGATACAATTACCGATGAAATCATGGATCTCGAAATAGCAGGTGTTTTTGAAGCAATCGGCCATAATCCCAACACAAAATTTTTGAATGGACAGCTTTCACTTACTGATCAGGGATACATAAAAACCAAACCGGATTCAACTCAAACCAGTATTGATGGAGTTTTTGCCGCCGGAGATGTACAGGATTCAAAATATCGACAGGCCATAAGTGCAGCCGGAAGCGGGTGCATGGCTGCGATTGAAGCTGAACGATGGATGCAGGAAAGATCCGGCATGTAATAATTACAGGGAAATCGCAATTGCATGCAGTAAAACAGGTTTCCCTGCAAAATTTCCAGATACTGTGTGCAACTTGCGATTTCTTTAACTAACCACTCACCTGAAATTAAACCTCAAACAGACGATTCCTTCACGCGATCTACTTCGCGGACATTGGCAAAAGAATCAGATCCAGAACGATATTCATTCGTGAACGATTACGATTACGATTACCATTACGATTACGACAACGACAACAACGACAACGACAACAACGACAACGACAACGACAACGACAACGACGACAACAACAACGACAATGATTGTAGTTTTTTTTCTTTATTCACCATTCACCATTCACCATT
>DATGNN010000281.1:0-7502 GCA_035306725.1 Chitinispirillaceae bacterium | reverse complement strand
GAAAGATCCTGGGCACGAATTGCATTCTGTTATCGGTGTCATGTAGTTGAACTCATACCGCTGTCAGTAATTGCCAGGTATCTTGGGATTACGATTTCGCCTGTTGCTGCTATGATTAAAAAGTATTCTACCTGTGTGATTAAAGAATCGGTAAAATCAGGCTGCTAAACTAAAAGGTAAACACACCTCTGGTCACACACCCCAAACCTGATATAAATCCAAGGTTATTATTGTTCTATTGCTACTACAAACTTTAATATGTACCCAAAACTACTGGTCGTTAGTAATTATGTGATTTTTCTTCAGATGTCCGTATGCAAATAGGTTAAAACAGTTTGAAAATCAGGGTTAGAAATTTGGGACGGACTATTTTTTTCCTCTTTTATGAGAGCATAACCAAAAAAATAAAAAAATAGTCCGTCCCAAATTTCTTCTGATAGGAAGATTTATCGGTCAATTTTAAATATGTATCACACAAACCTATAAAACCAGTTTTACCGCAACATGATCTTTAAGTTCCATGAAGAACCTGTCACGCTCTTCACGACATTTCACGTTTGTCGATACATTCATGCTTATATATTTACCAGTGCTGCTCTTTTTTGAAACAGAAACAACAACCGACTTGTTTGTAAAAATTTCTTTTACCGCTTGCCTTATCTTTTCAACCTCTAATCCGATAAGCGTATAAGTCCATTCACATGGAAAATCTATTTTAGCTTTTGTTTCCGACATGCAATTCCTTTTGGTGCTAAGCTTTACAATTAAACAAATCTGTTCCCTAAAGAGTGAAATAGAAAAACGCTTCATATCCCAAAATTGACCGCTCTCAACTCTCCCCTACTCCCGTGTTTCTGTATAATGCGTTAAACAATGAATAAACTCGTCATGCATATTTACTATTCGATAAAAATGGATAAAAGACTGTTCCGGTAATTCCAGCCGCAAATCCATACAGGTATTCTTCCAAAAGTATACCCGCGACAAATACCCCGGAGAATTTTTCTCCATGCCAGACTATATGGAAAACATCCTTGAATACCATCGAAAAAACAAAACATATGAATGCATATGTTATACAAGTTACAACACCACCTGCAAGAGAAGGTATCAGCAAATCTTTACGCATGATGACTATACCTGCACTAATAAATAGCATAATTATAACTGCTCCATAAATCATCGGTATTTTTAATACATATGCCAAAGAAACAAGCAAAATAGTAATTAATGCTACATGCACTAAACGTAACTGCAGTAGTTTCCGGTCCAAAGCGCCTGCCGGACAAATCTTCTTTTTAAACGCAAATGCATAGGCACTTGACGTCAAAGCACCCAGCCCACAAACAAAAATCAAATCTTCAATGCCAAATCCAATCTTATCTGCCAGATCCCATAAAAACTTCGGTTCCCAATATGATGGATAAAATAAGCTTTCGGTAAAAGCAAACGGTATTGCACATATGCCTGTAACAAACATCACTCCCTGAAGATCTTTTCTGAGTACAAAAATCAGACATGATGGTATACAGCAGATAAGAGATAAAAATAGAAAATCACCCATCATGAAGTTACCCCAAACAATCCAATTGTTACCACTCCAATAAGACTCAGCGTTGTGAATATTGCCAATGAAACAAATGCAACTATTTTGGAAGTACCCGGTTTTCCACCAGCAAATACAACCATTCCCAATAACCCGGCAACCGGAAAAAAACACGCAGGGACATCAAGAATCCTGCTGCCAAAAACAACTCCAAAAAAACACAATGATACAATACTTATTATATTCAGAATGAATATAATCAACTTGGCCCGGGGTAAACCAACCATAACCACAATAGTATTCTTACTGCACTTTGCATCAGCCGGCTCATCGGGTAAAGCAGTTGCAATAGCACAGGATAGGCTTGTTGGCAATATTATCAATAGCAGATTCCATGGAAATACACTAAGTGTTCCCGACTGTGCATAATAACCTATTAACGGAAGCAATAACCTTGTACCTGCTGCCTGCAGAACCTCCCCTCCCCCCCGATATGACTGTCTAAAGGGTTTATAGCTGTAAATCCACAATAGCAATATGGCAGCAATCATTAATGGAATCATGTAATGATACCCCAAAAGCAAGGAAAAGAGAACTGCACAGCTTAAGCACAAAACTACCATGATTATTGCAGCTATTTTTAACTGCACCGGTTTCAGCAATCCTTCAACCAGAACCCGCGACCCGCCCGAAAATATCGTTGGCGAAGTATTAACACGATCTGCAGAAAAATCTGCGTAATCATTGGCATAAACAATATACAATTGATCAAATAATCCAAATAGCTGAACCAGTATAAAAGCTAACGGATCTAAAGTATTACCCTGAAATACCCATATTGCCTGGCCTAATAAAATTGGCAGGAATATGTAAGATTGGGAAGGCAGCCGCGAAGCTTGAATCCAGGCTTTAATTCCTGTCATGATCGATTCCTCCTTTAACTGTCTGTATAAACAAAATATTTCAAACTGTATTTACCTGCAGCTGATAACAGAATAGTAAGGAAAATCAAAGCGTAATATTCATAGGATATATCTGTGAATTCAGCTTTTCGAAACAACATGGCAGTTAGCCCTGAATGCAGATGAATTGTGGGAAGAAGATCAAATAAAGATAGAGTATTTTGTCCAAGCCTCAAAACCTCTATATCAGGCACTGGAAACATTATACCCGAAAACAATACGAATAAAAACATGATTATACACGATGCGAGCAACGTTTTATGACGCGACCGTGCAAGAGATGCTATAATGATGCCAATGCTTATAGCTGATATAATAGTCAGTGAACAGAGAATTAAAATACCGTAAAAGCTTCCCTCAAAAGAAAACCCTGAAAGTTTTATTGTCAATAATGTAACAAAAACGCTGGCAATACCTGCAAAAAAATGAACAATGCTCAATCCTGAAATCATTTGAACCGGAGTAAGAGAGCTCATACGTAAATGGATAAATGCACCGGATTCGATTTCACGTGAAACAGCTCCGGAGACAGAAAACACGAGCATGATTATTGCAAAAGTTAATAAACCCGGCACAAAGGAATCATATATTGAAAATTTTGTTCGCTCTTTTAAATCAGTTGATTTTATATCAACCAGAAGTTTATTCCCGATAAGGATACTGTTAAACTGAATATTACATCTGTCTAACAATAATTTTACGGCATCATAAAATAAAATTCCTTTCTGCAGTGAAAAATACCACACGGCTTCACGTTTCTGCGCACATTTAACAGAGAATTCTGCTGGCACTGAAATTAACCCATGCACAATACCTTTTTTAATCATTGTTCTGGCTTCTTTTTCAGATTCAACAGAAACCAACTGTAAATTCACCATTTCGTTAATATTTGAAGCATCCGAGAGCAGTAAAATTAATTGGTTTCCATAATACTGTCTTTTCTGAGCAGTTTCAACCCCAATATCTTCATTCAGAACAGCCAGACTTACATCTGTAGTACTATTATTATAGACTATCCAGAAGAATAGTGTAAAAAAAGGTGGGGTAAAAATGGTTAAACCGAGACTGAGTGGATCCCTGATCAAACGAAGAAAAGAGAATCGTAAATAACAGAAAATTTTGATCATTTATATCGCTTTTTCCATTAAAAGACCTTCAGAAATCCTGTCTGAAAACTCATTCTGTGATTTAAAAATTGTCACTTCTCCATTAGTAAACAAAACGACAGTCCCGTTCAGATATAATGCCTCTTCCATAATATGTGTAGACATAATTATAGTCTGTTTTTTTTGAGAAGAAATCTCGTTTATATAATCACGAATAAATTTCCGGCCATGTAAATCAACACCGTCGAGTGGCTCATCAAGAATACAAAATTCAGGCTCATGAACCAATGCTAATCCCAGATTCAAACGACGTTTCATTCCTCCCGATAATTTGGATGCCAAAGTATCTGCTTTTGAAGTAAGTTGAAGTCTGTTCAGTAATCCATTCACCTGTTCCTTACTTTTTGAAGCGTTCATTCCATTCAACCTTGCAATCATTGTCATCTGTTCACGACAAGTTAAATCTGGCCAGATTGAGATTTCCTGAGGACAATACCCTATTACATCAACACTCGATGGCTGTGATGATTTTGCTGTTTTTTTGTAAAAACTACCACTATCTGCTTTCAACAACCCACATAAAATCTTGAAAAATGTTGTTTTACCAGCCCCATTCACACCAATACATATAACAATGGAACCTGATTGGATTTCCAGGGTAATATTTTTTAATACATTAAGAGCACCGAAGCTTTTTGATATACTATCAATTTTATATACAAAATGGTCCATAATTTGTTTCTGAATGAGTTTTTTCGAGAACAGCGGTTTTTAAAATATGTTACGTAATCAGATATCACAAGACTCCTGTTTCCCCGATAAAACTAATCCCGGCAATGCCGGTCTACTGTCTTTTTTGGCATAATATAAATTAAAAAAAGAAAGCAAAATTCTTGGGATATGTTTTTGATGCTTAAAAATAAGCGTTTAAAACCAAAAACAGCGTCTTTTTAATTGCTAATGTTTTTTAAATCAAACAGTTACTGAGGTCCGACCCCAATGAAACCAATGAAAACATTTATCCTGTTATTCTGTCTTGTTGAAATTACTTTTTCTACAGTTTCAATGCCAAACCTGTTCACCAATTCTATGGTACTTCAAAGAGATCAGACTATAAAGATATGGGGAAACGCTTCCAACGGAGAGGTCGTAACCGTAAATTTTAACGGTCAGACTAAATCTGCAACCACCCAAAATGGTTCCTGGAGTATAAAACTCGACCCCATGAAAGCCGCCGGACCCCTTGATATGACTGTCAAAGGCAATAACACTATTACGATCAAAGATATCTATATAGGTGAAGTCTGGCAATGTGCCGGTCAGTCCAATATGGATACACGGGTCGGTTACTATCCCCACTACAATGATATTATGAACAACACAAACCTTCCGAATCTTCGATATCTCACCATTCGCCAGCCTGGAGGTGTTACAAACACGGTGTGGGAAAAATGCACATCACCAGAAAAAATAAGTATGTTATCCTGTCTGGGATTCTTCTTTGGAAAAGAAATCCTTGAAAAACTTGATACCGTTGCGGTTGGTTTAATTGTAACCGCTGTTGGAGGGACAACTTTTGCAAGCTGGATAGATCCATTAACCATACAATCGAATCCGGACATCGTTTCAATAGATGGTGATGCAGCTACGATGTATAACACCTGGGTAAAACCGGTTGAAGGCTGTGCTATGAGAGGTGTTTTATGGATGCAGGGGGAAAACGACCGGTTCAATGGTTTATACCAATATCATGAAGATTTTTTGAGTAAACTGATCAAGGGTTGGCGCGATATCTGGAAAATTGGTGATTTCCCGTTTTATATCATGCAGTTAGCTAATTACGGAACGGTACAGACAGATCCCAATGAATCAGCATCATCTGCAGTTATAAGAGAAGCTCAGCGGCTGGGACTCAATGAACCAAACACAGAACTTGTTGTTATTATTGATATCGGCGACAGTCTTCACTTTGGCAATAAACAGGAGGCTGGAAGACGGTTCGCTCTTGCAGCCCGGGCAAAGGAATATGGAGATGATGATCTCGTTTATTCAGGTCCACTGTTTATCGAAAAATTTATAGAAGAATCAAAAATTCATTGCAGGTTTATTCATGTCGGCAGTGGCTTGAAAACAAAATCAGGAGACCTGCGCGGATTTGCTGTTGCAGGCCCTGATAACAAATTTGTATGGGCTGATGCCCAAATCCATAATGATACAGTTACTGTATTTAGTTCTTCCGTTTCAAATCCGGTAAATGTCCGGTATTCTTATGGCGCAAATCCTTTCGGCAATCTTGTTAATGAGGAAGGATTGCCGGCTTCTCCGTTTACCACAGAAGGAAATCAGTTAAATTTTAAAACACACTCCTTGATTACTCTAATTGAGTCGGGTGAAGGTTCCATATCGCCTGAAAGTGGAAATTTCAGTACGAATTCTGTTGTTACCATAACGGCGGCTGCCCAAAACGGATATCTGTTTGACCACTGGGAAGGAGACCTTTTGGGAGATGAAAATCCGGCAACAATAACCATGGATTCAGACAAGTCAATTTCAGCCTTTTTTATTCCTGACAATACAACATATTATAGTGTAAAAGCGATTTCTATGGGTAACGGAACTGTTACAATGAACCCCGCCGACACAATTTTGGCTGAAAAAACCAAGGTGCATATTACTGCTTATCCTTCAACAGGATGGTTTTTTGATCGCTGGACAGGCGATTTTACAGGAACAGATTCAACCCTGGTTATCTCTTCACTCGATAAGAATTACAGCTTGATAGCCAGGTTCATGCCGGTTAACATTAACGTATACGAAGCCGAATATGCTGTTATGAAATCTGCAATAGCTGAATCTACAAACACAGGATTCTCCGGGACCGGGTACGCCAATGTTGATAACAAAACAGGATCATCAATTGAAATACCTGTGTATATTTCTGAAAATGGAGAGAAGGAAGTAAAAATCACATATGCGAATGGATCGACAAGTGCAAGAACTTTTATAATTGGAGTTAATGAAACAGAAATCGTTTCGAAAAGCTTTGCCGTTACCGGAAACTGGACAAACTGGGATACTTTGACTGTAATACTTTCGTTCAATGAGGGAATAAACACAGTAATATTTACTTCCAGTGAAGAAGACGGGGGACCAAATATCGACAAGATTGAGATTCTTCAGTCCGCAGGAAAATCCAGTATAAAACCTCTATCCAACCATTCAGCATTGGAACTGTTTTACAGAGATAATAAGCTTGTTATCAAAACCGAAAATCAATCCCTTTCACTGGTTGAAATTTATTCTCTTAAAGGACAAAAAATCTTTAGTAAAAAGATTCAAAACGAAAAGAAAAAACTAACCTCAGTTATTCCTGTCGAATTTTTATGCAATGGAATATATGTAGCCAAAACATTCTCTGGAACACAAAGCCCTGGATATCTTATCTTTGCGAAACATTAATTTTTTTATATTGAAAAAAAACAGGAATCTTGTGATTTAAGCGGAAATCTTTTTAAAAAATACTTACTCAATTATCGAATTAGAAATTTCCCTTTTTGTATCATTGTGCATGGATATTCCAGGAATTTCATACCAGGATCCGCCAGTATTATCCCGAATGATCGATTCTCCGATCCGGATATTTCCCGTATGATTATTAGTAATAAAAAAAATTGCAGATCCATGTGTATTTACATTGTTTTTTTCGATCAAAGAACCAAAAACAGAAAGTGTCATTTCATTACCGTCATTGTATATTGCCCCTCCGCTTCCCCCACCTGGAGTTTGCGGCTTTGCAGGATTACCGCCATTTCCGATCGCTTCGTTATATGAAAATAAGCAGTTAATAATAGTCCATGATACTCCGATACTGCTTATTGTGCCACCATT
>DATGNN010000280.1:0-20775 GCA_035306725.1 Chitinispirillaceae bacterium | reverse complement strand
TGTTTTTCATGGCCAAGGTTATCAGATTCATCATAATTAAGAGTACCCCATCCGTAAGGATTAGGAAGAGCGGCATTTGAAATTTTATTTTCCATTTCAGATGGGATATTTGGACGAATCCAGAGACGGTCGTTTGCTTTATCTAAAAGATATCCCATAAACTGGAAGTATGATCTCCAGATATTTGGTCCAGTCATATAACTGGCATATTTTCCAGGGCCGATTTCATCACTAAAAAGTTCCTGCCAGAAAACCTGATCAGGTAAATTTATGTAATTAACTTCATGATCCCACTTGTGAAACTCCATTGCTTTATCAGGCCGACCTATTACAGTTAAAGCACCACCAAAATGATCATAAGTATAAAAATGCCAACCACCTATCCTTTTCTTTAAATCAGAATGTACTATATAAAGGTTGTATATTCTGTCACAGGCTGTTTCAATAAAGTCTTGATCCATAATAGGTGGTAAACCGAAATAATTTGCCCAACTGTATCCACCCACATGTCCTTCTGCCCAACCGCGAGTAGTAATATTACCGAACTGATCATCAAAGAGTTTCTCTTTATATTCGGCTCTCGCATTTTCATAAATTTCCTGGTACTTATTTTTGGTTTCATCATCACCAAGAAATTTCGCCATTTCTGCCATAGCTTTGTAAGCCGCTACAGCTACACCACATGCATATTGAGGTGTTTTAATACCATCGCTATCATATGTGGACTTGCTTTCGATTGGAATATAAGAATTAGCTTCCTGTGACATTTGAAAAAGGCGGTCAGCAGTTACAATTACCTTGGGAAAATACATTGACAATGAGTCGCGATTACCTGTTACAAGCATTAACTCATAAGCTTTAAAAATTGCCATACTGTTAAGATCGGACCATTCAGTAGTGTTTGGCTGAAACCAGTAATCATCACGATTCCAGTGGTCCCATGGAGTCATAAAACGACTTTCTGATGGAGTAAAACTTAATCCGGGAGAAGTATTGAAATCATGGTGAATCTGTCCTTTAAGATTTGGTTCCTGGCGTGCATCCCTTAACCAATATGCAAGTTCAGCCCACTGATTTTTGGGCCAGTTATGCACGTACCATATTGCAGCATGTTGACCCTGGTCTATTGTTCCAATAATACCATATTTACCTTCCCAGTATGCAGCGCGTCCATCCTTTGTCCATAAAGAATTATGAATTAAAGGATAAGTATTATTGAGAAGACGATCTTTATACCATTCCGGGAAACTGGATTTCATAACACGGTTCACCATAGATACAATGCCATTTCTGACATAGTCAAAATGTTCCATGCAAAATACAGCAGCTTCTTTCGAATTCTGATAATAATTATGATAAAAAAAGTTATCATCATCATTTTTTCCAACGCCATAACGATCCTGGGCAGAAATAAAAGTTCTCCACCAGGATAAGACAAATTTGAAAGTTACAGTTTCACCTGGAGCAATATTGCATTTTGCAGCAGTACTGTTTCCATTGCTCTTGGAAAGAACACCGGTTGTTAAAAAATCACCCATTGCACCTGCACTGTATGTGGCACCATCTTTACTGCAATTGACTAACATATAGGCGTTACCTGTATTAACAGCAGAATTATTTGCTGATAAATCATTAAACTCTGCTGTAGGGTAATTGATACCCTTATTCTGTGATTCAGGATCGATTTCTGCGTTATCGGCTCCACCAAGAAGACCGGAAATATTGTTGGATTTATTTGTAAACTCGAATGCAACAGCAACATCAAGAGCAGCGCTACCTATATTTTTTGCAGTTATTTCAAAGAGTGCAGCAGGTGATGTAGCTAATTGAATATTTAGCTCACCAGCACCAGGAATCACTGGTCCAAATGCATTAAGTGAAAAATTCACATCGTTAATTTCTCCAAAATCAGCAGTGTAGAGAGGACACTTTGCATCCTCATTATTTGTTTTGGCTTTTTCTACAGATTCTCCTCCTGCAAAAAAATGAAATCCGCCTCTACTGGACATTTTGGAAGGAAATTCTGATACCATTTCTCCTGCCGCAGGCGGTAATCTGGAGCCTGCGGCAATATTTCCTGATGTAGCATCATATTTGACATAACCGCTACCAATTCCACCGAGCGGTGTTCCATTTGTTCCGGCAAGAGCCCAGATATCTGAGAAAGCTATACTTGTTATCAAAGTAGCTAACATCAATATTCTAGAGTGCATATCTCCTCCTGATTTGTTAAAAAATTGTTTGTTCTAAATTAAACGATAAAGTAAATTTCGGTATTGCAACCCCTTTTAATATAATACCTAATATTATAAAAGGTCAGAAAAATTCATAAACAATATAACTCTTGTAGTATCTTTAATCTAAGATAAGAAAATCAGTTCGTTTATACAACGAATAATGATTCATTCGTTTAAGGTAATTTGATATATTAATATATCAAATTTAAATAACTAATGCGGAAATGTATGGACGCAGGAACAATAGTCAATGTAATTTCTGAATTTTTACTATTTTGTTGCCGGATTAGGCGATTGTTTTCCCTACAAAACCAGCAGTACATCTATGAATAATTTTAAAATACGGCTCACATTCGTGGGCCGTATTTTAATTTAAATGACCTTAAAATCAGTAGCCGATACCTGTTACAATTTTTATTGGTTTCATTCCTTTTTGCCTTATTATATAAATTCCCTGATTCAACCTGCTTGAAATTATTTTTTTGTGGCCTGCAAGGTGCATATCTTTTTTGGGAGTTATAACAGATATCAATTTCCCCTGAAGATTGAATACCTTAATCGGATTAAGGTTTTTTGCCTTGATAACAGGACTAAAGCTTACAGCAGTTGGTGGATTATAGGTCGGAACAGGCATATTGCTGAATTGTTTGAAATAGTTTATACATACATCACGCCATTCCTTTGCGTCAATTAAATGCTGGTCAAGTTTAGCCTTTACCTCACTGTACCGTTGTCCGTCTATATTAGACTGAAGTGATGGCCATTGGACTGTATCCATTATACTCACGTAATAAGCTCCATCATAAAACCTGTAACAAAGTTCATCCCAGAAAATTTTGCCGGTTTCAAGTTCATAATTCCATGGCACATGATGAAACCAGCAGAGATATTCAATCGGGCAGGTTTCAATATTGTTATACATCTCCTTGTTTGGCGAAAAATACTGGCTCACAAAATTACTGCCGCTGGTTGTACGGTCATAACCAAGACCCTGGTTGTCGGCTTTATGCCAGTAAACAGAGTTCCAGTCGGGATGGCTTGGATCGCCATTAAAACCTGGGTCAGGTCCGTAGTGGTGATTATAAGCGAAGATCCCACCCAATCCCAATGCACCGGTATAATTCACACACGCTTCATGTGAACCCGCGAGCATTTTTTTGATGGTAGATACAATTGTTGTAGTCCATCCCCATGTCATTTTTGTCCATTCATCAGCTATTTTATTTGACGAAAGTGTATAATCCCATGCCAGTCTTCCGAAAGCGTACCAGTTTGCCTGATTGAAATGAAGGCCGCACCAGTTCATATCTGATCCGGTATTTGCAACGCCTGCAATCATGGATAATGTATCAGATTCAAGATACTTCGCAACTGTCGAACCTTCTCCATCTCTGTAAGTATCAAAATCGAGAATCTCTTTCCACATTGGTGCCAGATAGACAAGATGAATACTTTGTCCGAGATATTCCTTGGTAATCTGAAGTTCAGCGCCAACGTAGGTATGATCAAGTCCGTTAAACAGGGGATGAACCGGTTCGCGGGGCTGAAAATCAAACGGGCCGTTTTTTGCCTGTATTATTACATTCGAACTGAAATCTCCATCAAGCGCTTTAAACTCTTTATAAGCACGTTTCATGCGGTCTGCATCAACCTCGTTATCGTATACAAACGCGCGCCATATAACAACACCGCCATGAGGAGCAATTGCATCAGCTAAACAATTAGCACCCTGTGCATGAGTTCTTTCATATTCTTTGGGTCCTGGCTGTCCTTCAGAATTGGCTTTAACCAGAAACCCGCCAAAATCGGGAATAAGCTTGTAAATTTCATCACATTTGTTTTTCCACCACTGTTGAACGGAAGGGTTGGTCGGGTCTGCTGTCCCAGGGCCGCCCGGGCCACCCAGCTCCAGTGGTGCACTGAAAAGAGCAGAGAGATAAACCTTTACTCCATAGGGACGGAAAATATCCGCAAGAGCCTTGACTTTTTGAAGATAGTTTGTGGTAAGCATCAGTTTGTTATTGTTGATATTACAGTTTACATTGTTCAGAACCGTTCCATTGATACCTATAGATGCGCATGCGCGCGCATAATCTTTATATCGATCGTCTATCTTGCCTGGAAGTTCACTCCATTTCCAGAGAGATTTCCCGGCATAGCCCCGTTCAACAGAACGGTCTTCATTATCCCAGTGATTCAGAAGCCGTCTTTTGATTTTAGGTTTTTCATTGATATTAAGACCCGAAATCGATTCACCGGTTTGAATAAGCCGTAAAAGATGAAACGTACCATATAAAACGCCGGTCTCTCCCGAAGAAGCGATTGCAATAATGGAGTTACCGCTGTATGTTGTTGAAACAATTTTGTAGCTTTCCGGATCGGCATCAAGGTCCAGTTGCAATCCATTAATTATTGGTGAATTTTCGGGTGTTCCTGCAACAATTGCTCCATTCGAGGTAACTGCAGACTGGTCTGGAACAGCTTGCCCCAAAAGACCTTCAAGCCCTGCAAGAAGCTCATTTTTAGCAGCTTCCATGGTTTCGGATGTACCTTCAAAAACTATTTCTGTTGCAGCACTCTGGTATTGAGATAAGTGTGATGTTTCAACAGAGACATAACGCAGCCATAGATCATAACCATTTTCGCCGAATGATGAAACAGCCAAAAGGAACAGTAAAGTCAGAGAAAGAGTTTTCCTTGATTCTGTTTTCCGCATTGTCTCGCCTCCCCGTGTAAATTTAATTCAGGTAATTCTTGCATTTTAAAAATGACAAAATTGTCAGGCTGAGATAAATTAACTTTTTCGTTGCAATGTATGATTTAAGCATACTGACTTATTTGCAGATATACCTTTTCAAAATCCTGAATTCAATATAATTTCTGTGCTTTTATAATTCTTTGTTCAATGTAAAAACAGAATCGAAGAGATAATCAGGATTATTAAGTGGTTAATTTAAAAATACGATTCATTTGTTTTCCTCCTGATCAGGACCTGGGTTGAAAGCAGCCGTTTAATATTTTAAACGGCTGTTGAAATTTACTTACTTGTAAATTTTGTCAAAATACTTCTGCGCATCAACCAATGCACCACGCATTATGTCTTCGGCGCGTGCAGTTTCGCGGTTCTCAAGGTACTTCAGAAGTGATGATTCATCAAGATTCTGTGCAGCATAATCACATGCTTCCCAGGAAAGTATGCTTCTTATTACGCGATCAATGCTCTGCTCTTCATTATCGTAAGCCCGTGGCTGCATGTCGTGGCCTTTCCAGCGGCTATATCCGCCCGCACGACGCATCAAACCAGCGATCGCAATATTTATACCGTTGATCCGGACTCCATGGTCAATATCATATTTGCCCGGACCGCCAAGTATAATACCATCATTTAAACCCTGGCTGTTAACATGCATATGAACCAGTGCATTGTTATCAATCTCTTCAATAGTATCGTAAATAAGATCAAGACCGATCATTTCCGTATGGCCGAATTCTTTGTTTATACCTTTTTTGTTTCTTGAAATACCAAACTCTTCTTCGAGTTTGTGCCAGAAAACAAGAGCACTTGCAACAGTAGGCAGCATCATGGCAGGATGCCCTTCATTGGGTTTAGGCTCAATTGCCATGAACAGTTCGCCACCCTTTTCCTCTTCATATTTACAAAGTTGTGCAACGCTCTCTTTCATGTTCTGATACATTTTCTGTACACCGATTGATGCAATATCGTATCCGTATGAACCGTTCCACAGTACAAATGTAGGTACAGCTTCTTTATGCCAGGATTTTTTAAGTGGACCATAAGCAAGATCTACAGTTTTGAGTCCGAGTTCACGTGCTGCAGCCAGTTCATTTTTGTCTGGTGATGCTATCCCGCCATAAGCGAAATGAGAATGTGCACCGGGGGTGATCATGGCCAATGTCATGTTTGCATCAATGAGCGCATCAGCACATGCCTGTGCATTGGCTTCGTTGATTTCTGTATCGTAATGAACTTCATACCCCAGTTCAATATTGTCAGGAAGACGTGGAGCAATTTTATCCTTGATAATCTCAACGATTTTAACTGTATCCAGATTTTCGCTGTCCCACTGTTTACGCATATCATTAGGGGTGAAACCGCCTTTTCCAGCATGAAAAGTCCATTTGCATATGCTGTGAAGTGATTTTTGTTGTGACATTTTAAACTGCACTCCTTATCTGTGTTAATATAAATTAATCTAAAAAGTATCTTTCTGAAAGGATAATTAAATCAACAATCAGGAAACTGTACACATCTCATCCTTGTTTTGTGATAAAAGGTTTTCCTTTTCCTGTTTTATTCTTGAATTACATATTTCCAGCCATTCATTATATGCATCTATATATTGAGAACCAGTTTCTCTATCCGGTTCAATCTGCCTGATAACCCTGAGATCAGAAAATGCTTCACTGGCATCTTTATAAATACCGGCCCCGATACCGGCACCGCGGGCAGCCCCCTGAGCTCCATCGGTATTGTACAGTTCCACAGCATTACCTGCGACAGTAGCAAAGACCTGCGTAAACAGTCTGCTTTTAAACATATTGGCATCACCCGCACGTATTACACTGTTTTTTACTCCCATGGAACGCATTATATCGATTCCGTTCATCATGGCAAACACAATCCCTTCCTGAGCCGCCCGAAGCAGATGAGCACGGGTATGACGTGTAAGATCAATGTTGTGTATTGATGCATTTATGGCAAGATTGCCAAGAGTCCGCTCGGCTCCATTACCAAAGGGCAGAATACGCAATCTGTTACTGCATGGTGGCGCAGTTTCTGCTTCCTGATCCATCTGCGCGTAAGAAATCGGATCGCTGCTCCAGCTCCCCAAAAGAGTTTTAAACCATCGGTTAAGTATTCCGGTTCCATTAACGCATAACAAAATGCCCATTCTTGGCGAATCGTTGCTGTTATTAACGTGCAGAAATGTATTTACCCGGCCCTCATTATCATAAGAAGCTTTGTCGGTAACACCGTATACAACTCCCGATGTTCCGGCAGTTGCTGCAATCTCTCCAGGCTGCAATACATTCAATGACAATGCATTGTTTGGCTGATCTCCTGCCCTGTATGACACCGGAATCCCTTCAGGAAGACCCAGAACAGATGATGCTTCTTTGCTGATTGTTCCCTGAATACCAAAAGTGGGAACAATTTGAGGAATGAGAGCAGGATCGATTCCATAATGTTCAAGAAGAAAATCTGCTCGTTTGTTTTCCAGAAAATCCCAAAGAATACCTTCTGAAAGACCAGAAGCTGTTGTTGATGCTGATCCGGTCAGTTTGAGGGCGATGTAATCACCAGGCAGCATGAAACAGTGGATATTATCAAAGATGTTTTTCTGGTTATCAGCAACCCATTTCAATTTGGAAGCAGTGAAATTTCCCGGAGAATTAAGCAGATGATTCATGCACTTTTGTTCACCAAGCTCCATCAATGCTCTTTGGCCGGTTTCAACAGCCCGGCTGTCGCACCAGATAATTGAAGGTGCCAGCGGCTCAAGTTTCTTGTCAACCATAACGAGCCCATGCATCTGATAAGAGATACCAACAGCCCTGATATCATCAAAACTTATTTTCCCGCAGGATTTAAGCTGACTGGTTGCATCTTGAACATGTGTCCACCATGTCTGGGGGTGTTGTTCAGCAAATCCGGGTTCAGGTGACAGAATCTCCAGCTCAAAACTGTCTGGTGATGTAGCAGATGCAACAACTTGTCCTGTAGAGATCTCAATCACAGCAGCTTTTACTGATGAACTACCGATATCGTATCCTAATAAATAACCATCAATACTCATTTTAAGATACTCCGTTCACAGCTAATAAATAAAAAACAAAGAAATCAATCAAATTTTCTAATATTCAACTAGATACAAAATATAAACATTAATTATTTCCAAAAAGCTTAAAATTATTAACACAATTTCATAAAATGATATAGTTTTATATCATTAACAACAAAGCGGTCATATTTCAGGAAGCTCACGCTTGATCTTTTGATATCACCAGGTTTTTAAGCAAAATTTTTGCAAAGTACGAAACCAGTGTAATTTCCTGAAAATTGGATGTTTAATAGCCTGAAATATGCGTAAGATTATTAACCTGAAAAAATTAACATTTACAGAGGCAAAGAAGAACGGGAATTGATGAGTTATGGAAAAACAGAAGCCAGGAATAAAACGTGCCTGTGAGTACCTTGATCTGATTAAACAAAGCAATGTTTCTCTTTTGCCGTCAATCAGATCGCTGGCAAAATCTTCGGGTGTATCGTTTGTAACCATGTGGAAAGCACTGAAATATCTGGAAGAAACAGGAGAAATTGTTTCAGATTCTCAGGGTAATCGCAGCTTTTATAGTAACAAACCATTAAAGAAAACAGATGAAGAAAAAACAGTATTTCGTGGACCTCAATCTTTAAGCAAACAGAAAGGCAGCAGTGCCTGGCAATATGTGACTGAAAAATTGTATAAAGATATTGTTACAGGACGATATTCAGGAAGCACCCGGCTGCCATCATGCAAGGAATTGCAAAGGCTTTATGGGGTTTCGTTTGCGACAATGAAAAAATCACTGGAGATTCTTGTTGAGCAGAGAATAATTGAATCACAAAACAAGAATTACTTTATTCCATCACTTACAGGCAGTACCGGACATGCGCGTATTGTTGCGATAGGGTGCGGTTGGGAGGATGGGAAAATCTGGGTTGATTACCAGGATAAAAGTTATTTTCGAACACTTGAATCAGAGTGTATGAAAATGAATATTCAGCTCGATCTGATAGTTTACTATAGAGAACATGGCCGCATGCGGTTTGTTCATACCGGTACAAGAAAAGAATATGATCTAAGCGACAGATCAATTCTCGGTTATATTTTTGTAGTTGCCAATCTTGATGGTACTCCAAAAGAGGTTCTCGACCGGTTGTCAAGGCTTGGAAGAAGTGTTGCAGTGCTTGATGTTGTTGGGGGGTGGCAGACTCCCCGCAGTATCAGCGGGAATCGTATGGTGCAGTTTTTTACAGCAACTGCATCAGCTTATCCAGCCAAAAGGGTAGCACAGTATCTGCTTGGCAAAGGTCACAGAAAGATTGCTTTTATATCACCATTTCACAGGGCATTATGGTCTCAGCAGCGGTTCGACACGATTTCCGAAATGTATGAGCGGGCTGGTATTGAAAATGGGGTGGTTCCGTTCGTTTACAGTGATTATGCCTATAAATGGGATTATCTTAAAAATGGTGAATGTCAGGAAGATCTGCGGGAGCTTGTCAATCAGTACCAGGACTGGAAAAAGGAGGCCAATGAAGCGTTTCTCAGGAGGTTTGGAAATCTGGGTTATAATCTGGTCAAATACTTTACAGAACGTAATTGTGCAAGTGGTGAAATTTTCGAGAAAATGAAACCTATGTTTGACAAAGCTCTTGAGGACAGGTCGATTACGGCATGGGTTATAGCCAATGATTTTGCCGCAACAATTGCAATCGATTACCTGAAGGAACGAAACATACATATTCCCGATGATCTGTCTGTTATTTCATTTGATAATACCCTTGATGCCATGGAAAACTATTTGACATCATACGATTTTAACAATCATGGAATTATCTCATTGATACTGCGTTTTATACTGGCACCTCATACTGTCAAAACCGGACGAAACGGAAAATGTATTGAGGTTGAAGGTAATCTGGTGATACGCAGATCATGTTGATTTACGATTATGTGTAAAGGTCAGAAAAAATGAATAATGAAATAATCATATGCAGCAAAATTACAAAATACTACATAACTCTCAAGGCATTAAGCGATGTTAGCTTTACAATAAAAGAGGGTGAATCTGTTGCTCTTGTGGGTGCCAATGGTTCAGGCAAGACCACTCTGTTTAATATTATTCTCGGTCTTTTAAAGCCGCAGGAGGGGATCTGTACTGTACTGGGAACTGATAGCAGGAATATTCCTCCACAAATTCGTGCACAAACAGGGTTTGTTTCGGATAATGCCGGTTTTCTTCCTTGGGCTACAACAAATGAAATCGCCGGTTTATTTTCATCTTTATATCCTCAGTGGAACCGTGATAAATACCTGGAACTAATTGATTTTTGCAGAGTTGACCCTTACAGAAGACTAAACAGATTGAGCAAGGGACAGAAAAGACTCGCAGAAATAGCTCTTGCAGGCTCAATACAACCAAAGATAATGATTCTCGATGAACCTTTTAATGGTCTTGATGCTGTGATGAGAATAAGGATCCAGAATATGCTGAGGGAATTTCAGAAGCAACAGGGTATGACCATACTGTATGCAACACATATTTTATCTGAACTTTCATCAGTTGCCGACAGAATGATTTTATTACGATCAGGTGAAATAGTATACGATGATGTGATAAAAAATTCTGATATGTCACCCGGGACGGTGTTTGAAAAATATTACAGCAAAGATATATCAGGTTGACATCATATGAAAAAGATAATTTCGCTGTTTATATTCTTTCTGAAAACTGTTTTCTTATCTCCTGTTAACAATCCTGCCTTTTATTGCCTTCTGTTAACAGCATGTTTGTTATATTTTGGTGGTAATCTGGAAAAACTTGAAACTGTATTTTTATTTATAACCAGTGCAGTTTCAATCCGGTTTATTTCTTCACTGAAAGCAGTACCAACTGATTTTTCGGATTCGTCTGAAAGTTTATTGTCAAGGTGCACAAACCTGTTACCTGTAAAAAAAAAGCTATTTTATATCTGCTTATATGATTTCTGCTGCGGTGTATATTTCAGTGCTGGTTTCATTTTGCTTATTCTTTGGAATCAATTCCCAGGTGCCTCCGGACATCAAATCAATATGTCCAACAGAGATGATTACTGATTACAATCAAAAAACTGGAGAAATTTCAAGATATGTTGGTGGTATAATAACGATTCCAGACAGTCTGGACCAGCCTGAAGCTGTTCGATACAGGATACCAATAAATGCTTCACTGGTTTTTAAGTATCTTACATCTGATATTATTATATTAAAAGATGGTATCCCCGATTCGGTTCTGCAGTCAACAGGTACAGACAACAGATCACCAGAAGAAATATTTTCGGGAAATGTGTCTGAGATTCCGCAAGAATATGTTTCTGAATATTTAAGTGATTTACCACCGATTCACACCGGACGGTTATTGTTTATTTCGGTATTTGTTTTTCTATTCTTTATGAATGATTGTATTAATACCTGTTTGACTTCGCGAAATCGTAAAAAAGGCCGGATACTTTTTACTGGTGTAAATTTTATAATGTACACAGTATTTATTTTCTTTTGTTTGTTTGTTGCTTTTGATTTAATTCTACCGCAAAGGAAGCTGATTCTGATTACAGAGGGGATTGATCAATATGGAAATATTATATCCGGTATTTGTGTTATGTTATTTACAAGTTTATTTTTAAAGGCGATGCTTTTTTTTAAGAATCTGGACAGAGCTCATGACTGAAGAAGTAAAAAGCAAATTCCCTTTCATGTTTTTTATAAATATGCATAAGTTGTTTTTATACAGAATGCTTATGTTGGATCTGATACTTGGTATCTGTGGGGCAGTATACCTCGTTTTACCTTCAGGAAGTTTTGAATTAACTTTAAGCAACCTTGCAATGCTTTCCCTTGTGGTATTAACTACGATACTGTTTCAGATGCATTTTTACAGAGAATATTGCGGCAGTGCTGTGTTTTATTTAATTCTGCCTGTCAAAAGAGCTTACATATTGCCATTGTTTTTTATAATAATGATGCTTTTTCCAATATTCATTACATTCATATTAAGTTCGTCTGTATTTCTTTTAAAATATTTTTGTAATTATAATATTGTTTTTGCACCTCTTCGGGAAACTGTTTATTATTTATCAGGAATTCTTTTGATTACAAAGGCATTACCTCTTACAGTTATGCTGCTTATCAGAAAACATTTTGCCCTGTTTCCGTTTTTTCTTTTAATGATTATCATATTGTATTTAGTTATGTCAATTATAAGAGAACTTGTATCGTTTAGTTTAACTGTATCAGACCCGGTTTTTATATTCTTTTATATGTTGATAGTTGTATTTATTTGCATAAGAATTATTAATACGGTTGATATGGAATGATGTATTATATTACAAGGGTTTATAATCAAGGTTTGATATCTGAATGGAAAAAATAATAAAAGCTGTTTGTGGAGCCGAAACTGTTGAAGACAGCCTGTTTGATTTTCTGTATAATAATTGTTCTGAACAGAGGAGGATCAGAGCTTCAAAATTTTACAGAAAAGAGGATGCTTACAGGAGTCTTATCGCGGAATCTCTTTTAATGTATTGTCTGAACCATGAAGGCATTGCAGGAGAAATGAATATCTGCATTGATTCTGAAACAGGAAAACCCTTTCTGGAGAATTCTTCACTGCATTTTAATATTACACATTCAGGAGACTGGGTGGGGTGTGTTATTGATGATAGTGAAACAGGAATTGATATTGAAAAAATCAGGGAGATGGATAAAGGAATTGCAAACCGTTTTTTTTCGGATTCTGAAAAAAAGATGTTGTTTGGATGTAATAATAAAGAGAAGTTCAATGATCTGTTTTTTGAAATGTGGGTTTTAAAAGAGAGCTATATTAAAGCTATTGGAAAAGGGCTTTCCTGTCCGCTGAACTCTTTTTCGGTTCTGCCATATGATAACCAAAAAATTGACCTTGTTTTACATAAAGAAACATTGCCGCATAAGTATTTCAGGCTTTATGATATTTCATCAACTTATAAATGCGCTATATGCAGCAGTGATGAAAAATCACCGGACAGTGTTGATATCATTAGCGTTGAGGATCTTGTAGAACTGATACAAAATAAGGAAAATAATTAATAGGTCTGTTCATGCAATGTCAGGAAAAACCTGATAACCATCAAACATAAAATAATTTTACTTTTTATTCAGCCTCAAATCATCATAAAGGCAAACTAATCCTAATGGCAAGATTAACAGAGTTAAAAGACTTATCCAGTGTATCTTTTGTTCTGCTTTCCATAATTCTGTTAAATCCTGACCATGATAAAAATACTGCTGAATAATCAAAAAGATAAAAAAATAGAAATAGATTTTGGGTCTTTTTAAGAATCCGTATATACCCAAAATGTTTACAGCAACAAATATGCAGTGAAACCAGACAGGTGAATCATCTATTTCAAAAAAGATGCCACTGAAGTGGTAAATACTTGCTGCAAAAGAGATGAAAGCCAGCCAATAAAAGAAAATGTTTCTCACAGAGTTTGAAAAAATCATAATTTAATATCCGGATATGACAAATTTTACAAATAAAATTTTATCATTCAGGTTTTTTCCTGAAATATTCAGTAAAAATTAACCCTGCATGTAAAAAATTGATATGATTAGGTTATAATATAGTATTTTTAACCAAAGAGCGGTCATGCATTTTTTATATCACTTCTTGCAAAAAAGAGAAAAGTCAAGACCCGCTGTTTATCAAATGGCATGCACATTCATGGTTTGAATTATTATCAACAGTTTCAAGTGCAGGTTCTGCTTCTTTGCAGATATCCATTATAAAAGGACATCTGTTACTGTAAAGACAACCATTTTCTGTTTCTTCAGGAATAAATTCATTATCAATGTCGACTTTTGTGTAAAACGATTTTGACGGATCCGCAACCGGAATGGCACTCAGAAGTGTTTTTGTGTACGGATGAAGCGGGTTGGAAAAAAGCCGGTCGCATGGTCCTTTCTCTACTATTTTCCCCTGATACATGACTGCAATATCGTCCGAGATATATCTGACAACAGAAAGATCGTGTGAAATAAAAATCATGCTGAGATTCATTTTCTCATGAATCTCCCGCAAGAGATTGAGAATCTGAGCCTGAACAGAGACATCAAGCGACGACACCGGTTCATCGGCTATAACAAGAAGCGGATTTGCGGCAAGAGCACGGGCGATGGCAATTCGCTGGCGCTGGCCACCGCTGAACTCATGTGGAAATTTGCGCATCATAAACGGATCAAGACCGGTTTTAAGCATAAGTTCGCTCACTTTCTGAATACAATTCTTTTGGGATATCCTTTCCTTTATACGAATTGGTTCAGAAAGAATGTCAAGCACTGTCATCCTCGGATTAAGTGACCTGTAAGGATTCTGAAATATCATTTGCATCAGCGGCCTGTACCGGTTAAGACTGTCAGTATTCATGGCTGAGAGATCGTTTCCCTGAAGCAGAACCTGACCGCTGTCACTTTTATGAAACTGCAGTATGGAACGCCCGAGAGTAGTTTTCCCGCATCCTGATTCGCCAACCAGTCCAAGTGTTTTACCCTGTTCAAGAGTCAAACTGACATTTTTTACTGCAGTGAAAACAGTCTTACCCTTTTTATAGGAGACAGTAAGGTTTTTTACATGTAAAAATGGGGTTGATATCAAAAAAACTCCTCTGGTCAAATTAAAGCGATAATTCACTTTCGAGAACACGAATGCATGATGTAAAATGATTTTTACCTGTTTCCCTGAGCCTGTTTTCTGATTTCAGACATTTGTCGGTTCTGTACCCGCATCTGGGCGCAAACGGACATCCACTCAATTTAACTGATGGATCTGGTGGCATTCCAGGGATCATGTAAAGGGAATCTTTACTGCTATCTATTGACGGAACACTTTTTATGAGTGCTTTTGTGTATGGATGTGCAGTATGATTGAAAAGATCTGCTGTTGATGCGGTTTCCAGTACTACTCCGGCGTACATTACTACAACCCGGTCACAAAATCCGGCTACAATCCCCAGATTATGGGTAATAAAGATTATCGAAAGCGAGTACTGATTTTGCAGCCTTTTCATAAGCTGAAGTATACGGGCCTGAACCGTTACATCCAGAGCTGTTGTAGGCTCATCGGCAATTACAATTCTGGGGTTTGTAATAAGTGCCATACCAATCATTGCCCGTTGAAGCATTCCGCCGCTGAATTCATGCGGATACTGGTATAACCTTTTTTGGGGCTGTGGGATTTTTGTTTCGGAAAGAATTATCCGGGCTTTTTCTAACGCGTTTTTTCTTGACTTATACCCATGAGAAATCAGCGGTTCTATCAACTGCTCCGAGAGTTTCAAATAGGGATTAAAAGCCGATGACGGGTCCTGAAAAATCATGTTTATCTGGTTACCGCGGATCTGACGCAGTTTTTTGCTGTCACAATCAAGAAGATCCGTATTGTCGAAATAGGCATGTCCGGAAATTTTTACAGGTGGTTTGGGGAGTAAACCAAGTAAGGACTGGCATAAAACAGTTTTTCCGGAACCGGACTCTCCCACAATTCCCAAAGTTTCTCCTTTAAAAAGCTGAAACGAAACGTCCTTTACAGCATGAATATCTGCCCTGCGAAGATGAAAGACAGTGCTTATGTTTCTGACATCAAGAATCAATTTTGTCTACTCCCTTGAGGATCTTGGATCAAGTGCATCACGCAAAGCATCTCCGATAAAATTAAGAGAAAACAGGGTTAAAGAGAGGGCAAGTCCCGGAAAGACAAGAAGCCAGGGATATTCTTCCATTGTTTCGGCACCTTCACGAATCAAAATCCCCCATGAACTTGCAGGCGGCTGTACACCAAGGCCCAAAAAACTCAGGAACGCTTCAAGAAGCATTACTGCAGGTATTGTCAGTGTCGAATAGATTATAACAGGTCCGGTAATATTTGGAAGAATGTGGCGAAAGATTATCCGGGTTGTAGAAAGACCCAGCCCCCTGGCTGCATCAATAAACTCATGATGTTTTATTGCCATTACCTGGGCTCTGACAATACGGGCCATGGTCAGCCACTCTACTGCACCGATGGCAGCAAAAAGAAGCAGCATGCTGCGTTCAAAAAACACCATGAGTATGATAACAAAAATTGTAAATGGAAACGCATATGCTATATCAACCATTCGCATCATGATCGAATCAATTTTCCCTCCAAACCATCCTGCAAAAGATCCCCATATCACTCCGATAAGAACCGAAACTGCTGTAGCGCAAAGGCCTACTGAAAACGAAACTCTTCCGCCGTAAAGAATACGTGTAAAGAGGTCTCTTCCCAAAGGGTCTGTTCCCATAATGTGTGAACTGCCGGGAGGCTCAGACCCATACGAAAGATTCTGTGTTTCGTATGAGTAAGGAGCTATCAAAGGAGCCAGCACGCATAACAAGACAAGGATGAAAAGGAAAACCGATCCGAAGATTGCAAGTTTATTATGCATAAAACGGCCCATACCCTCTTTCCAAAGGGAATTACCCGAAGGTATGGCTTTAATGTCTTGTGGTTTTTCGCTCATGTCAGTAATTTCTGAGTCGTGGGTTTAGAATCGTTTGAATAATATCTACAAGAGTATTGAAAATGATAATTATAATTGCATAAAATATTACAGTGCCAAGGATCATTGTGTAATCACGGTTGAATGCTGCGGTTACAAAAAATCGCCCGAGTCCTGGGATTGAAAAAATCGTTTCTACAACAAATGAACCGGATATCATTCCGGCAGCTGCAGGCCCCATAAAAGAAATCACCGGAAGAAGAGCTCCCCGCAGTGCATGTTTGAATATTACAGCTGTTTCGCTGAGCCCCTTTGAACGGGCTGTATAAATAAAATCCTGAACCATTGTTTCCAGCATTCCGCCACGGGTAAGACGTGCTATATACGCGACGTACATCATGCCTAGAGTTATTGACGGGAGTATACGATCCGAAAACGTATTCCATCCCGAAACATTGACCCACCCGAACTTTAGCGAGAAAACAAGTACCAGAAGCGGACCGAGCACAAAAGCCGGAATGCAAATCCCGGCCATACTCAAAGACATCGTAAAATAATCCATAAACGAGCCGGGTTTTAACGCAGCTATAACTCCGGCCAGGATTCCGGTCAGGATTGCAAATATCAATGCATATAATCCAAGCTCCAGTGAAACCGGAAAAGATTCGCTTATCAGTTCTGTTACTGTTCTTCCGGGATATTTAAATGATGGCCCGAAGTCTCCCTTGCAAATATTCAGGAGGTAACTGAAATATTGTGTATAAAGTGGCTTGTCTATTCCGTAATGAGAATTTAATTGCTCAAGTACTTCCGCAGACATCTGTTTTTCTGAACTGAACGGGCCTCCGGGCGCAAGCCGGATCAAAAAAAAAGTTACCGTTATGATAACCAGCAGTGATGGCAATGTTTCGAGAAAGATTCGTTTCAGGATAAATTTTCCCATTTTATTCCAGATCAATAAATTTATAGTTATGGTTATTGAGAATATTGGGCGTCCAACCTTTTACAGACGTATGGATAAGATAGACATTTGTATAAAAATAGATCGGAAGAACCGGCAGCTCATCAAGAAGAATACTTTCTGCTTCACTGAAAAGCCTGAACCGTTTTCCTGTATCTGAAGCCAAAGATGCTGCCTGTACAAGGGAATCGTATTTCAAATTTGACCATCCGGTCCGGTTGTTACCGCCACCGGTTATCCACAAGTCCAGAAAACTGTTTGGATCGTTGTAATCGCTGATCCAGCCCATGCGGGCTAGATCATATTTGTGGTTTTGAGTTGTTTCCAGATAGACTTTCCATTCCTGATTGATAAGTGTTATATCGATTCCAAGATATTTTTTCCACATCTGTTGAATCGCCTGGGCTATTGTATGGTGAGATTCATGAGTGTTATAAAGAAGGGACACCGAAGGGAAGGGGTTGTTTTTGTCATATCCGGCCTCTTCAAGGAGTTTCCGTGCTTCTGTTGTATCAAAGGAAAGCGTGTTGCCGTAAGTGTATCCGGCTACATTGGGCGGAGTAAAACTTGCAGCCGGGAGCTGGCCACCTTTAAGGACATGCTCTGTAAGTGCCTTGCGATCGATAGCTAGTGCAAGTGCTTTACGGACATTTTTGTTGTCCAGTGGTTTATTGTTTACATTTACCAGATAGTAATAGGTTCCGAGGTAAGGGTCAATTCGAAGGTTTTGAGGCTGGTTTGAACGATACCACCGGATTTTATTAAGAGGGCAGGATGATGTTATGTGAAGTTGTCCTGTGCGAAATGAGCGTTCTTCGGTAAGATTGTTCTCTATTGGATAGAAATTAATTCCATTGAGAGAAACAGATTCATTGTCGTAATATGTCCCGCTTTTTTTGACTGTTATGATTTTGTTTATTTCCCATGAATCAAGAACAAATGGACCGTTTCCGACAAAATTTTCGGGGCGAGTCCATTTAGTACCGCGGGTATCGATACTGCCGAATTTCAGAATTGTTGGCGGATGTACAGGATACCAGGAGTGATGTGCAACAAGGGAGAGGAAATAGGGGACCGGTTTGCACAGTTCAATTTGCAGTATTGAATCTCCGACTGCCTTGACCCCGACCTCAGAAAAATCGTCAATCTGTGATTTGTTAAACTCCTGTGCGTTTTTAATGCAGTATAGCATGTAAGCGTATTCACTGCCCAGTGCAGGGGAGAGGATCCTATGAAAGGAAAAAACAAAATCTGAAGCTTTTACGGGGTCGCCATTTGACCATTTTGCATTTTTTCTTATATTGAAGGTATAGACAAGACTGTTATCGGAAATTTCCCATGATGAAGCGGTTGCGGGCAGGGGAGAAAGATTTTGGGGGTCAAGGATTGTTAATCCTTCAAGAAGAGACTCAATAATCTGAAATTCGGGAACACCGGTTACTATGTGCGGATCAAGATCCTGTGGTTCGGTTTGATTACCAAAAAGAAGGATCTTGTTTTGAGTTGCTTTTTCTACGGCGGATTCTCCATTTGTGCAGTGTATATGGATACCGGCAAGTCCGATTAAAACTATTAAATAACCAATAAATCTCATAAAATTCCTTTGGCTCGTGTTACCGAAAAAGGAAAAATTACATAATCGCATAAATTATTGCCATAATTGTGATATTTAAATGAAGGTAACGGTAATTATGTGCCGGGTGCTCAAGTCCAGATTTTTATAGATAAATTATAGATATCAACATACGCCGAGGCCCACAAGCCCCGACTTTGCAGACAATGTTGCGATTTGATTATTATTGCTATATTTGTACCCCCGACGTGTTAGACTGGATTTGATTGTTGTAGTCTTAATTGTACAAACAACCGGGAAGAGGATCGAAGGCGCAGCCGGCATGCAAACTCCGGGTGAACCGGGCAATCCCGATCTATTATTATGTCAGAATTGTAATGCATGTAAAATAAAATTATTAAGATTTAAAGAAGTTGTAATTTGATGTTTCTTACTGCAAACAGACCTCGTGCGTGTCCCCGTACCAAGCCATAAGCTGCACAATAAGGGTGTCCGGGGCAGATCACGAGGGTCTGTCCAATTCGCGGGGAAAGCAGAGATCTTTAGTCAATGATATTCTTTATAGAATAACAAATAATGATGCATACTCGGTGAGTTCCTTTACAGGTACTGCAATACCGGGGCTGTTATGCTCATTAAAAAGAAGAAAATGATTAAAATTATAACCGGTTGTGAAATTTTATTGAATTTTTTTGTGTACATTTTCATTATCCTGTGAAACTAAAGGTAAAAGCGGTATAAAACTTATAATCCTTATTTAAATACGATCAACAGGTTCAAATATTTGTGACAGGGCCTTAAATCTTCTTGATTGATCCGGACGGTCGTTGTCATTTAAACTATATGCAGGAGAACTGAATGTTTTTCATTACTTATAATATTGACTTTCATAAATCAGAATAATACAATAGAAATCAGAATGGAGGTAAATATGGTTGCATTTATTCGTGCTGTAATTTGGGGAACAACCGCGTTTGTGGTAATGCTAGTTGTCAGAAAAGTATTAAACCCGGAAAATGAATTTGATGTAGATACCTACCTTACCAAACTTCGGCAATTGGGATATTGAATTGCAGGTATAAGGCTGTTATCAGATTGTAAGATAACGCATAAGCGTTAGATATATATATCTAATATTTTATGTTTTATCGTATACCCCCCGATATTCGCAGACAAAGCCGGGATTTGATTATTTTAGCCTCTAATTGTATTCCCGACCGGGTGATGTCTCGTGGAACCGGTAGTTCGGGGCCCTTGGTGAATCGAAAGGGTCAGTGCTCAGTGATCAATGAACATTGATGCGAGAAGTGTGACTAAGGCAAGAGGTTAATAATTCAATTCCAAATCCCATTAAGAATTAATTTTTCAAACAAATAGCCGATAATTCAAATCACAATTTTAAAAACCCGGAGTATGTTCATTTATTCAAATTGTTCAAATTTCTGCAAACTGGACAGGTCGGGATTTGAGTCTGATTACTTCTGATTATCCTGTTTCGTATTTCGCTATTGTGATTTCGAATTTTTTATTTTTAGCTGATTATTTCCGATTGTTTGTAATTTATTTCCAATTATTTCTGATTGAATTCTGATTATTCTTATGGTTTTGTTTCGAATTCGGTTATCTGATTTCGGATTTTTCTAAGCTGCCATTTTGGGGTGTGTGCCCGACGATCCAAATT